>NZ_CP016294.1:405000-612500 GCF_001704155.1 Stenotrophomonas rhizophila | reverse complement strand
CGCTTAGGCGGCGACCAGCAGCACGCGTGCAAAGTTGCGCTTGCCGACCTGCAGCAGGCCCTCGAAGCCGGGCATGAACAGCTGCTGGGCATCGTCCACCACCTCGCCGTCCACCTTCACCGCACGCTCCTTGAGCTTGCGCGAGGCCTCCGAGTTGCTCGGGGTCAGGCCGGCTGCGGTGAGCAATGCACCAATACGCAGGCCTTCAGCGGGAATGGCCACTTCCTGCAGGGGCAACAGGGTCACATCGCCCTGCCCGGTCACGGCAGCGTTCCAGCCGGCAATGGCGAGCTCGGCCGCGTCGGCATCGTGGAAACGGGTGGTCAACTCACGCGCGAGGCGCAGCTTCACCTCACGCGGGTTCAGGGTCCCTGCGGCGACCTGCTCGCGCAGGCTGACCGCTTCGGCCTGGCTGATCTCGAAGGAAAGCAGCTCGATCCAGCGCCACATCAGGTCGTCGCCGATCTTCATGGTCTTGGTCACCATGTCGATCGCCGGTTCGCTGATGCCGATGTAGTTGTTGAGCGACTTGGACATCTTGGCCACGCCGTCCAGGCCTTCCAGCAGTGGCATGGTCAGCACGATCTGCGGCTTCTGCCCGTAGTGCTCCTGCAGGCCACGGCCCATGAGCAGGTTGAACTTCTGGTCGGTACCGCCCAGTTCGACGTCCGCTTCCAGCGCCACCGAGTCGTAACCCTGCACCAGCGGGTACAGGAACTCGTGCAGGGCGATGGACTGCTGGGCCGCATAGCGCTTGGCGAAGTCGTCGCGCTCGAGCATGCGCGCCACGGTGTGCTGGCCGGCCAGGCGGATCATGTCGGCCGCGCCCATCTTGCCGAACCACTCCGAATTGAAGCGCACTTCGGTCTTTTCGCGGTCCAGTACCTTGAACACCTGCTCTTCATAGGTGCGCGCATTGGCCAGCACGTCGTCCTTGCTGAGCGGCTTGCGGGTGACGTTCTTGCCCGAGGGGTCGCCGATCATCCCGGTGAAGTCGCCGATCAGGAAGATGACCTGGTGGCCGAGGTCCTGGAACTGACGCAGCTTGTTCAGAAGGACTGTATGGCCCAGATGCAGGTCCGGGGCAGTGGGGTCGAAACCAGCCTTGACCCGCAGCGGGCGGCCGCTTTCCAGCCGCTGGCGCAGCTCCTCGATCTTGAGGATTTCATCGGCGCCACGGCCGATCTGGGCAAGGGCTTGTTCAATCGAGGACACGTGCAACTCCCGGCGATGCCTTATTTACATGAATGACGTTAAGTACAAGTTAACCGCAAGCGCTTCACAAAAGCCAATAGGCACAAGGGTTTGACGCGATATTTATACCTGTCTATGTTACCGACGTTTGGGCCCGCGCTCCCGGGCCAGCCAGGAACACACCGACGATGCTGAATACCGATCAAGGCCGCGCGCGCAAGCAGCGCTTCAAGGAACGCCTTCACGTTCTCCACGACACCGCCCTGCATCGGAAGCTTCGACAGCATCTTCCCGCTGCTTTCAATGAGCGCTGGACCCGCCGCCACTGGATGCACGCCAGCCTGTTCGCCACCATCGGCGCCCTGGTGGCCACTATTGTCCCCGGCTTCTCGCACACCATCGAGTCGCCCTACTCGGTCAGCCATTCCACGCTGGCCCTGCCCTTGCCGCCGCTGTCCCAGGAGCGCCTGCAGCAGGTGCCGGGCGACAGCTGGCAGGTACTGCGCGTGCAGCGCGGCCAGACCCTGAGCAACCTGTTCGACGAGGCCGGCATTTCGCCCACGGTGATGCACCAGGTGCTGGAGCACCCCGGTGCGCGCGACGCGCTGACCAAGCTGCGCCCCGGCGCCGAGATCGCCTTCGACCTGCCGCTGAGCGGGGAGCTGCGCACGATCCGCTTCGACCGCGACGCCGACAACCGGGTGGAGCTGTCGCTGAAGGGCGAACAGATCACCGAGAAGGTCAGCAAGCGCGAGAGCTCCACCCGCCGGGTGGTGACCAGCGGCGAAATCACCAGTTCGCTGTACGCGGCGGCGCGCAAGGCGGGGCTGTCGCCGTCGGCCATCGCGACGATGACCGACGAGATCTTCAAGTACGACATCGACTTCTCCAAGGACCTGCAGCCGGGCGACCGCTTCAGCGTGGTGATGGATGAAACCTGGCGCGAAGGCGAAAAGGTGGACACCAGCAAGATCCTGGCGGCGACCTTCACCTCCGGCGGCAAGACCTACAGCGGCTTCCGCTTCGACCGCAACGGCAAGTCCGAGTACTTCGACGTGAGCGGGCGCCCGCTGAAGAAGAGCTTCATCCGCATGCCGATTCCCTTCGCCCGCCTGAGCTCGACGTTCGGGGCGCGCAAGCACCCGGTGCTGGGCAAGATGCGCATGCACAAGGGCGTGGACTACGCCGCGCGCACCGGCACCCCGATCATGGCCGCCGGCGATGCCCGCGTGCAGTTCGCCGGCGTGCAGCGCGGCTACGGCAACGTGGTGATCCTGGACCACGGCCGTGGCCACACCACCCTGTACGGGCACATGTCGCGCTTTGGCAAGATCAAGACCGGCCAGCGCGTGGCGCAGGGCACGGTGATCGGCTACGTGGGCTCGACCGGCCTGGCCACCGGCCCGCACCTGCACTACGAATTCCGCGTCAACGGCGTGCACCGCAACCCGCTGTCGGTGACGATGCCGCCGCCGGAGCCGCTGCAGGGCAGCGAGCTGGTCGCCTTCCGCGCGCAGACCGCGCCGGCGCTGGCCCGCATCCAGAGCATGGAGAAGCTGATCTACGCCGACGCCAGCCCGGCGCCGAAGGCCGACCAGGCCGCTACCACCACGGCCAGCGCGGCCAAGCCGGCCAAGGGCAGCCGCGGCTGATCGCATGCATTGACGGCGGCAACAGGTTGCGCGGAAGCTGCACGCACCCTGTTGAACCGCCTGGCCATGACTTCAGCTGATCCGCATACCCCGCTCTACCTGGGCCTGATGTCCGGCACCAGCGCCGATGGCATCGATGCCGCGCTGGTGCAGTTTCCCGCCGAGGGCGGCTGCCGCTTCGTCGATGGGCTCACCCACCCCTGGGACCCCGCCATCCGCGCCGAGCTGGTGGCGCTGGGCGAAGGCGGCGAGCTGGGCTCACTGGATACGCTGGGCCGGATCGATGCGCAGATCGGCATCACCTTCGCGGCCGCCGCCAACCGCCTGCTGGAACAGGCCGGGGTGAGCCCGGCGCAGGTGCGGGCGATTGGTTCGCATGGGCAGACGGTGCGGCACCGGCCACTGGCCGATCCGGCGTTCACCTGCCAACTGGGCGATGCCAACCGGATTGCCGAGCTGACCGGCATCACCACGGTGGCCGACTTCCGCCGCCGCGACGTGGCCGCCGGTGGGCACGGGGCGCCGCTGATGCCGGCCTTCCACCTGGCGATGCTGGGCACGGCCGATGAGGACCGGGCGGTGTTGAACCTGGGCGGGATCGCCAACCTGACCCTGATTCCGCGCGTGGGCACCCCGCGTGGCTTCGATACCGGGCCGGCCAATGCGCTGATGGACGCGTGGTGCGAGCGGCATACCGGCACGCCGTTCGATGCCGATGGTGCGTTTGCGGCCAGCGGGCAGGTGGATGAGGCGCTGCTGGAGCACTGGCGGGCCGAACCGTGGTTCGCGCTGCCACCGCCGAAGAGCACCGGGCGCGAGCAGTTTCATCTGGCGTGGGCCGAGGCGGCGATGGCCGGCCGCACCCTGGCGCCGGCGGATGTGCAGGCGACGCTGCTGGAACTGACGGCGGCCACGGTGGCCGACGCGCTGCTGGCCCACCTGCCGGAAGCAACGCGGGTGCTGGTGTGCGGCGGCGGTGTTCGCAACCCGCAGCTGCTGCGCAGACTCAGCGCGCGGTTGCCGGGGGTGGTGGTCGAGTCCAGCGCAGTGCACGGGCTGGACCCGGACTACCTGGAAGCGATGGGGTTTGCGTGGTTGGCGCACCGGACGCTGCAGGGGTTGCCGGGCAACCTGCCCAGCGTGACCGGGGCGCGCGGGCCGCGGATATTGGGCGCCATTCACCCAGCATGATGGGTGCTGCCTAGAACGCCTTTACGTCCGGCAGCGCCTGCAGGGCTGCTATTGCGTCGGCCAGGGCATTCACTTCGGGGTCGTGGAAGCCGCTGCGGACTTCCAGTTCGCTGGCGAACAGGCCCTGCTCGAGCAGGACCACGCAGGTGTGTTCGCGGGTCCAGCCGCGTGCGACGGCGACCCGGCGGATGCGCTCGTTCAGCAGCGGATCGAGATCGCGCAGCACCAGATCAACCATGTGTATTCCCCCGTTGGCAACGCACCGCCCCCACGGCACAACGGGTTCGATGATGGCCCAGCCGGGGGGTACGGGCAAGCACCCCTCAGCTGGCCGCGCGCAGGTGCCGGCGCTGCTGCACGATCAGCAGGGCGCACAGGATCACCACCGGGATGGCGATCAGCGCGGTGCCGACGAAGAAGAGCGCGTAGCCTTCCAGCAGGGTGCGGCCCTGGGCCAACGACTGCACCGCCCAGCCTGAGAGACCCTTCAGCGCCTTGCCGGGCATGGCATAGAACGAGCTGAGCAGGGCGTACTGGGTGGCGGTGTAGCCGATGCTGGTGAGGCTGGACATGTAGGCGATCAGCGCGGTGCCGGCAAACCCGCCCGAGAGGTTGTCGATGGCCATGGCGATGGCGAAGCT
This sequence comes from Stenotrophomonas rhizophila, assembly GCF_001704155.1. Lineage (NCBI taxonomy): Bacteria > Pseudomonadati > Pseudomonadota > Gammaproteobacteria > Lysobacterales > Lysobacteraceae > Stenotrophomonas > Stenotrophomonas rhizophila. The sequence continues at coordinate 607,822 of NZ_CP016294.1, read as the reverse complement.
GGTCGGGTCCGGCCCGACGTAGGCCAGCCAGGCAAACGCCAGGTTCGAGGCCGGGCCCAGCACGGCGCCCACCAGAAGGGTGGCCAGCACGCCCCAGCGCACCGAGACCAGTCCGGCGGCGGCAATACCGACAAAGGTGGCGATCAGGCCGACCGAGCTGCGCACCGCGCCCACCGTCTCTTCGGTCAGGCCAAGGTCGACGTAGAACGGGTTGGCCATCGGGCCCATGATGAAATCGGCCATGCGGTACACGCTGATGGCCAGCAGGATCAGGATGGCGCCGCTGCGGTGTTCGCGGACGAAGGCAATGAACGGCCCGACCAGTGCATCGAACAACCCGCGCGGGGTCCACAGCGGGGCCGCCTGGGTCTGCACGGCGATCTGCGCGCGCACCGGTTCGCGCGCCATCACCACCGCCACCACGCCCAAGGCCATCAGGCCGGCCATGATTTCGTAGGACATCTGCCAGCCCACGCGGGCGGCGATCAGCAGGATCAGCGCATCGGTCACCAGCAGCGCGGTGCGGTAGCCGAGCGCGGCGGTGGAGGTGAGCAGGCCCAGCTGTTCGCTGTTGTCGGCACTTTCAATGCGCCAGGCGTCGATGACGATGTCCTGTGTGGCCGAAGCGAAGGCCACCACGGTGGCCATGATCCCGAACACCAGCATGTGTTCCCAGGCGATGCCCAGAATCAGGATCTGGCCACCCTTGGGATGGACCACGGCCATGCCGATCAGGGCGGCGGCCACCACCGCCTGGGACAGCAGCATCCAGCCGCGGCGGCGGCCGAAGCGGCCCAGCAGCGGGGCGTCGACCTTGTCCACGATCGGCGCCCACAGGAACTTCATCGAATAGGCCAGGCCCACCCACGACAGGAAGCCGATGGTGTCCAGCTCGATGCCTTCCTTGCGCATCCAGAAGCCGAGCGTGTTGCCCACCAGGTAGATCGGCAGGCCGGAGCTGAAACCCAGCAGCAGCATGGCCAGCACCTTGCGCTCGCGCAGGTTGGCCAGCACCCGCTGCCACGGGCGACGGGGCTTGGCGGCCGCTTCACTCATGGGGCGTAGTCCACCGTGAACGGGGCATGGTCGGAGAAGCGTTCATCGCGGTAGATCGAGCAGCCACGCAGGCGATCGCGCAGGCCGGGGCTGACGAACTGGTAATCGATGCGCCAGCCGACGTTGTTGGCGCGGGCCGCGCCGCGGTTGCTCCACCAGGTGTAATCCTCGCCGGTGGGGTGCAGCAGGCGGTAGGCGTCGGTCCAGCCCTGGCCGCCGGCCACGTCCAGCGCCTGGCCGGCATCCACGCACTGGCCATTGAGCCAGTCGCGTTCGGGCGGCAGGCAGCCGGAGTTCTTCTGGTTGGATTTCCAGTTCTTGATGTCCAGCGCGGAGCGGACGATGTTCCAGTCCCCGCACAGCACGTAGTCGCGGCCGCTGGCCAGCCACTGGGCCAGGATCGGGCGCAGCCACTCCATCACTTCGTACTTGAAACCCTGGCGCAGGTCGCCGGAGCTGCCGGAGGGGATATAGAAGGACACCACGCTGAGGTTGCCGTAGCGGGCTTCGATGTAGCGGCCTTCGTCGTCGAACGGGGCCCAGCCCAGCGAGGTGATGACCTGGTCGGGCTCACGCTTGCTGTAGATGGCCACGCCGCTGTAGCCCTTCTTGGTGATCGCGTCACGGTAGAAGCAGTGGTGGCCGTCCGGGCGGAACATGGGATCGGTCAGCTGGTCTTCCTGGGCCTTGGTCTCCTGGATGCAGAGCACGTCGGCATCCTGGGCACGGAACCACTCGAGGAAACCCTTGGTGGCGGCGGAACGGATGCCATTGGCGTTGAAACTGATGATGCGCATGCTGACCCGGGTCTGGTACGTAACGGGCAAAGCATACCGGGTTGCCCGGCCCATCGGCTGGCCGGATCCGGCCATTGCAGGGGCCTGCGGCGGCCGGTCGCGAGCCTGAATTGCCGGTCATGCTTTACGATCTGCGCTCCAAGAGAATTGAATAGAGCGTTAGATGAGCGACCACCGTCACCGTTTCCTGCAGCTGGCCTTGACCGCCGATGCGCTGCGTTTTGGCCAGTTCACCCTCAAGTCGGGCCGCCTGAGCCCCTATTTCTTCAATGCCGGCCGCTTCGATTCGGGCGCCAGCATGGTCCAGCTGGCCGCCTGCTACGCCGATGCGGTGGAAGCCACCGGGTTGAAGTTCGACGTGGTGTTCGGCCCGGCCTACAAAGGCATTCCGCTGGCCACCGCCACCGCCTGTGAATTCGCCCAGCGCGGCCGCGACCTGCCGTTGAGCTTCAACCGCAAGGAAGCCAAGACCCACGGTGAAGGCGGCAACCTGATCGGCGCGGACATGAACGGCAAGCGCGTGCTGATCGTGGACGATGTGATCACCGCCGGCACCGCCATCCGCGAGGCGCTGGGCATCATCAAGCAGGCTGGCGGCACCCCGGCCGGCATCGTGGTGGCGCTGGACCGCCAGGAAATCGCCTCGGAAGACGACCGCCGTTCGGCCGCCCAGGCCGTGGCCGAAGAGGCCGGCATTCCGGTGGTGGCCGTGGCCACGCTGGCCGACCTGCTTGATTTTGCCTCCGGAAATCCGGAACTTGTGGGGTACCGGCAGCCGCTGGAGGACTATCGGTCCCGTTACGGCAGCCGTCCTACGCGTTGAGAGCAGGGGGCTCCCATGTCCAGGATTGCCACGTTCACCATCATTGGCCTGTTGCTGGCCGCGCCTGTGCTCACGGCCCAGGCCCAGAGCAAACACAGCAACACGCCGGCCAAACCGAAGAAGCTGTTCTGCTGGAACGAGGGCAAGGAGCGGATCTGCAGCGATGCCCTGCCCCAGGACGCGGTGAACAGCGCCCGTGAGGAGTTCAGCGTCAACAGCGGCCTGCGCAAGGGCGGGGTGGACCGCACCCTGACCGAGCAGGAGCGCGCCGATGCCGCCGTGGCCGCCGCGCAGCGCCAGCTCGACCAGGCCGCTGAAGATACCCGCCAGCGCACCGAGCAGGCCATGCTGTCCACTTATCAGGACGAGGCCGACCTGCGCCGGGTGTTCGTGGAGCGCACCGGGATCCTCGACAACAACGTGCAGACGGCCAATTACAACGTGGCCAGCCTGCGCAGCGCGCTGGTGACCCTGCTCGGCAGCGCGGGCGACCGCGAACTGGCCGGCCAGCCGGTGGCGCCCAAGCAGGCCGAGGACATCCGCCTGCGCCACGCCGAACTGGTGGCGCAGAAGCGCATGCAGGACTCCTACGTGGAGCAGCGCAAGGCGCTGGATGTGGAGATCGAGGAAACCCTGCAGCGGTACCGGTTGTTGAAGGGTGTTTCTACCGACCCGCGCGGGTGAGTTGATAGCAGCGAAAGGGCGGATGCGCGGGCATCCGCCTTTTTTTATGCACTTTTTACGGGTTGGGCACGGGGCAGGCGTGGAGCGTTTACGCCGTTGGGGAACACGATGGCGGCCTCCCTTCCCTACTACTGAGAACGCCCCGTGCCTGCCTGGCTTTCCTTCGTGAGCGGCGTGCTGGTGCTCGTTGCCGCCGCCTACCTGCTGTACGTCGTGCTTGCGCCCGAAAAGTTCTGACCGGAGCCGACCATGACCGAGATTCTGTTGATTGTGCTGGCCAGCATCGTGCTGGCCTTTCCGCTTGGGCTGTATCTGGCCCGGGTGATGCGCGGTGGGCCGATGCGCGGCGACGCGCTGTTCGGCTGGATTGAAAAGCCGCTGTACCGCGTGCTGGGCGTGAACCCGGCGCGCGGGATGTCCTGGCGTGGCTATGTGGGCGCGTTCCTGCTCAGCAACCTGGTCATTGCCGTGCTGGTGCAGGCGGTCTTCATGACCCAGGCCTGGCTGCCGTTCAACCCCGACCAGATTCCCAACATGCGCTGGGATACGGCGCTGCACACGATGGTGTCGTTCCTGACCAACACCAACCAGCAGCATTACTCCGGCCAGGCGCAGCTGTCCTACTTCTCGCAGATGACCGCGATCACCGGCCTGCAGGTGGTCACCCCGATGATGGGGCTGGCACTGGTGGTGGCCACGCTGCGTGCGCTGTTCGGCGCCGCACCGGCGGCCGATGCGAGTGCGGACACCCTGCCGGCAGACCGCCAGATCGACGTGGGCAACTACTACGCCGACGTGGTGCGTTCGTGCGTGCGCTTCATGCTGCCGCTGTGCCTGCTGTGGGCGGTGCTGCTGACCAGCCAGGGCGTGCCCTCGACGTTGGCCGGTGGCCCGACCGCCACGCCGATCGATGCAGCCGCGGGCATGGAAACCCAGAAACTGCCGCTGGGCCCGGTCGCGGCGATGGTGGCGGCCAAGCAGCTGGGCACCAATGGCGGTGGCTGGTACGGCCCCAACAGCAGCATGCCGCTGGAGAACCCGACCCCGCTGTCCAACGCGCTGGAGCTGATCGGCATCCTGCTGATCCCGATCGCCGTGGTGTTCATGCTGGGTGCGTTCACCGGTCGCAAGCGCCTGGCGGCGCTGGTGTTCGGCTGCATGCTGGCGATGTCGAGCGTGTCGATCGCCGCCACGGTGTGGCTGGAGGGCCATTCGGCCACCGCTGCCAGCCCGCTGCTGATGGAAGGCAAGGAAGTGCGCTTCGGCGCGGACGGCACGGGGCTGTGGGCGGCGATCACCACCCAGGTTTCCAATGGCTCGGTCAACGGCATGCATGACTCGCTGAGCCCGCTGGCCGGCGCGGTGCCGATGGTCAACATGTTGATCAACGCGATCTGGGGCGGCATCGGCTGCGGCCTGCAGCAGTTCATCGTGTACCTGCTGCTGGGCGTGTTCCTGGCCGGGCTGATGACCGGGCGCACGCCCGAGCTGCTGGGCCGCAAGCTGGAAACCCCGCAGGTGAAGCTGCTGGCGCTGCTGGTGCTGCTGCAGCCGATCACCATCCTGGCGTTCACCGCGATCACCCTGGCCATTCCGTCGATCACCGGCACCTCCAACCCCGCGTTCCATGGGGTGAGCCAGGTGTTCTACGAGTACGTATCGGCATTCGCCAACAACGGCTCGGGCTTTGAAGGGCTGGGCGATGCCACCCCGTGGTGGAACCTGAGCTGCACCCTGGTGCTGCTGCTGGGCCGCTACCCGGTGCTGGTGATTCCGTTGATCGTCTGTGCCCAGCTGGCCGCCAAGCGGCGTGCGCCGGAATCGGCCGGCACGCTGCAGATTGAAACCCCGACCTTCGCGCTGACCCTGATCGCGCTGATCGTCATCCTGACCGTATTGCAGTTCATGCCGGCGCTGGTGCTGGGCCCGGTTGCCGACCACCTGTCGCTGACGCTGCGCTGAGACGTGAAACCATGAGTACCTATCCCTTGAATGCAGCTCCTTCCCGCCGCCCGCGCCTGCTCGACGCAGCCGGCCTGCGCCGGGCTTTGCGCGATGCGGTGATCAAACTGTCGCCGCGCCACCTGGTGCACAGCCCGGTGATGGCGGTGGTGATGGTGGGCACGCTGGTGAGCCTGCTGGTCACGCTGACCGGCAACGCGCCGCTCGGCTTCGGCCTGGTGGTGACCGCGATCCTGCTGTTGACCGTGCTGTTCGGCAACTTCGCCGAAGCGGTGGCCGAGGCGCGCGGCCGCGGCCAGGCCGCCTCGCTGCGGCGTGCCCGCCAGGACCTGAGCGCGCGCCGGCTGGCCGCCGCCCATGCCGGGGCCAGCGAAACCCAGGTGCCGGCCGCCGAGCTGCGCCCGGGCGACCATGTGATCGTCAGTGCCGGCGAGCTGGTGCCGGCCGATGGCGAGATCGTGCAGGGCCTTGCGACCATCAACGAAGCGGCGGTGACCGGTGAATCGGCACCGGTGCTGCGCGAGGCGGGTACCGACCGCAGCGGCGTGATCGGTGGCACCAAGGTGCTGTCGGACCAGATCATCGTGAAGATCACCGCCGAGCCGGGCCACAGCTTCCTGGACCGGATGATCGCGCTGGTGGAAGGCGCCAACCGGCAGAAGACGCCGAACGAAGTGGCGCTGACCCTGCTGCTGGCCGCGATGACGCTGACCTTCCTGGTGGTGGTGGCAACCCTGCCCGCCATCGGCGCCTTCGTCGGGGTCAAGGTCGACCCGCTGCTGCTGATCGCGCTGCTGGTATGCCTGATTCCGACCACCATCGGCGGGCTGCTGCCGGCCATCGGCATCGCCGGCATGAACCGTGCGCTGGCGGCCAACATCCTGGCCAAATCGGGCAAGGCAGTGGAAGTGGCCGGCGACGTCGACGTGCTGCTGCTGGACAAGACCGGCACCATCACCCACGGCGACCGCCAGGCGACCCACTTCCATGCGCTGGCCGGCATTGAAGCGACACAGCTTCGAGAAGCGGCGCTGCTGTCGTCGCTGGCCGACCCGACCCCGGAAGGCAAGTCGGTGGTGCGGCTGGCACGCGAGCAGGGCTGCACCACCGCTGAGCCCGACCGCGCGGACTACCTCGCTTTCAGCGCGCAGACCCGCATGTCCGGCGTGGACCTGGACGGCGGCCGGCGCATCCGCAAGGGCGCGGCCGATGCGATCACTGCATATGTCCGCGAGCTGGGCGGCACGGTTCCGGCCGAGCTGGCCGGGCGGGTGGAGCAGGTGGCACGCAACGGCGCTACCCCGCTGGTGGTGTGCGAAGGTCGCCACGTGCTGGGCGTGATCGAGCTGAGTGACGTGGTCAAGCACGGCATGCGCGAGAAGTTCGCGCAGCTGCGCGCGATGGGTATCCGCACGGTGATGATCACCGGCGACAACCCGCTTACCGCCGCGGCGATTGCGGCCGAAGCCGGCGTGGACGATTACATCGCCGAAGCGCGCCCGGAAGACAAGCTGGCCCGCATCCGCGCCGAACAGGCCGGTGGCCGGCTGGTGGCGATGGTGGGCGACGGCACCAACGACGCACCCGCACTGGCCCAGGCCGACATCGGCCTGGCGATGAACTCGGGCACGCAGGCGGCCAAGGAAGCCGGCAACATGGTGGACCTGGATTCGGACCCGACCAAGCTGCTGGCGGTGGTGGAAGTGGGCAAGCAGCAGTTGATCACGCGCGGTGCGCTGACCACGTTCTCGCTGGCCAACGACGTCTCCAAGTACTTCGCGATCCTGCCGGCGCTGTTCGCCGCCACCCTGCCGGCCATGGCCACGTTGAACGTGATGCACCTGTCCAGCCCGCGCAACGCGGTGCTGGCGGCGCTGATCTTCAACGCGCTGGTGATTCCGGCCCTGATTCCGCTCGCCCTGCGTGGCGTGCGCTTCCGCCCGGCCACGGCCACCGCGCTGCTGCGCCGGAACATGCTGGTGTACGGGCTGGGCGGCGTGCTGCTGCCGTTCGCGGCCATCAAGCTGATCGACCTCCTCCTCTTCTCGGTATTTGGCGCATGAACCGCTCCGCTGCTGCTTCGCTTTCCCGCCCGGCGCGTGCGCGCGCCGCCACTCCGGTGTCATTGCAGCACACGGGTGCGCTGCGCCCGGCCATCGGCCTGGGCGTGGCCAGCCTGCTGCTGCTCGGCCTGGCGTATGCCGTGGCCACCACCGGCATCAGTGCCGCGTTGTTCCCCGTGCAGGCCGAAGGCAGCCTGCTGCTGGACAATCACCAGGTGCGCGGCTCGCGCCTGGTGGCCCAGCCGTTCGTGGGCGACGGCTACTTCCAGACGCGCCCGTCGGCGGCCAACTACGACCCGATGGCCGCCGCCGGCAGCAACCTGGCGCGCAGCAACCCTGCCCTGCAGGAACGCGTCGCCGAGGCGACCCGGGCCGTGGCAGCGCGCGAAGGCATTGCCGTGGATGAGGTGCCCGGTGATCTTGTGACCCAGTCCGGCGCGGGCATGGACCCCGAGCTGTCGCCGGCTGCGGCTGCGGTGCAGGTCAAGCGCGTGGCGGGCAACCGCGGCCTCAGCGTGGAACAGGTGCAGGCGCTGGTGAAGGCGCATACGCAGGGCCCGCAATGGGGCGTGTTCGGGCAGCCCAGGGTGAACGTGATGACCTTGAACATGGCGCTGGATGAAGGCCGACCGGTGCACAATCCCTACCCATGACCGACTCCCGCACCCGACAGGCCGACGCACTGGTGGAGAGCCTGCAGCGCGAGGCCGGCGGCAAGCTCACCGTATTCCTGGGCGCCGCCCCCGGCGTGGGCAAGACCTACAGCATGCTCGGCCGTGCGCACGAGCAGCTGCGCCGCGGCGTGGACGTGGTGGTGGGGCTGGTGGAAACCCACGGCCGCGCCGAGACCTCGGCGCTGCTGGAGGGCCTGCCGCAGGTGCCGCTGCTGCAGCGCGAGTACCAGCAGCATGCGCTGCAGGAAATGGACCTGGATGCGGTGCTGGCCCGCCGCCCGGCGCTGGTGCTGGTGGACGAGCTGGCCCACCGCAACGTGCCGGGCAGCCGCCACGAGCGGCGCTGGCAGGATGTGATGGAGCTGCTGGACGCCGGCATCGACGTCTGGACCACGCTCAACATCCAGCACCTGGAAAGCCTCAACGATGTGGTGATGCGCATCACCGGGGTGCGGGTCAGCGAGACCGTGCCCGATGCGGTGCTGGACCGCCTGCACGATATCGTGCTGGTGGACCTGCCGCCGCGCGAACTGATCGAGCGCCTGCAGCAGGGCAAGGTGTACGTGCCCGAACAAGCCGCGCAGGCGCTGCAGGCGTTCTTCTCGCCCGCCAACCTGACCGCGCTGCGCGAGCTGGCGATGCAGGAGGCGGCCGACCGGGTCGACAACAGCCTGCGTGAAACCCGCGCCGCGCGCGGGGAAGGCAACCTGCCGCTGCGCCGGCGGGTGCTGGTGGCGATCGATGGCGGCGGCCAGAGCGAGTACCTGGTGCGCGTGGGCCGGCGCATTGCCGAGCGCCGCGATGCGCCCTGGACCGTAGTGACCGTGCAGCGTCGCCGCGAAGACGACAGCACCCGCCGCGAGATCGATGCGGCGTTCGCACTGGCGCGGCGGCTGGGCGGCGAGGCCGAGCTGCTGCATGGGCCCAGCATTGCCGATGCGCTGCTCGACCACGCCGCGCACAACAGCGTGTCCACGCTGGTGCTGGGCCGCACCCGCGAACGGCCGTTCGCACGCATGCTCAACCGCACGCTGACCCAGCAGTTGATCCAGCGCGGCGCGCACTTTGAAATCACCATCATCGGCACCCCGCAGGCGCGTGCGCGTGCGCGCCGCCATGGGTTGTCGATGCCCACGCTGAGCACCGGCCGCGACACCGTGCTGGCGCTGGTGGCCACCGCGCTGGCCTGCCTGGTGGCGCTGGTGGCCGAACGCTGGGTGGGGCTGTACGACCTGTCGATGGTGTTCATTGTGGCGGTGGTGGTGGTGGCCGCGCGCAGCCGCACCAGTGCGGCGGTGATGGCCGCGGCACTGTGCTTCCTCGCCTACAACTTCTTCTTCATCGCCCCGCGCTTCACCTTCGCGATCAGCGCGCGCCAGGGCGTGATCACCGTGTTCCTGTTCCTGGTGGCGGCGCTGGTGGCCGGGCGGTTGGCCTCGCGCCTGCGCATGCAGGTGGTGGCACTGCGCGCGGCCAACCGGCATGCTAACGCGCGCCAGGTGCTGGGGGGCCAGCTGACCCGTGCCCCCAACAACGAAGCAGTGGCGCAGGCCGGGCGCGAAGCGCTGGAACAGGCACTGGATGCACCGGCCTGGCTGCGCATCGGCGCCGATACCAGCACCAGCGGCAGTGCTGCGCCGGGCGACACCGATCTGGCCGCGGCCGACTGGGCGCACCGCCACGGCCAGCCCAGCGGCCGCTTCACCGACACGCTGGCCGGCGCGGAGTGGTGGTTCCTGCCCCTGCTGGATGGCGACGAGCGCGCCATCGGCGTGGCCGGCATGCGCTTCCCGCGCAACGCCCCGCGCCTGACCCCGGAGCAGCGCCAGCTGGCCGAGGCGATGGTGGATGACATCGCCCAGGCCGCGCTGCGCACGCGGCTGGTGGCCGACCTGGAAAAGGCGCACGTGAGCAACGAGACCGAGCGGCTGCGGTCGGCACTGCTGTCGTCGGTCTCGCACGACCTGCGCTCGCCGCTGGCGGCAATGATCGGCTCGGCCGACAGCCTGTCCAATTATGCCGAGGCGATGGATGCCAGCGACCGCCGCGCACTGCTGGATACCATCCTGGTCGAAGGCGAGCGGCTGGACCGCTACATCCAGAACCTGCTGGACATGACCCGGCTGGGCCACGAAGGGCTGAAGATCAACCGCGACTGGATCGGCGTGGACGAGCTGGTGGGCTCGGCCGCGCGCCGCCTGCAGCGCTACCAGCCGGACGTGCGGTTGCAGCTGGATATTCCCAGCACGCTGGGGCCGATCTGGGTGCACCCTGCACTGGTGGAACAGGCGGTGTTCAACGTGATGGAGAACGCAGCGAAGTTCTCCCCGCCCGGCGCGGCGGTGGAAGTACAGGCGCGGCTGGTGGACGGCGAGCTGCGCATCGATGTGCTCGACGCCGGCCCCGGCATTCCCGATGACGAACGCGCGCGCATCTTCGACATGTTCTACAGCGTGGAGCGCGGCGACCGCGGCCGGCATGGCACCGGGCTCGGCCTGACCATCACCCAGGGCATGGTCGGCGCGCACGGCGGCAGCGTGCAGGCGCTGCCGGGCCGCGACGGACGCGGTACCCTGATCCGCATCACGCTCCCCCTGCTGCAACCCCACCCTGCCGATGACCCCGACGATTCCTGACCCTTCCCATGGCGTGCCACCGGCGCGCGTGCTGGTGATCGACGATGAAGCGCAGATCCGCCGCTTCCTCGACATCAGCCTGCGCGCGCAGGGTTACCGGGTGCTGCAGGCCGCGACCGGGCAGGCGGGGCTGGAGCAGCTGGTGGGCGAAGGCGCCGACCTGGTCATCCTGGACATCGGCCTGCCGGACATGGAAGGCCACCAGGTGCTGGCCGAGCTGCGCCAGTGGAGCCAGGTGCCGGTGATCATGCTGACGGTGCGCGCCAGCGAAACCGAGAAGGTGCTGGCACTGGACAACGGCGCCAACGACTACGTGACCAAGCCGTTCGGCACCCAGGAGCTGATGGCGCGGGTGCGTGCGCTGCTGCGCACGCGCACGGTATCGGCCGATGGAGTGTTGCCGCATTTCGATGACGGCCACCTGCATATCGACCTGGTGCGCCGCGAAGTGCACCTGGACGGCGCGCCCGTGGCGTTGACCCGCAAGGAGTACGCGTTGCTTTCGCTGCTGCTGCGCAACGCCGGCCGGGTAGTGACCCAGCCGCAGATCCTGGCCGAGATTTGGGGGCCGACCCACCAGCACGACACGCACTATCTGCGCATCCTGGTGGGCAAGCTGCGCCACAAGCTGGGTGATTCGGCGCTGGACTCGCGCTACCTGTTCACCGAGCCCGGGGTGGGGCTTCGGTTCAAGGGGTGAAGGTCGACCAACGATTGGCCTTCACCCGGTAGCGCCGGCCGTTGGCCGGCCCTCGCACGGTGCGATACCGCTTGGGCCGGCCAACGGCCGGCGCTACCGGTGTCCGCCGTTGGTCGGTACGCTTTTCTAGAAGCCCAGTTCCACGCCCGGCAGCAGCGGCTGCAGCTGCTCGCGGAACAGGGTCTTGATGCGCTCCAGCGCGGCCTCGTCGTTGCCTTCGAAACGCAGCACCAGCACCGGGGTGGTGTTGGAGGCGCGCAGCAGGCCCCAGCCGTCCGGGAAGTCCGCCCGCAGGCCATCGATGGTGGACAGGCGCGCGCCGGCGAACGGCGAATCCTCCACCTGCGCGGCCGACACGAACATCGACACCAGCGCGTGCGGAGTACCCGATTCCACCGGCACCTTCAGCTCCGGGGTGGACACGCTGTCGGGCAGCTCGTCGAGCACTTCGGACGGGGTTTCTTCGCGCTGCGCCAGGATTTCCAGCAGGCGCGAGGCGGCGTACAACCCATCGTCGAAGCCGAACCAGCGCTCCTTGAAGAAGAAGTGACCGCTCATCTCACCGGCCAGCTCGGCATCGGTTTCGCGCATCTTGGCCTTGATCAGCGAATGCCCGGTCTTCCACATCATCGGGCTGCCGCCGTTGCGCAGCACGTAATCGGACAGCTTGCCGCTGCACTTCACGTCGTAGATCACCAGCGCGCCGGGATTGCGCTGCAGTACATCGGCCGCGAACAGCATCAGCAGGCGGTCAGCGTAGATGATCCTGCCTTCGCGGGTGACCACGCCCAGGCGGTCGCCATCGCCATCAAAGGCCAGGCCGATATCCGCATCGAAGCGCTTCACGGTCTGGATGAGGTCTTCCAGGTTGTCCGGGTCGCTCGGGTCGGGGTGGTGGTTGGGGAAGGTGCCATCCACATCGCAGTACAGCGGAATGACTTCGGCACCAATGGCTTCCAGCAGTGGCTGGGCCAGTTCGCCGGCAACGCCGTTGCCGGCATCGGCCACCACCTTGATCGGGCGATCCAACTGCACGTCATCGGCAATGCGCTGGATGTAATCGGCGTTGACGTCGCGCTGCTGCAGGCTGCCCGGTTCGGCGGCCACGTGCAGCTGGCCATCGCGGATGCGCTGGTACAGCTCGGTGATGGCATCGCCGGAGAGGGTCTCGCCGCCGACCACGATCTTGAAGCCGTTGTAGTCAGGCGGGTTGTGGCTGCCGGTGACGGCAACGCAGCTGCCGGCGCGCAGGTGGTAGCTGGCGAAGTACACCACCGGGGTGGGCGCCAGGCCGATGTCGGTGACATCGCAGCCGGCGCGGCGCAGGCCTTCGATCAGGCTGGCGCTCAGTTCCGGGCCGGACAGGCGGCCATCACGGCCCACAACGATGTCGCGCAGCCCCTGCACCTGCAGCACCGAGCCGATGGCCTGGCCGATCAGCACCGCCACCTGCGGGGTGAGCTCGCGACCGATCACGCCGCGGATGTCATAGGCGCGGAAGATGCCTTCCGGCACCTCATGGCCCGGGCCGGTGGGCAGCGGCGGCGGTGCCACGCCCGAACCGGCGGCCGGGGCCGGCTCCAGCAGCGGCTCCTGTACCAGGCTTTCGCGCAGGGTCGGGCCGTGGTCGGCCTCGCTGGCGGCGGCACGGCGGCGCGGCAGGGGCACGCGGCCCTTGCCGAACTGCAGCATGCCGGCGATGGCCAGCAGCAGCAGCGCGACGATGAGGGACGGAATCGCGCCCAGGCCCAGCGGACCCGGTTCGATGTCAGGCACGGCGGCCGCCAGGCGCAGGCCGGTCTTGCCGATCGGACGGGCCAGGCCTTCGGCGCCCTGCGACAGGGCGGTGTCGCCCTGCTCAATGATGTTGTGGGTGCCTTGGCGCAGCGCCAGGTAGCCTGCGGACGGCACGCGCACCTGGTCAAAGGTGCCGGTCAGGCGCAGCAACGGCTGGCGTACGTAGATCACGGCCGGCCCCGTGGTGCCCAGCTGCACTGGAACCGCAAGGCCCAGGCGCTGGCCACCGGCGTCGCGCACCACGCGCGCCACCACGGTATCGCCAGCAATGGCGGCTTCCAGCAGGCCCAGGCGGGCGTACCCGAAGGCCTTGGGATCGGCATAGGCCTGGTCCAGGTCGGCGGTGAGCACCTGCACCTCTTCGGTGCCCGGCCAGCCTTCACGCACGGCCAGTGCGGTGGCATCGGCATCGCCGGCGGCCAGCGCGGTACTGACCCGTTCGCTTTTCACCAGGGTGCCCAGCTGGCTGCTCTGCCCTTTGAGTGCGGCGTCCACGCCCTGCACGATCTGGTCGCGGGACTGTTCCAGCGCCTGCCCTACCGAGGCCTGCCGCCATTGCCGCACTCCGCTCCAGGCAAACCACAGCGCCAGCAGGGTCAGCAACCCCACCAGCAACAGCCCGTTACGCTTGCTTGTCAATCGCGGCTGTCCTTCCGCCGTTGCCTTGCTCATTGATGTTCCCCCTGTCAGCGCACCCCGGTATGGCCGAATCCACCCGTTCCCCTGGCGCTGTCGGTGAAAGTATCCACTACCTGCAGGCCGACGCGTGCAATCGGCAGCACAACCAACTGTGCAATACGGTCACCGGGTTGCAGCGTGAAGGCGTCGCGGCCGCGGTTCCAGGCACTGATCAGCAGCGGGCCCTGGTAATCGGCGTCGATCAGGCCGGTGCCGTTGCCCAGCACGATGCCGTGGCGATGGCCCAGCCCGGAGCGCGGCAGCACTACCGCGCACAGGTTCGGATCTTCAATGTGGATGGCGATGCCGCTGGGAATCAGCGCCGTATCCCCCGGCTGCAGGGTGAGCTCGGTTTCCAGCGCGGCGCGCAGGTCCATGCCGGCGCTGGCTTCAGTGGCGTAGGCCGGCAGCGGCCAGGTATCACCGAAGCGGGGATCGAGCAGCTTCACCTGCAGCGCGTGCAGGGAGGGGGCTTGGGTCATGCGTGCAACCTCTGGGCAATCAGGGACAACAGTTGTTCGGCCAGCAGCGCCTTGGTGGTACCGGGGAACACCTGCTCCCCGCCCTGCCAATAGGCGGTGGCTGCATTTTCGTCGCTTTCGAAGCCGCCGTTTGTGATGCCCACCTGATTGGCGATCACCAGATCCAGCCGCTTGTCGACCAGCTTGCCGCGCGCGTACTTCTCCACATCGTGGGTTTCGGCGGCAAAGCCGACCACCAGCTTAAGCGCGTTGGTCTGCTGGGCCACCTCGGCCAGGATGTCCTGCGTGCGCACCAGCTCCAGCGTGAGGGTCTGGGTGCCGGCGGTCTTCTTCAGCTTCTGCGGGGCCACCTGGCGGGGGGTGTAATCGGAGACGGCGGCGGCGCCTATATAGATGTCGGCCGGCAGCGCATCCAGCACGGCGCTGCGCATCTGCGCGGCCGAGCGCACGTCCACCCGCTGCACCCCGGCCGGGGTGGCCAGGTGCACCGGGCCGCTGACCAGCACCACCTGCGCGCCCTGGCGCACGGCGGCGGCGGCCAGCGCGTAGCCCATCTTGCCGCTGCTGCGGTTGCCCACGTAGCGCACCGGGTCCAGGTCTTCATAGGTGGGGCCGGCACTGATCACCACGCGCAGGCCTTTCAGCTCCTGGGGGGATTCGGGCGCATCGGCGGGGCCCTGCAGGGCGGCCAGCGCGGCCACGATGGCATGTGGTTCGGTCAGCCGGCCGGGACCGGATTCGCCTTCGGCCAGCGGGCCGTCTTCCGGGCCGACCACCTGCGCACCGCGTTCGCGCAGCAGGCTGATGTTGGCCTGGGTGGCCGGGTGGAGCCACATGCGGTGGTTCATCGCCGGGCACACGGTGAGCGGCGCGGTGGTGGCCAGGCACAGGGTGGTGACCAGGTCATCGGCATGGCCGTTGGCCAGCCGGGCCAGCAGATCGGCCGTGGCCGGGGCGACGATGATTCGGTCGGCCCAGCGGGCCAGCTCGATATGGCCCATGGCCTGTTCGGCCGCGCTGTCCCACAGGGTGGTGCGGGTGGGCTGGCCGGACAGGGCCTGGAAGCTCAGCGGGGTAACGAACTGCTGGGCCCCGGCGGTCATGGCGACCTGCACCTGGGCCCCGGCGTCGCGCAGGCGGCGCACCAGTTCCAGCGACTTGTAGGCCGCGATGCCGCCACCCACGCACAACAACAGCTTCTGGCCTGCCAGCGGGCGCGCCTGCGCCGGGGAAGCCTGGGGGGAGTCAGCCACCTGCGAATTTCCTGTCGAACCGAGGCGATTAGCTTACCCGATGGGGTGTGCGGGGCTGATGCCCCAGGGGCATAAGGAGTGGGTTTTTGGTCATGAAGGCTTGGCGGGTGCCTCTCGTGGGGCGGCCTGCCCTTGCGGTATGCGAACATCCTGCGCTTGCGACCTACCGGCGGACGGGGAATTACTCCGGCAGGTCAGCTCTGAAGCGTGACAAGGGAAAATCACGATGCCTGTTGAAGAAATTGCAGGAAGCCTGCTCGGCGGCATTGGCAGGTTCATTGCCTGGATGTTCGTTGACCTGCTGTTCCATACCGTCATATTGGGCACCGGCTATATGGTCCTGAGCGTGCTGGCGCCGAATAAGGAGCGTTCGGAGAATGCCTGTGCTGCTGCCGGCCTGATCACCTGGGCTCTGATTGTGCTGACCGTGTTCGGAATCTATCGCGCCACACTGGCATAGCCGTCCAGGCAAGTTGACAACTTGTCCAGTGCATCGCGCGTTGCGGTTGTTAGCATTGAATGCAGTAGATCAAGGATCGTGAACTGCCTGTGGCCACCTCGTCTTCCCCTGTTGTATTGGACACCCCCCTCACCTGCGAGGACGCGTTCGCGGAGATCGAACGACGCGTTCGCGCCGGCGTGCATCCCGACCGCATCCGGTTGGGCCATAACGAGCGCGCCCTGTATTGGGTGTGCAACAGCAGCCTGCTTCACCATGACGGTCCGGACGAGGCCACGATTGTCGGGCGCATCGAGGCGCACCTGACGCTGATCTCCCTGCTGCTGGCCAAGGGTGCGGATCCCAACAAGGCAGCCGGACGTGGCGCCACACCCCTCTCGACCACCTGCCGGGACTTCATCTTCAGCCCGGCCCCCTGGGCGGTAGAGAAACTGCGCCGGCTGCTCGCGGCCGGCGCGAACCCGCGCCTGACCAAAGATTCGCCGATCTGCACCGTGCTTGGCCTGCGCGACATGCGCGGCGAAGTGTGGAACTCGGCGTTTGATGCGGATGCAGACCCGGCGGAGATGGGCTACATCTTCGAGGCCATCGACGCGCTGCTGCAGGCCGGCGCCAGCATTGAAGCCATGGACCACCGGCAGATGTACACACCGCTGTTGATCGGCGCGTACCTGGGTAGTGTGCCGCTGCTGCGGTTCCTCGCCGAGCGCGGCGCCAACGTACACGTTGTCAATCCCGCCGGTTCCAACGCGCTGATGTATGCGGCGGGCGATGTGGACGGACTGAAAGCCAGCCGCGGTGGCATCTCCACCACATGGCACCGGATGGGCGACCCGGTGGCCGTTGCCCGGCTGTTGATCGAATGGGGCCTGGATCCCGCCGCTGCCAACGAGCGCGGCCGCACGCCGCTTACGCTGGCGTTGAACGCCGGCAATGTTGACGTGGCTGCGGTGGTGGCAGAAGCCCTTTCGGGACACGGCAAACTTCTGAAGGCGGATGTGCGCCGGTTCAAAGGTACGGAGTTGGAGGCGCAGGTGGCAGCACTGGCCACCAGCGGCCGCACGAGCAAGCCGCCCAGGACACAGGCGAAGCCGGTGGGTGCCGCGCAGGCCGCTTCATGGGACCGCGCGCGCCAGGAGATGAACCACCCTGATGCATGGCAGCGCCCTGCGTGGTTCTGCGCATATAACAAAGCATTGTTCGAACACCTGGCCAGCGGCAGCCACCCGGCCATTCCGGTAAATCTGCTGTACGCCGATTACACCGACGCGCTACGCACGCTGCACCTGTCGAAGACCAAGGACTGGATCAGCCGCAGCGGCGTGGTGACGGTGCGGCCGGACATCGTGACCTGGGGGAGCCTGCGAATCAGCTATGCGCAGCTTGATGGAGATGACCTTGTCTGCCGAGAGGAGATCGTCATGCCGATGTCTCCCGAGCAACAGCCCAGCATCGAAGCGGTGGTGGAAGCCGTTGGGCAGTTAGGCGCCCGGCACTTGAAAATTGGTGTTTGACCCAACTAGATGGTTTCGCACGTCGCAACGTCGCAAGATCGCAACGCTCGTCCCCCCAGAGAATGAGACTCCAAACAAATGAACGAACGCCCTATTCCGGAGGCCGCTCTGGCGGATGAGCATTCAGTCGAGATGCTGAGAGTCTGGATCGCCGCAAAAGGGCTTCACTGTTCCTTGAAAGTTGGGATGTACAAGGAAGGGAAGACATCATTGGAAGAAAACGCCTGGGGCACCATCTTGGCAGACGTTGCACGTCACATTGCTGCCGCTCTGGAGGATGGATATGGCGTGGATCCTGAGGAGTCACTTCGCCTCATCAGGGCCAAGTTCGATGCTGAGCTCGGTGCCTCGCCACCGCGCATGACAGGCGGCTTTGTGCAAAAGCAGTGACGCCTCGCCCCTCCTTATGCCCCCCTTCGCGCCCGCATCAGCATTCAATGCGCCGGGCCCGTATATCATGAGGCCTCGAACGCAGCCTTCGGCTCCCTTGCACCTTGCAGGGGCATCAACTCGGGATCATGGCGGGATGAGTTCCAGTATCGACTACAAAGTCTTAGCGTCGTGGTGCCAAGATGCCATTTCGATCCTGGCCAGTACCGGTGTGCCAGATAAGATTGTTGGCATGCAACGGACCGCAGTCGTAAAGCTCGCTGGATCGCCCGCTCTGTACTCAATTGCCGACAGCCTGGCAGAGGGACTCAGCCACCTCCCTGACTAGGAGCGGGTGGATGCCAGTAAAGTGCTGATCGAACGGCATGGCTTCGATTTCAACTTGTTTGTCGACAGGAATATGAGGAAGGTCTGTGCAGTATTGAGGCGTGGATCAATCAAGAATGATTCAGAGTTCAGAGTACTGGCCGACTTTTCCAGTGACACCATACACGACAGAATGATAGTTGACTTGGCAGACGGCCTCCTTGCCAGCTACCAGACGTCGAAGCGTGCATCTGAAGACTCCGACTTGTTGCGTATCGCCAAACAGATGGCTGCGTTAAGCCCCCTGGTGTCGCTGATCGACTCACAGGCAGCCGAGGAAATCCTTGCGGCTGCAGGAAAGTTTCACACAGAGAATAGTGAGTCAGTTCATTGGTGGACGGCGCTTCGAAGCGCAGAGACCATCCACTATGGAGATGACGTAGCTGCATGGGAGAATATCCTCTCCCAGAAGATAGGGGAGATGGACGGGAATTCATTGTTCGTTGCCATAACGGATGATGAGCAAGGACCATGGCCGGTGTTGCGGCTCGCCGACAAGCTCATCCTTGTTGAGCTCATCCAGAGCCTGCACTACTTCGAGTACATGGCCTTTCAGGAGGACGGGCGCAGACTTCTGTTTGATACCCACCACAACACAATCGTGTTCTTTTCAGCTCATACTCTCTAGAGGCGGCCCATGACGAACGATCTGGAGTCGCAAGCCGATCTGCAAGCGGTGCTGGGCCAAGTCCTCGAAGCCGCCTGTCTCGAGAACGATGTTTGTGAGAGAGCGATGCTCGCACTTGCCTTCTGCGACCTCCTCAGCCCCCGCCTTGACCACGATCAGAGGTCGGCTGTTAAAGCCGCTCGCGAGTTCTGGACGTTTCAGCGTTCCGAAGCCCGTGACAGTTGGCTCAAAACCTACTCCTCCAAGCTGGACAGCCAAGGTCGGCTGGACACGGTGGATCGCATTGTCTGGAGTGCGCTGACGGCCCCAGACGGCCTCAGCTCCTACATGGGCGAGTTCCTCGTCGGACTCGCGTTCGAAGCAGGATTGAGCAGGAGCGCTGTGCTACAAGCGCTTTCAAGTAGCGTACCGGGATTTGGCGACGCGTGGAAACACCGAACACACGGCACATTCTGATCATTCTCCCGTGATACGCCAAACGACCGCGATGTGTGTCAATCTGTCAGCGACCTATAGGGCTCGTAGCCGCCTCCATGCCATCTTGATGCCTTCGATGATCTCCCTTCCGATGCTCGGGTTGACGGCGCTTCCAGCCACCGAGGGAGAGTCTTGATGTTGCCAGCATCCAGATACGTCGAAGTGCTTCGTCACCACTACGCAGAAGCATGGAAGGGAACGATGCGGGACACTGAGTTCCCGACCAGCCCACGCTCCAGGCTTTCACCGCTATTCGAAATCCTCAGCCTGCCGCCGGGTTCCGGTCGTGACATGTGGACCTACGCAACGGTAGGCATGTCCGAAGGGATGCGTAACCCAATCGAGCTTCATATGTTGAGTTTGAGTGCCAGTGCTGAAGTCCCAGAGTTGTTGGCGGCAGTTGCCAGCTATCACCGGGAAATCGGAGGCATGCGACTAGGCGACACGGTCGACTTTGGCAAGCCGTGGATCGGTGAATCGCCGTGTGAGCATGGCCTCTTGTCTCTCCCCTATCTCGACGGGCCCACCACTGAGATCGCAGATCTTGGCAACGGTGCCAGAATCAGCTGCTACTGGCTTCTTCCAATCACCAGATCAGAGGTTGATTTCAAGAAGGAGAATGGCCTGGATGCGTTGGAGTCGTTGTTCGAGGCATCTGGGTTCGACTATCTTGAACCGCTTCGGAGGCCGGTGGTGTAGCAGACGGCACCGTAGGGAACTTGCCGTGCGGTGCATCGCTGAATGGGCACTGGTCCGCTGGACTGGAGCATGACTCGGGTAGCCTCAGTCAGCTCGAAACCGCCATCGTTGTTAAGGGGGATGAAGAATGAGTGTTGGACCAGCCACGACGAAGCTACTGGAACTCAGCTCGCCAGCCTTTTCGCCTGGCGGCACGGGGATCGACCTGGAAGCTTGCATGCAGCTTGGCGGCGTACCCATGGAGTTGGCGGGCATTCTTGGCGAGAAGAACGGCTTCCATGCATTCGAATCTGCCCTGCACTTCTTCCCATCCAACAACTCTCCTTCAAGCGTCGGACTTGATGATTGGAACAGCGATTCCGGCTGGCGGAGCGAGTACGGCGAACTGGCCGCCGGATGCCTGTTCTTCGCGGAGGACGCTTTCGGTGGTCAGTTCTGCTTGAAGGATGGCAGGGTTTGGCAGTTTGATCCTGAGACCGGAGAGTTGACCTTGCTTGGCGAATCGCTTGAGGAATGGGCGGCTGCCGTGCTTGGTGACTTCGCGTTTCTGACTGGCCATCCGGTTGCAAGGGAATGGCAACTGCTCCACGGCCCCCTGCCTGCGAAGATGCGTCTGGTGCCCAAGGCTCCGTTCGTGCTTGGCGGGCCGTTCTCCGTTTCCAATTTGTCGCCCATGGACTCGGAGCGGGCCATGAGGGTGCGTGGGAATCTTGCCAGACAGATCAGCAACCTTCCCGATGGCGAGAAGATTCGCCTCGTGACTGGGGAAGGTCTCTAGGCCGATCGTCGGTTGTCCGGCTCAACCACGGTTCTCCCCGATTGGCCGCGCGACCGCTCTCCAATGTCGCTGACTGCGCGCGCCGCGATGCTGGTTCCGACAGCTCCAATTTTGGTGTTCAGTACCAAGATGCCAGCGGAGCTACCATTAAGTCTTACAACTTCCTGCTGGATCAGAACGGGACTCCTTGATGACCACGAGATTTTTTTTATTGGTCTTGTTGCTTGGGATCGGATCTGCGTGCGCTTCACCGAAACCAAAGCAACAAACGAAAAAGCTCATTCAGGCGATTATCGTGGAGCGATCAGCTATCCCGCCTTTTAGCGGCTACCTGCGCACCTATGTGGGGTTCAAGGTTAAGGCAGATAGTTCTGAGCTTGATTTTTTCTATCCGCATTTTGAAGAGGGCAAACGCTTGCCTGAGGTCGGCGATGTCTGTGATCTCGCATATCACACGGAGTCAGTTGATGGCCATGTTGGAAACATCGCCATCAACGTCAAGGGTGCGAAAGTGGTTGACAGTTTTGAATGCGAATCAAAGGGGACGGAGATGCTTGATTTCCACCCATAACGCACAAGGCCCGCATCGCGGGCCTTGTCGCTTACCGAGCAGGAAGTGGCGAGATTTCTTGCGCAGTCGATGCAGGAAGACATTCTTCAACCAGATTCCGGCACTCGCATGTACCGCCTTACTCAGCCCGGTTGATCCCCGGGCGAACTGCCTTCGCCGTCTGAAACGTGCCAGAATTGAAGCACGCAGCCCGATGGCAGGTGCGGGGCAGATCGAGGGAACCGTGCTTGCCCGGCTCTCTCGCTTGGACAGGTCATATCATGTCGCACCCGCAGACTCCGATCTTGTTGCTTAGGCCAAGCATACGCCTCCGTTGAGCCCTCTGGTGTCGCTGATCGACTCACAGAGTGCTGGGCAATCCTTGCGACTGCAGGAAATACTCGCACAGGAAGTGGCCATGAGAACGGGTTCAAAACTAACCTCGCAACTCTGAATCCAGGCACATCAGGCCCATTTTCCAGAGCGGGGATGGACCTCGACCTTCCAGCAGATAGCCCGTGCTTCCGCGAACTTGGAGATCGACAAGAGCGTGCTCGTCCAGGCCACGACCTAGGGGCCAGATCAGCCTAGGTAAGTCTTCTCATAGTCCCTGACATTCTTATTGGGCACTTCCCTATCGCCCAAATTCGCGAAGTGGTTAACACTGATCGGCATGACCATCAAGCACTGGCCGAAAGAAGATCGTCCTCGCGAGAAGCTTATGGGGCGCGGACCGGGGGCCCTCACCGATGCAGAGCTATTGGCGCTCTTCCTTGGAACCGGCTGCAACGGACTGAATGCACTGGAGCAAGCGCAGCTCCTGGTGCAGGCGCACGGTCCCCTCCGCCGTCTATTGGACATGGACGTGCGGCAGCTGAAGAAACTGCCCGGACTTGGACTTGCCCGGGCCTGCGAATTGGTCGCCGCACTTGAACTGACCGACCGCTATCTGCTTGCTGACTTGGAACGCGGAGAGAGCATGCTCGATGCAACGACCTCCACGCGCTACTTCAAGCAGCGCTTGCGCGGACGAAAGCAGGAGATCTTTGCCGCACTGTTCGTGGACAATCGAAATCGGGCCATCGCCTTCGAGGAGCTTTTCACCGGGACCATCGACTCTGCCGTGGTGTACCCCCGCGAGGTCGCGCGCCGCGCCTTGCTCCACAACGCGGCAGCCGTGATCGTTGGGCACAACCACCCCTCGGGAAATTCCACTCCCTCAGAGGCAGACCGCCAGATCACCCGGCAGCTGGTGGAGGCACTGCCCTTGGTCGGCGTGCGATTGGTCGACCACATCGTGGTGGGGGATGGCGCCCCGGTTTCTCTGGCATCCCTTGGCTGGCTCCGACGAGACCTCTCTTTCCGAAGCTGAACGGGCCGGTCAGCCCAGTCCCCCTGTCCTTAAGGCCTCCCGCCCCACCCCACGCCCGCCTTCCCGCCCCCCGCTGTGTCCCGGTTCAATGGATCGGGGCGGCTTCTGGGCTAAAATTGCGGATTCCGCCGCTCCAGTCTCAAAGCAGGCCCTGTGAAAAATCTCCTCCGCGCCCTGATCAGCCAAGGCATCGAAGCCTTGCGCGCCAACGGCACTCTGCCGGCCGATACCCTGACCCCGGAATTCGTGGTGGAACGCCCGAAGACCCGTGAACACGGTGATTTCGCCACCAATGCCGCCATGCTGCTGGCCAAGCCGGCGCGCAGCAACCCGCGCGCCCTGGCCCAGGCCCTGCTGGATGCGCTGCCCAAGAGCGACGATGTGCTGCGCGTTGAGATCGCCGGCCCGGGCTTCATCAATTTCCACCTCGCCCCCAGCGCCTACCAGCGCGAAGCGGTCAGCGTGCTCAAGGAAGGGGCTGATTACGGCCACAACCTGAGCGGCAACGGCCGCACGGTGGGCGTGGAATACGTGTCGGCCAACCCGACCGGGCCCCTGCATGTGGGCCACGGCCGCGCGGCGGCCATCGGCGACTGCCTGGCCCGCCTGCTGGATGTGAACGGCTGGAACGCCAAGCGCGAGTTCTACTACAACGACGCCGGCGTGCAGATCGAGAACCTGGCCCTGTCCACCCAGGCACGCGCCAAGGGCATCAAGCCCGACGACGCCGGCTGGCCGGAAGGCGGCTACCGCGGCGATTACATCGAAGACGTGGCCAAGGCCTACCTGGCCGGCGCCACCGTGGAGCTGGAAGGCCATGCGGTGGTGGGCGAGCGCGACCCGGACAACCTGGACGCGATCCGCCGCTTTGCCGTGGCTTACCTGCGCAACGAGCAGAACCAGGACCTGGCCGCGTTCGGGGTGGATTTCGACATCTACTTCCTGGAGAGCTCGCTGTACAAGGACGGCAAGGTCGAAGAGACCGTGGCCCAGCTCAAGGCCGCTGGCCATACCTACGAGGAAGGCGGCGCGCTGTGGCTGCGCTCCACCGATTTCGGTGACGACAAGGACCGCGTGATGCGCAAGTCCGACGGCACCTACACCTACTTCCTGCCGGACGTGGCCTATCACCTGAGCAAGTGGCAGCGCGGGTATGAGCGCGCCATCACCGAGCTGGGCGCGGACCACCACGGTTCGCTGGCGCGCGTGCGCGCCGGCCTGCAGGCGCTGGACGTGGGCATTCCCAAGGGCTGGCCGGAGTACGTGCTGCACCAGATGGTGACGGTGATGCGCGGCGGCGAGGAAGTGAAGCTGTCCAAGCGGGCCGGCAGCTACCTGACTCTTCGCGACCTGATCGAGGAAGCCGGCCGCGATGCCACCCGCTGGTTCCTGATTGCGCGCAAGCCCGATTCGCAGCTGACCTTCGATATCGACCTGGCCCGCCAGCAAAGCAATGACAACCCGGTGTTCTACGTGCAGTATGCGCACGCCCGCGTGTGCAGCCTGCTGCGCCAGGCACAGGAGAAGGGGCTGTCGTACACCCCGGCCGAGGGTCTTGCCGGCCTGTCGACGCTGAACGACGAACCTTCGCTGTGGCTGATGGTGGAAATGTCGCGCTTCCCGGAAGTGGTGGAAGCGGCCGGCATCGCGCTGGAACCGCACCTGATCGCGCAGTACCTGCGTGAATTGGCGCACGCCTTCCACACGTGGTATCACGGCACGCAGGTGCTGGTGGCTGACGAGGCCGAGCGCAATGCCAAGCTGACGCTGGCGTGTGCCGCCCGCCAGGTGCTGGCCAATGGTCTGAACATCCTGGGCGTTTCCGCCCCGGAAAAAATGTAAGCAGTGGAGAAGCAGTAAATGGCAGCACGACGCGGCAAGACCCAGGCGCGACGCAACACCAGCCAAGGCACGCCCGGATGGGTGTGGCTGGTGGCCGGCGTGGCGATTGCCGCGGTGGTGTTCCTGGCGGCACCGAACCTGTTCAAGAACGATGGCGACGGCTTCCTGCGGGTAGGCCCGCAGCCGGACCCGAACGCGCAGCCGGCCCCGGTCAGCGACGCGGACACCGACGTGGGCGCCGAACTGCCCAAGCCGGGTGCGGCCGCCAAACCTGCCGAGCCGGCCAAGCCCGCCGCCACGCAGTACGACTTCTACACCCTGCTTCCGGGCAAGGAAGTGGAAATGTCCGATGCGGAGCTGGCCGCCAGCGCGCGTGCCGAAGACCAGCGCCGGGCCAAGGCCGAAGCGCAGCGCGCGCAGGCCGCGCTGGAAGGCCGCCCGGTTCCCGCGGCCACGCCGGCACAGACCACTGCAACGGCTACCGCAGGCACCGCCACCACTGCACCGGCCCCGTTGCCGGCGCCGGTGGCCGAGCGCCCGGCAGCCGCCGCTGCACAGCCGAAGCCGGTTGCGGCTGCGGCCACGCCCAAGCCGGAAACCCCTGCTGCGGCCGCGCCGGCTACGGCGGCAGCAGAGCCGGCCAACAACGTGCGTTACATCCTGCAGGCCGGCGCCTTCGGGGCATCGGGCGATGCCGAAGCCACCAAGGCCAAGCTGGCCATGATCGGCCTGGCGGCGCGGGTGGAATCGGCGCAGATCAACGGCAAGACCGTATACCGCGTGCGCATGGGCCCGTACGGCACCGCCGGCGAGCTGGCAGAAGCCAAGCAGAAGCTGGACGGTACCGGGTTGCAGGCGATGGCCATCAAGGCCCAGTAGAGCCGACTGTCAATCGCCTGCGAGTTACCCCGAAAGCCCCGCATTGCGGGGCTTTTTTCATGGTGTAGCGCCTCGCTCATTGTCGGTTTAACCGGTTTAACCTATGCTCTTGAATCCCCTTCCGGGGATCGGCACTGCACTGGTTATCGGAGAGCCTCATGCGTATCGCCCATGACGTTTCCTATCTGGAAGTGAGCGAATCCAATGGCGAGTTGACCTCCAGGATCGGCATCAAACCGATGGAGGAGCTCACCCTCAAACTGGGTGCCGCGCAGCGTGCACGTGAGGAAGTCATTCGCGTCATCGATCTCCGTGGCGAGACAGCGCACGACCATCTCCAAAGTGCCCTTCTGACAGCCTTCATGTCTTTGCACTACACCAGACATGCCAATACCCCTCTTCCTCGCGAGGGCGAGCCGACGTATCACTACGTTCTGCTGGGCACGGACAGTACCGCCAGACATATGCACGGGACGTCGATCAAGGATTCGCTGAAAGCACTTCGGGGCAGCGCCGCGGATGATCACTTGCTGATCGACTTCTCATGCGTTGCAGAGGCCAGGCTGTTCGCGATTGAAGAGCTCTATCGGCGTGTGTACGGCCAGCCTTCCGAGCACGCGGAGCCGCAGCAGCTCGAACAGGACGCGGCTGCGCGCCGGATGAAACTCGCCAGTCAATGGCCAACCGCAGCGGAGGTAAGCCGCAACCTGGGCTCGTCCGCCGGGAACGCCAGCCATCTGGCAACCAAGTACCGTCGCTCAGGAAAACTGCTCGGTGTCTATCTTCCCGTGCCGGGTGGCAGCTGGCGCTTTCCGCAGTGGCAGTTCCAACGCGATGGGCAGCCCGTCATGCACCTCGAAGAGATCCTGAAGGTGCTGCACGAGCCGGGTCCATTTCTTGATACTGATCGCCGCAGTACCGGCTGGGGCGAAGTGGAATGGTTTCAGTCCGGCCACGTGTTGCTGGATGGCCACACGCCCGCCGAGGTGCTGGCAACCCATCCGCATCGTGTGTTGGCCGCGGCCAAAGCCGAGTTCAGCGAGGAGCCTTGATGCCGGGTGGCACACCTTGGTTGACCGACGAACCGGTTTGGTTCGAGCCCCCTACCGGGGAGCTTTATCGGGTTCACCCAGGCGTGTTTGATGCAGCCCTGCCCAATCCTGCGAGCAGGGCTCGCTTCGCGCTGCCGGGCACCC
The DNA here is from genome assembly GCF_001704155.1 of Stenotrophomonas rhizophila. Taxonomy (NCBI): domain Bacteria; kingdom Pseudomonadati; phylum Pseudomonadota; class Gammaproteobacteria; order Lysobacterales; family Lysobacteraceae; genus Stenotrophomonas; species Stenotrophomonas rhizophila. The sequence goes on along the minus strand of NZ_CP016294.1, from coordinate 581,066 downwards.
ATGCCATGTTCTATGCGGCTGATTCGCTTGAAGGGGCGCTGTGGGAAGCGTTACTGCGTTACACGGTGATCGGACGCGAAGGCCTGTGCGAGTTCCCTACCGCCAAGCTCAAGGGTCAGGTTGTATCGCGGGTTCGCTTCAAGGCGGCCCGATCCAGGCTGTTGCCGCTCAGTCGCCCCGGCCTGCAGCACTTGTTTCCTGATGGAGACAGCGCGGCTGTGCAGGCAGTCAAGTTCCTGACCACCACACCTGATCACACCGCCACCCATGTGGAGGCGGCCGAACTGCATGCCTGCTTGCTGGGCCTGACACCTCCGATCGAGGACATGCCGATGTTGAGCTGGAAGTCACGCCAGTTTGAAGATTCGACGGTGTATCTGTCCTATCACCGGCACGGCGCTCCGTCTGGGTGGGAACACGTTGGCGCTTCCCAGTCCTTGGATACTCCGGCGGGAATGGCACTCATCCAGGCAGCGCTGGGCAGGCACAAGTTCGAGTGGACACCGCTCAACACCCTACCGACCCACGTGATCAATGACAGCGCGGTTTGATACGGTATCCACCTATCCCTCAGTACGGAACACGCATGGGCAGCTCAGACGGCAACAACCACCGCATCGACAACATCGAATTCAACGTGGCTGACATCGCGCGCAGCAAGGCGTTCTACGGCGAGGTGTTCGGTTGGACCTTCACCGATTACGGCCCGGGCTACACCGAATTCAACGACGGCCGCCTGCGCGGTGGCTTCACCACCGATGGGCCGGTACGCGCTGGCGGGCCGCTGGTGATCCTGTATGCCGAGGACCTCGACGCCACGCAGGCGCGGGTGGAAAAGGCCGGTGCGGCCATTTCCACGCCGGCCTTCGACTTCCCGGGCGGGCGCCGGTTCCATTTCCGCGACCCCGATGGGTATGAGCTCGCGGTATGGACGGCAGCCTGATCAGTCGCGCGCAACCTGGAAGCCGGCAAACGACTGGCTGACCGGCATCAGTTCGAGGCGGTTGATGTTCAGGTGCGCCGGCAGGTTGGCCACCCAGAAGATCTGCTCGGCGATGTCCTCGGCGGTCATCGGGTTGGCGCCGGTGTAGAGAGTGTCCGAGGCGGCCTGGTTGCCGTGGGTGCGGACCAGGGTGAATTCGGTCTCGGCCATGCCCGGTTCGATGGTGGTCACGCGCACGCCGGTGCCGTGCAGGTCCGAGCGCAGGCCCAGCGAGAACTGGCTGACGAAGGCCTTGGTGCCGCCGTAGGCGTTGCCGCCCGGGTAGGGGTACACGCCGGCCACCGAGCTGATGTTGATGATGGCGCCCTTGCGCGCCACCAGCTGCGGCAGCAGGCGGTGGGTGAGCGTGACCAGCGCGGTGACGTTGGTGTCGATCATGGTGCGCCAGTCTTCCAGCGAAGCGCTCTGGGCCGGGGCGGTGCCCTGGGCCAGGCCGGCGTTGTTGACCAGCAGGTCGATGTCGGCGAAACCGGCCGGCAGCGCGGCCAGGGCCGCTTCCATCGCGGCGTTGTCGCGCACGTCGAAGACCGCCGCATGTACGCGCTCGGGGCCGTAAGCGTCGACCAGCGGCAGCAGCCGTTCGGCACGGCGCCCGGTGGCGATGACCCGCCAGCCGGCCTGGGCGAAACGATGGACGGCGGCGGCGCCAAAGCCGGAAGTGGCGCCGGTAATCAGAGCGGTACGGGTCATCGGGGGTCTCCGTGGGATTCCCGACCATTTTCGCACCCTGCGCCGCGCTGTGTTGGCGGGCGCTGGCGGAATCAGCGGATGCGGAACACCCGGGCCTTGGGCAGGTCTTCATCCACCTGCAGGAACCAGCGCCCGGCAATGCCCGGCACCACCACGATGGGCGGGTTGCTGCGGCTGGCCTTGAGCTTCATCTCGCCCTTGAGCACCTGCCACTGCTGGCCGTTGTCGAGGGTGAACACGGTGCCCGGCTGCCAGCCATCGACCTGGCCGGTGACGCTGGCATGGATGGGGCCATCGTCCAGGCCGGGGAACATCGGGGCCGGGGTGGGCGCGCCGGGCAGCGGTGCCGGGGCTGCCGCGGCAACCACCGGAGCCGGCGCCGGGGCGCGGGCGTCGGCCTCGCGCAGCAGGCGGTTCAAGGTCTGCAGCTGGGCGGGGGTGAGCCCCACTCCGGCCAGCTGCTGCGAGTCCACGCGCTGTTCAATCGCCACATACGGGGCCTGGGCCGAGGCCGTTGCGGCCAGCCAGACCATGCCCACACCCGCCAGAACCTGCCACCTGCGCATTGCCTGCTCCACTGCCTGTTGATGCCTGAGGAGCGCACTGTGCTTCACTTTCATGGCAGCCAGATGACAGCCGGAACGAGCCTTTTCGGGGCCCGGTGGCTGGTGGGGGTAAAATGGCCGCCAGCCACGCAGCCGCGTCGGCGGTATTGGACGTCTCATGATCAACAACGATGTACTGCGCAGCATCCGTTACATGCTCGACCTTAGCGACGGAAAGATTGCGGAAATCTGTGCCCTGGCCGACCCGGCATTCGTGGTGGACAAGGCCGATGTGCCCGGTTGGCTGCGCAAGGAAGACGAGGAAGGGTTCGTGGCCTGCGATGACCGCACGCTGGCGCACTTCCTGGACGGGCTGATCGTGCAGTTCCGCGGCCGCGATGAAAGCCAGCCGCTGCGCCCGGTGGAAAAGCGCATCACCAACAACCTGGTGCTGAAGAAGCTGCGGGTGGCCTTCGAGCTGAAGGATGTGGACATGCATTCGATCTTCGAGAGCGCCGGGTTCCCGGTCTCGAAGCCGGAGCTGTCGGCGTTGTTCCGGCAGCCGGACCATAAGAATTTCCGCGCGTGCGGCGATCAGCTGCTGCGTAATTTCCTGAAAGGTTTGACGCTGCGCGTTCGTCAGGCATAAGTCGACGCTCCGTTTGCGGTCCATGCGTTAAAGGGCCGATTGACCGTATCGGCAGTCGTTTGGGAACCGACCCTACCCTCCCGGCGCGCCGACGGGCAGGTTTTTGCGCACTGGCCCTGGTCGGTGCGCATTGGCGATGCGGCATGGGCGACGCCGGTAGGGTCGCATCCCTATCGACCGCACGCGCGGGTGGGTACCCCGGTAAGGCATGACCGCTGGCGAAACGGTGCGGTTTCAATCACCGCCCGCACCTCAGAACGTTGTCTGGATCGCGAATTCCACGCGGGAGCCGGCGTTGCTGCCGAACAGGCGCTTGGCGGCGCGGTCGGTGTCGTGTGCGGTCAGGCGCAGCTCCCACGGGCCATGCACTTTCCAGATGGCGCTGAGCTGGCCGTGCAGGTAGTCGTCGGCGTACGCGCTGTCGAGCCAGTATTGGCCCACCGCGCCTTCGATGCGCCACTGCTCGCCCAGCGGCAGCCGTGCGCCCAGCTGGGCGTAGGTGCCGGTGCGGCCGCTGGCCAGGGCGTCGTCGGAAACGCCGGCGCTCACCCAGTAGCGCTCCTTCCAGGTCAGCGTGCTGTTGAGCTCGGTCCAGTCCAGGTCCACGTCGGTGGACGGGTACAGGTAATGGGTAAGGTTGACGTCCAGCGCCCAATCCGGCGCCAGCGCACCGCTCCAGCCGGCGACGATGTCGAATTCGCTGCGTGCACCGGCATCCGGTTCGAACGACACCCCCGAGCCCCAGACCGAGGCATACCAGCCCGATTCGCTGCTGAGCTTGACCCCGGCCTGCACCGTGGGATCTTCCATCGTCTGCGAGCTGCCGCGCCAGACGTAATCGGAGGTCAGCGTGGCGTTACCGTCCACGCCCGCCAGCGCCGAGCCACTGAGCGCCAGGCCAAGTACCACGCCGCTCATCCGGCGCAGTGCGCGCCCTTTTTCCTGCTTTGCCACCACGTCCACCACTCCTGAAAACGGCCGCGCCGTTGAAGCGCACAGTGTGGTGAGCGTGGCCGTAAAGGCGCCATGCGCCGCAGCGGCGGGGCGCGCAAATTCGGCGTAAAAGCTGCCCACCAGGCCTTCAGGCGGCCCGCGCTATCATGGCGGCCCTGACTGACCTGCAGCGAGAAACGCGTGGACGCGATCCTGACCCCGGTATCGATTGGCGAGCTGATCGACAAGATCACCATCCTGGAAATCAAGGCCGAACGCATCACCGATGCCGGCAAGGTGGCCAACGTGCGCACCGAACTGGAGGGGCTGCTGCCGCTGTGGCAGGAACAACTGGCCGCGCAGCCAGGGCTGGAGGCGCTGAAGACCCAGCTCAAGGCAATCAACGTGCGGATGTGGGACATCCAGGACCAGCTGCGCGACAAGGAAGCGGCGCAGGTGTTCGATGATCAGTTCATCCAGCTGGCGCGCGGGGTGTATGGCACCAATGGCGAGCGGGTGAAGGTGAAGAACGAGATCAACCGGATTGCCGGCTCACAGCTGGTGGAAGAAAAGCAGTACCAGGGGGAATAACCCCCCTTATCGCGCGGTGGCGGCCAGGAACCGTTCGCGGTCCTGCTGGGTGCGCCGGCGGATCTCCGCCAGCGCTTCGTTTTCCGTAGCTTCCAGCATGGATTCGAACAGCCGCTGGAAGTGATTGCGCATTGCCGTGCGCGCCGCGCCGGGGTCGCGCAGGCGCAGGCCATCGAGGATGGCGGTGTGTTCGTCGTTGCGGGTGTCGCCGTCGTTGTGGCACACGTTGGCATACACCTGGCGCACTCGCGGCAACTCGTTGCGCATGCGCCAGATCAGCTGCACGCAGTGCTCCACCACCGGGTTGCCGGCAATACGCGCAATGGCCAGGTGGAACTGGCGGTCGGCCTCGCTGGCCGCCGCCTCGCTCGAGGCCGGGTCGGTCATTGCCGCAATCAGCCCTTCCAGCATTTCCACTTCCGCATCGGTGATGCGGCTGGCGGCCATGGCCGCCGCCTCGGCTTCGATCACCGCACGGGCGGCGGTGAGGTCGAAGGCCGATACGTCCGGCAGCGCGCCAGGGGCGGCCGCCGGACGTGCCTTCACGTACACGCCCGAGCCGGTCTTGATGGTGATCAGGCCCTGCGCCTCCAGAGCGATTTCCGCTTCACGCACCGTGACCCGGCTCACCCCCAGCCGTTCGGCCAGGTCGCGTTCGCCGGGCAGGCGCGAGCCGGGCGGGAATTCGCCCTTCTCGATCAGCGCGACGATTTCAGCGGCAATGGACTGGTAAAGGCGGGGTTCGGACATCATCAAGGCCTGGCTGTACGGTGGCTGGGAACCGGAGTTGCGCTTAGAAACGGTAGCGTACCCCCAGATAATACCGCCGGCCGTAGGTGGTGTACTCGCGGAAGCTGCCCAGGATGGGCATATCCGACACCCGCGGCTCGTCCGTGAGGTTGCTGGCCGACAGCGATACCGACAGGTGCTTGTTCACCTTGTAGGTGGCGCGGAAGTCCAGCGAGCCATTGTCGCGCACGTAGCGGTTCTGCGCCGGGTCGCCCACGAACTGCTGGTAGTAATCGGAGCGGTACTTGTAGATGGCCTGCAGGTCCAGCTTGCCCAGGCCCCAGTACACCTGCGCAGAGGCCACGTGCTTGGACAGGCCGAAGATGTTGGCCGGCTCCACGATGCCAGGGGTGACGATGCCGGTGCCCGGGTCAGTGGACTCGCCCAGGCGCAGGTCTTCGGTCTTGAAGTTGGAATGGGCGTAGTTGTAGCTGGCCTTCACGCCCAGCCCGGCGAAGATGCCCGGCAGGTAGGAGAAGCTGTGCGAGCCGGTGAGCTCGAAGCCGATCAGGTCGCTCTTCTGGTCGCTGGTGGCCAGCTGCTCCACCGGCACGGTGACGCTCACCCCGTCGATGTCGAAGTTTTCGCCCACCACCACCGGCACCGAGCCACCGTTGAACTGCTTGTAGTACACGGCGGTGGACAGCATGGAATCGGCGTTGGCGTACCACTCCAGCGAGACATCGGCATTCCACGACATCAGCGGGGTGGCGCGCGGGTTGCCGGTGGCGGTGATGTTGCCCAGTGCATCGGCCACGCTGCCGAATTCGGTATCCACTTCATCCAGGTTGAAGCTGCGGCCGTAGCCGAGCGCGGCGAGGTCCGGGCGCGACATCGCACGGTAGGCACCCACGCGCAGCAGCAGGTCCGGGCGCAGTTCGAAGGCGGCGTTGAAGCTGGGCAGCCATTCGTTGTTGCTGGCCTTGAGCACCTGCCGGGTGAAATCGCCGGTGGGCCGCAGGGTCACGGTGCCGTCGGGGTTGTTGACCACGTCCAGCCCGCTGCGCAGGCCCATCGAACGCACGTCGGTGTGCACCCAGCGCACGCCGATGTTGCCGGTGACCGGCACGCCGAACCACTCGCTGCTGTAGTCGCCCATCAGGTAGATGGCGCTGGTTTTCTCGGTCACATCGTTGTTGGCCGGGTCGCGCACGTCCGCGCTGAGGCCGGTGTCGTCCACGCCGGTGAAGGCCTTGAACAGGCAGCGGCTGTCGAAGGTCGCCCACTGGTCGATGGTGTTGCCGCTGGCGTTGGCCAGGAAATCATCCTGCGGGAAGGCCTGCCGGCAGGCCTGGTTGGCGGCGCGGATCGCAGCGACATTGGTGGTGGTGACATCCACCGTGTCCGTGAAGTCGGTGTAGGTCGCTTCGGAACGGCGCAGGCCACCCTTGAGCGCGGTGAAGAAGCCGCTTTCCGGGGTGAATGCCGCATCGAAGCGGCCGGCGCGGATGGTGTGTTCGCGATCCTGCTGGCGGCGGCGGACCAGGGCTGAATCGGTGAAGTTGTCCGGGTTGTTCACGTCGAACGCCGGGTCCAGGTAGATGCTGGGCACATCGCCGCTGTAGTCGTAGGTGTAGTCGACATAGCGGGTGTTCTTGATGCCGGCCACCGGCCTGCCGTTGACGTCGGTACGACCGGCGCGCAGGCGGGTGGAGCGCTCGATCTGCGAACGCTGGGTGTTGGAGTAGGACAGATCCGTGGAGAACATCCACGCCGCGCTGGGCCGCACGATCACGTTGAACCCGCCGCCAGTGTATTCCTCGTTGCGTTCAAGGAAATTGCCGGTGGAATCGATGGTGGTGCTGCCGGTGTGGCTGATCAGCGCACCGTCGTCGGTGACCACGCGGTTGTTGATGTTGCGCATCATCGACGACAGCGTGAGGTCCGAACGGTCTTCGGTGTAGTCGCGCTTGGAGTGCTGGTAATCCAGGTTCACTTCCACCGCGTCGTTGGGCCGCCACTGCAGCGCGCCGAACTGCGAATCGCGCTTGTCGTGTTCGATGAACTGGCGATACAGGCGGCTGCCGGGCACCAGGTAATACGGCACGCCGTTGGCCACGTCGTTGCCGTTGACCTGGGTGCAGTTGCGGGTGGCGCCGACCACTTCGCGGCCATCGCAGGCGGCCCAGGTGGTGCTGCTGGAGAACATTTCTTCGGGGTTGCTGCCTTCCAGCGCCTGCAGGCCGAGCGAAACGCCAAGTTTGCCGCCGCCGCTGAAATCGAACTGGTCGATGTAGCTGGCGGTACCGCGCCAGCCCACGCCGTCGCCGTCCTTGAGACGGTCGTCGTATTCCTGCCAGGTGCCGCGCCCGTCCAGCTGGAAGGTGCGCTTGCCGTACTCGAGCGGCTTGACGGTTTCCATGTTGACGGTGCCGGCGGTGCCGCCTTCGACGAAGTCGGCGCGCTGGGTCTTGTAGATGGCCACGGTGTTGATCAGCTCCGAGGGGAACTGGTTGAAGTTCACCGAGCGGTCGCCGCTGCCGTTGGTGGCCTCGCGGCCGTTGAAGGTGGACGAGCCGAGGAACGGGCCCAGCCCGCGGATCGAGATTTCCGAGGCGCCGCCCTTCTCGCGGTGGGTGGAGGCGCCGGTGATGGTTTCGATGGCTTCGCCGATGGACAGCGCCGGCAGGTCGCCGATGTCTTCGGCCGAGAGCACGTCGGACACCACGGTCTCGTCGCGCTTCTTGTCGATCGAGGTCTGGATGGTGCCGCGGGTACCGGTCACCTGGACCTGGTCCAGGGTGGTGGCCTGCGCCGGCGCGGTGGCCGGGGCGGCGTCCTGTGCGTGGGCCAGCGGCAGGGCCGCGGTGGCGCACAGGGCATAGAACAGCGCGCTGTGCAGCGCGGTGTGGCGGAAGCCTCGTGGCGAGGCCGTACGGCGGTCATGCAACATCGTGATCTCCCTCCCAGGATGGATCGTCCGACTACACGGATTCGATCCGGAAGATTCACGGTTCAAGGACCAATGTCAATGAATTGGTACTAAAGTCTACCCCGGTGATGCACCTAGGCCAGTTACAACCACTCTTATGTGCGGATGCAGCAGATATTTGCGCAAATGGCCAACCACATATGCCTAAAGTGGTATGCGATTGTGGTTGACGTCGTTGCGGTCGAGGCTGTTACCATCCGGACTCGCGTTGGCGTCCATGGTGATCTGGGAGGGTTAACCTGTGGCACAGCAACAAGCTGAGGGTGTGAGTAGGGCGGTACAGCGTTGGTTTCGGTGGGGTCCATGCGTTATGGGGCCGATCGGCCTTACTGGCCGGCGTTTGGGAACCGCCGCTACCGTGCTGGCGCTCCTGCCTGGCGTTGCCTGGTCGGCTGAGTATCTTGTGCACGACGCGGCTGGGTACGCTGCCGCTGCGAAGGGCCTGAAGCCCGGCGATACTGTCGTTCTGGCCGATGGAACGTGGCGGGATGTGGATCTTCTGCTGACGGGTACCGGCACAATTGGTAAACCAATTCGTCTGACCGCGCAGACGCCCGGGAAGGTGATCCTGAGCGGGCAATCGCAGCTGCGGCTGGCCGGGGCCTACCTGGAAGTCTCCAACCTGGTGTTCCGCGATGGCTGGGCGCCGGGTGGTGAGGTGGTGAGCTTCCGCAGCTCCTCCAAGGCCTGGGCCGAGCACAGCCGGGTCACCGGCATCGTGATTGATGGCTACAACAAGCCCGACCGCGCCCAGTCCGATAACTGGGTGGCGATGTACGGCAAATTCAACCGCTTCGACCACAACCAGCTGGTGGGCAAGACCAACGCCGGCACCACCCTGGTGGTGGTGCGCAATGCCACCAGCGGGTTGGATAACCGCCACCGCATCGACCACAACTGGTTCGGGCCGCGCCCCAACCTGGGCAGCAACGGCGGCGAGACCATCCGGGTGGGCACCAGCCACGATTCGCAGTCGGCCTCCAACACGGTGGTGGAGAACAACTGGTTCGAGCACTGCGATGGCGAGGTGGAGATCGTCTCCAACAAGTCCGGTGGCAACCTGTACCGCGGCAACGTGTTCAAGGAATCGCGCGGCTCGATGGTGCTGCGCCACGGCCACGGCAACGTGGTGGAGCGCAACATCTTCCTGGGCAACGGCAAGCCACATACCGGTGGGGTGCGGGTGATCAACCGCGACCAGATCGTGCGCGACAACTATTTCGAAGGCGTGGCCGGCGATGGCTTCGCCTCGGCGCTGGCCGTGATGGCCGGCACCCGCGATGCGCCACTCAACCGCTATGAGCAGGTGGACAATGCGCTGATCAGCCATAACAGCTTCGTGCAGGCGCGCTACCTCTTCCTCGGCGCCGGGCTGGACGAGGAGCGCAACGCGATGCCTGTGCGCAGCAAGATCGACGACAACCTGTTCGTCGGCGACGGCAGCGGCGAGCTGCTGCGCACGCAAGGCGAGCTTTCCGGCATTGCCTTCAGTGGCAACGTGCAGAGCCCGGCGGCGTCACCCGGTTTCCCCAACGGCGTTCAGGGCCGCAGCCTCACCCTGCAGCGCGCGGCCAACGGCCTGCTGTATCCGCCGGCCGGTGTTGAGGTTGGCGCACCGCGCGACCTGGCGCCGGTGCCGCGCGAACAGGTCGGCGTGGCGTGGTATCCCAAACAGCTCACCCAGGCCACGTTGGACAGCGGCCGCGCGCACCGCGTCGCGCCGGGCGAAGACACCCTGGTGACCGCCGTGGCGGCCAGCGCCGCAGGCGACCGCCTGCAGCTCCAGCCCGGTGACTACCGCATCAGCCAGGTGCTGGCGGTAAACCACCCGCTGAGCGTGATCGGCCCGGCCAAGGGCAAGGCCACGCTGCGGTTCTCACGACCCTCGCTGTTCGAGATCCGCCCCGGTGGCTCGCTGCGCCTGGCCGGGCTGGAGATCGACGGCAGCCTGGCCCCCGATGCGGCCGGCAATGCGGTGATCCGGGTACCGCCGGGCAGCCAGGCCTTCGATTACACCCTGGCCATTGAAGACAGCCGCATCCACGACCTGAGCAGCAACAAGGCCTTTGATGTGATCAACACCGGCAAGGGCACGTTCGCCGCGTTGATCCGGCTGCACGGCGTGACGGTGAACGACATCAGCGGCAGCGTGATCGCCGCCGCCGCCGAGACCGACGACCTGGGCACCTACAACGCCGAAACGGTGGAGATTGTCGATTCGATCTTCCAGCGCATCGGTGGCCCGCTGGTGAACCTGTACCGCGGCGGCACCGATGAGAGCACCTTCGGGCCGGCCTTCGAGCTGCGCGGCAGCCGCCTGGAACAGGTGGGCAACGTGGGCGACACCAGCCTGCGCCTGCACGGCGTGCAGCAGGCCCACCTGAGCGACACCACCTGGCTGCGCAGCGGCCGGGTGCGTTTCACCCATCAGACAGGCGAGCCGCACCTGCGCCTGCGCAACACCACGTTCACCGCTACGGCGGCGCTGCAGTCCGATACCCCAGCCGAGACTTTGCCATGACGCGTTCCACGCCCCTGATGCTGCTGCTGGCGGCCACCTTCAGTGCCGCCGCGCTGCCCGCCGCGCACGCCCAGGCGCCCAGCACCGCCACGCGCGGTGCCGAAGCCGGCAGCGCACCGGTGCTGGTCACCGCCGCCCAGTGGGAGCAGATGCGCCGCGATGGCGCCGGCTACCCGATGTTCGCCAAGGAACAGGCGCGTGCCGAGAAGCTGGTGCGCGCGATGATGAAAGCCGGCATCGATGTACCGGTGCCCAAGGACAAGGGCGGCGGCTACACCCACGAACAGCACAAGCGCAATTACCAGGCCATCCAGGCCGCAGGCGCGCTGTACCGGCTCACCGGCGACAAGGCGTATGCGAACTTCGCGCGCGATGTACTGCTCGGCTACGCCACGCTGTACCCCGGCCTGGGCGCTCATCCGGAAGGACGCGGGCAGATTCCCGGGCGTCTGTTCTGGCAGACGCTCAATGATTCGGTGTGGCTGGTCAACGCGGTGCAGGGTTACGACGCGATCCGCGACAGCCTCGGCGCCGATGAGCGCCGCACCATTGACAACAACGTGTTCCGGCCGATGGCGCAGTTCCTGAGCGGCAACCCGGAGAACTTCGACAAGATCCACAACCACGCCACCTGGGCGGTGGCCGCCACCGGCATGACCGGCTACGTGCTGCGCGACCCGGTGCTGGTGGACCAGGCGCTGAAGGGGAGCAAACGCGATGGCAACGCCGGCTTCCTCAAGCAGGTGGACCAGCTGTTCTCGCCCGATGGCTATTACGAAGAGGGCCCTTACTACCAGCGCTATGCGCTGGCGCCCTTCATCCTGTTCGCCAACGCGGTACAGCGCAACGAACCCGAACGCGGCATCTTCAAGCGCCGCGACGGGGTGCTGCTCAAGGCGGTGGATGCGCTGGTACAGAGCAGCTACGGCGGCTACTTCATCCCGATCAACGACGCGATCCTGGACAAGGGCCTGGACACCGAAGAGCTGGTGGCGGGCATCGACATCGCGTACGCCAACACCGGCGATGCACGGTTGCTGTCGGTCGCCAAGGGCCAGAAGCGCGTGCTGCTCTCGCCCGAAGGGCTGCAGGTGGCCAAGGCGCTGGCTGAAGACAAGGCCAGGCCCTATGCCTTCGTGCCCACCCTGCTGCGCGATGGCCCGGACGGCACCGAAGGCGCGCTGGCGATCCTGCGCATGGGTGGCGAAGACGGCCAGGCACTGGTGATGAAGAACACCAAGCAGGGCATGGGGCACGGCCACTTCGACAAGCTCAACTGGCTGTTCTACGACAACGGCCAGCGCGTGGTCACCGACTACGGCGCCGCCCGCTTCCTCAACATCGAAGCCAAGTCCGGCGGCATCTACCTGCCCGAGAACACCAGCTGGGCGCGGCAGACGCTGGCGCACAACACGCTGGTGGTGAACGAGCAGAGCCACTTCGGCGGCGACTGGAAGAAGGGCCAGCCGCTGGCCCCCGCCCCGCTGCTGTTCGCGGTGACCGACGACACCCAGATCGTGTCGGCACGCATGGACGGTGCGTATGACGGGGTGAGCTTCACCCGCACCCAGGCGCTGCTCGCGCACCCGTCGCTGGGCCAGCCGGTGGTGCTGGACCTGCTGCGCGTGGACGGCAGCACGCCGGCCCGCTACGACCTGCCGCTGCACCTCAACGGCCACATCATGGACGTGGGCTTCAAGGCGCAGTCGGCGGTGACCACGCGCCCGGTGCTGGGCAAGGCCAACGGCTACCAGCACGTGTGGGTGGATGCCTCCAGCGAACCGGGCACTGAGGCGCGGAGCCTGACCTGGCTGCTGGACGGGCGCTTCTACACCTACCGCTTCGCCAGCACCGCGCCGGCGCGGGCGTTGATCGGCGAGAGCGGTGCGAACGATCCTTCGTTCAACCTGCGCCGCGAACCGCTGCTGCTGCAGCGCGTGGATGGCCAGGCGTCCACTACCTTCTACGGTGTGCTGGAACCGCATGGCCAGTACGACGGCACCGCCGAAACCGTGCGCGGCGCCAACAGCCGCATCGACCGCCTGGCTCACTACCGTGGCAAGGACGCCAGCGTGCTGGTGCTGGACCTGGCCGGTGGCCAGCGCGTGGCGCTGGGCATTGCCGATGACCCGTCCAAGGGCGGCAGCCATGAGGTGAGCGCCGACGGCCAACGCTGGAACTGGAGCGGTGGCTGGAAGCGCTTCGATACGGCCACCGGCAAGGGCGGCAAATGAACGTGAGCACCCGAACCCGTTCTTACGTGCGCTGGCTGATCGTGGCGCTGATCGCGGTGGCCACGGTGATCAACTACATCGACCGCAACGCCCTGGCGGTGATGTGGCCACAGATTTCCAAGGACGTAGGCGCCACCAAGGAAGACTACGCGCTGCTGGTCACGGTGTTCATGCTGTTCTACGCCGCCGGCCAGTTCGTGTTCGGCCGCCTGTTCGACATCATCGGCACCCGCATGGGCTTTGCGCTGTCGATTGCGGTGTGGTCGATCTCGATCGCGCTGCATTCGGTAACCCACTCGATCCTGTCCTTCAGCATCGTGCGCGCCATGCTCGGCATCAGTGAAGCAGGCGCGTGGCCCGGTGCGGTCAAGGCCAACGCCGAATGGTTCCCGGCGCGCGAGCGGGCCCTGGCGCAAGGCGTGTTCAACGCTGGCGCGTCGATCGGCGCCATCATTTCCGCCCCCCTCATCGCGGTGCTGTTCCTGTGGCTGGGCTGGCGCGGCACCTTCATCCTCATCGGCGCCATCGGGTTCGTCTGGCTGCTGCCGTGGCTGATCATCTACCGCGCCGGCCCGGACAAGCACCCGTGGGTGAGCGCGGCCGAACGCGCGTTGATCCTGGATGCGCCGGCCGAACAGCCGGCCGTTCCCAAGGTCGAATACGTGCCGAACGTGCGCCAGCTGCTGGGCCACCGGCAGACCTGGGGCATCCTCACCACGCGCTTCTTCATCGACCCGATCTGGTGGCTGTTCGTGTCCTGGCTGCCGATCTACCTGGCCGATACCTTCGGCTTCGACATCAAGCAGATCGGCATCTTTGCCTGGGTGCCGTACGTGGGCGCGATGATCGGCAGCCTGGGCGGCGGCTGGTTGTCCGGGCGGCTGATCGGGGCCGGCTGGAGCGTGGACCGCGCACGCAAATGGGTCATCACCCTGGGCGGGGCAATCATGGCCCCGGCGCTGCTGGGCGCGGTGCTGGCCACCGACCCGGTGTGGGCGGTGGTGACCATTGCCTTCGTGCTGTTCGGTTTCCAGATCGCCATCGGCAACATCCAGACCCTGCCCGGCGACATCTTCAATGGCAGATCGGTCGGCTCGCTGGCCGGGCTGGGCGGCATGGCCGCCGTGGCCGGCACGCTGATCACCACCTGGCTGGTGCCGGTGATGACCCGCGACTCCTATGCACCCATTTTCATCCTGGTGGCGGCGCTGGTGCCCGCTTCCCTGCTTGCCCTGTGGCTGGTGACCGGACGCGTCGAGAAGCTCGACGCGCCGCCTTCCCGCTGAGGTTTTCCTTTTCCCCCTCGCATCACTGGAGTACCAAATGAATCAGTTCAAGGACAAGGTGGCGATCGTCACCGGTGGCGGCCGCGATATCGGCCGTGAGATCTCGCTGAAGCTGGCCGCGGCCGGCGCCAAGGTGTGCATCAACTACGCCAACGACGAAGCCAGCGCGCAGGAGACCCTGCAGCAGGTGCAGGCCGCCGGCGGCACCGCCATCGTGCACCGCGCCGACGTGACCGACGCGCAGGCCGTGGCCGGCCTGGTTGCCGCCACGCAGGCTGCGTTCGGGCCACGGATCGACGTGCTGGTGAACGTGGCCGGTGGCATGGTGCAGCGCCGCCCGCTGGCCGAGATCGACCCGGCGTTCTTCCACAAGGTGATGGACCTCAACATGAGCTCGGTCTACCTGACCACCCATGCGGTGGTGCCGCACATGCCCGAAGGCGGCGCGATCGTGAACTTCGCCTCGCAGGCCGGCCGCGATGGCGGTGGGCCGGGCGCGTCGATCTACGCCACCGCCAAGGCGGCGGTGATGACCTTCACCCGCGCCATGGCCAAGGAACTGGGCCCGCGCGGCATCCGCGTCAACGCGCTGTGCTGCGGCATGATTGCCACCCGCTTCCACGATGAGTTCACCAAGCCGGAAGTGCGCACCGCCGTGGCTGGCAACACCCCGCTGCGCCGCCAGGGCCGCCCGCAGGAAGCGGCCGACACCGCCGTGTACCTGGCCTCGGATGCGGCCGGCTTCATCACCGGTGCCAACGTCGACGTCAACGGCGGCACCTACTTCTCCTGATAGACCGCTGACCGCCTGGGAGGGCTGCCATGCTGCGCTGGATCACTGCGCTTTCATTTGCACTTGCCACCAGCGCCGCCGCGCTGCCCACCCAGGCCCAGGTCTGGGTACCGGCCTGGACCGCCTCGCCGGCGCCCGACCGCCAGGACGGCACGCCGGAAGCACCGGTGCAGTTCGCCAACCAGACCGTGCGCCAGGACATGCGCCTGGCCAGCTCGGCCACCGCGCTGCGCTTCCGCATCACCAACGAGCTGGGCGTGGCGCCGCTGCATATCGGCGGCGCCACCGCACAGCGCACCGGCACGGCCACGCCGGCCAAGCTGGTGACCTTCAACGGGCGCAGCGAGGTCACCGTGCCAGTGGGCGCGGTGCTGCTCAGCGACCCGGTGCCGATGGCGGTGCCGGCGCTGGCTGATGTCTCCCTCACCGTGTATTTCCCCGAACCCACCCAGCCGGCGGTGCGGCGCACCGCGCTGCGCATTGCCGACGGCCGCCAGGCCGAGGTTGCCGACAAGGTGAAGCTGGCCTACCGGCAGAACGTGGTGTCGGCGGTGCTGGCCGAGCGCAGCAGTAAACCCATCGTCGTGGTGGCCTTGGGCGATTCGATCACCGAAGGTGCCACCGCCACGCGCGGCAGCAACGGTGATTGGCCTTCGCTGCTGGCCACCCGCCTGCAGCAGGCCTGCCCGGACCAGGTGGTGCTGGTCAACGCCGGCATCAGCGGCAACAAGGTGATGGACCATGGACGCAGCCACAGTGCGCTGGCCCGGCTGGACCGCGATGTGATCGCGCTGCCGCACGTGGACCGGGTGATCCTGTTCGAAGGCATCAACGATATCCGCCATGACGGCGGCACCCCGCCGGTGGCCGGCCGCAACGCCGATGACATGGTGCTGGGCTACCGGCAGGTGGCCGAGCGCCTGCACAGCAACGGCATCCGCGCCATTGCCGCAACGATGACGCCGTTCGGCGGCTCTGACCGCTACGAACCCGTATCGGCCGGCACCCGCACCACGCTCAACACCTGGATGCGCGGTGGGCGCAGTGGCTTCGATGCGCTGATCGACTTCGACCAGATCCTGCGCGATCCGGCCAAGCCGGAATTCCTGCCGGAAGCCATCACCCGCGATTTCCTGCACCCCAACGATGAAGGCTACCGGCGCATGGCCGATGGCGTGGACCTGGCCGTGCTCGGGTGCAAGGCACGATGAGCACGCAGCAGTTCCAGCTGGCACGTCACGCCAGCCCACGCTGGGCCGCGATGGCGCTGGGTGAAGTGATGTTGCGGTTCGACCCGGGCGAAGGCCGCGTGCGCAACGCCCGCCAGTTCCAGGTATGGGAAGGCGGCGGCGAGTACAACGTGGCACGCGGGTTGAGCAGTACCTTCGGCCATGCCACGGCGGTGCTGACCGCACTGCCGCGCAACGAGCTGGGCCTGCTGGCCCAGCAGCTGATCCAGGCCGGCGGCGTGGACAGCAGCCAGATCCTCTGGCGCGAGTACGACGGCATTGGCCGCAACACGCGGATGGGGCTGAACTTCACCGAGCGCGGCTTCGGCGTGCGCGCGCCGCTGGGGGTGTCCGACCGGGCGTACTCGGCCGCCTCGCAACTTCAGCCTGACGAGATCGACTGGGACACGCTGTTCGGCGTGCACGGGGTGCGCTGGCTGCACACCGGCGGCATCTTCGCGGCGTTGTCCGAGCACAGCGCGCAGACGGCCATCGCTGCCGTGCGCGCGGCGCGCCGGCATGGCGTGGCGGTGTCCTACGACCTCAACTACCGCGCCAGCCTGTGGAACAGCCATCCGGACCCGGACGCGGCGCGGCATGCCAACTGCGCGATCGCCGCCGAGTGCGACCTGCTCATTGGCGATGAGTACTCGTTCGCGGCCTGCCTGGGCATGGACCTGGCCGACCTGGGCCGGCGCGAGACGCCGATGGATGTGGGACCGGCCGATGCGGCCGCGCTCCGCGCAATGGAACGGTTCCCCAACCTGCAGGCGGTGGCGTTCACCCTGCGCGATGCCAGCAACGCGGCCCGCAACGGTTGGGCCGGCGCGCTGCGCAACCGCGAGGCGCTGTTCGTCTCCGCCGCGCGCGAAGTGGACCTGCTGGACCGCGTGGGTGGCGGCGATGCCTTCGTGGCGGGGGTGGTGCATGCCCTGCTGGAAGGCCTGGGCGAACAGGTGGCGGTGGAGCTCGGCGCGGCGCACGGCGCACTGGCGATGTCCACGCCGGGCGATGCCGCATGTACCAGCCGCGAGGAAGTGGAAGCGGTGGCGCGCGGTGACGGGGCCGCCGCCCGGCGATAGCGCGCGCGGTTCAGCGCGGCTCGGCGAGCCGCGCCAGGCCTTCGGTGGCGGAGCGGGTCAAGGGGGCGGGCAACGCGTCGGCCGCAAACCAGTCCACGGCAAGGATTGCTTCGGGTTCGAGCGACGCGGCCGGCGTGTCGTCCAGCGTGCGCGCCAGGTAGACCGGTGCCACCCAGTGCTGGCCCAGCGCCGGCTCGAAGTGGTCCACCACGCACAGCAGCCGCTCCAACGCGATGCGCAGGCCGGTCTCTTCCCGCACTTCGCGGACCACGGTGTCTTCCACCTTCTCCATCCAATCGACCTTGCCGCCGGGCAGGCCCCAGTGACCCTGTTCGGGCGGACGCCCGCGCTTGACCAGCAGGACGGCCCCATCGGCGCGCTGGATGACGGCGCCACAGCCGACGCGAGGGTGTTGCAGTGGGGTCGGCTGGGACATGGGGTTCTCCGGGGGGCGGCGGCATTATCGCCTGCGGGCCCGCGACCACCAACGGTGGCCGCCTACCGTGTGCTGTGCACCCGGGACCATCCGTGGTGGCCGCCAACCGTTGCTTCGGACGCGCGACCATCCGTGGTGGCCGCCAACCGATGGGTGCGGCGGTAGGTACCGACCGTTGGTCGGTACGCTTTTCGCGCCCACAAAAAAGGCCCGGCATGTGCCGGGCCCTTGTCGCTGCGCCAGTCAGGCACGCAACGGAGCGATCAGACGCCGCTTACCAGCTGAAGCGCGGGCCGACCGACCATTCCTTGTCACCGTGGCGATCCATCTTGATATCGCCATTGATGCCCCAGTTCTGGTTCAACTTCACCTGGCCACCCAGGCGGCCGTAGAACTGGCCATCCGGATTGATGCCGTGCTTCTTGCTGTAATCCTCGTAACCGGCCATTGCATAGACTTCGGCGTGCTGGCCGAACGCGGTGCGGATACCGGCTTCAGCGCTGTAGCCGTTGAAGTCCAAGCCTTCCTTCGGGTCGAACTTGTTGTAGGCAACGCGGCCCACGAAGTCGGTGCTGGTGGCGATTTCGTGGTTGTAGCCCACGCCGACGCGCCACTGGTCAACCTTGAAGTTGCCGATGTCGGTCTTCTGCTGGTTGTATTCACCAAACGCATGGAAGTTCGGCAGGAAACCGTACGAACCCTTCACACCCCAACCGTCGGC
This sequence comes from Stenotrophomonas rhizophila, assembly GCF_001704155.1. Lineage (NCBI taxonomy): Bacteria > Pseudomonadati > Pseudomonadota > Gammaproteobacteria > Lysobacterales > Lysobacteraceae > Stenotrophomonas > Stenotrophomonas rhizophila. Next base: position 562,632 of record NZ_CP016294.1, on the reverse strand, counting down.
CTTGCCACCATCGGCATCGGTCTTGACGTAATCGCCTTCGGCGTAATTGTAGGACAGGCCTTCAGCGGCCGAAGCGCCGAACGGCAGAGCGGCGGCGAGCGCCAGGGCAATCAAGGAGGTCTTCATGGGGGTACACCTTTTCTGTTGTTTCGTTCGTGCAGTGGCGCAAGCGGCTTCTGCATCGGGAATGTAAATTCTCCGTTATTCGACACAACGCGCCCTGAAGTGAGCCGGTTTCGGCTACGCGAATTTTTGGCATTCATTCAGACGCGTCGTGTCATATACGCGCGCGCTGCATTTTTCAGGTGTGCTGTGTGTGTTCGCGGCACACGATGAACCTTGCGTTTACAACGCGTGGGATAAAGGGAAATGGAAGTGATGGAGAGGTCGCCGCTGGACTCATGCCGAAATGATTCGGCAGGGCGAAGGGAATCCGGTCACGACGATACCCTTGCAGGGCGTCACGCGCTGGGGAAGCCGCTCTTGGGGAGTAGTCGGCTAACGCGTCCATCTTCCGTGTTGCACCGGCTGACGCAGCTCTGGCATCAAACCGCAGGGCCCTTGGGGTGGCCTGCCCGGCGCTTGCATAGTGAGGCCGATAGCGGCGCGCGAATATCAGGATGTTCCTCACCGTCGTTAAGGGTTTTCTTACCCTTGCTTCGCTGCAATGCAGCGCGCCAGTGACTTAACCCGTTGATTTTCCGGCCGCATATGCCGGATTAACGAAATCATCACCGCCTCCAGCCTGCCCTGGAGGCACTGTCGATTTCCCGCGCCCCCACGCGTCGTATTCCTTGAAGGTGCCCGCCGTGGTGCACCGGTTACCGGAGGCTGCAGATGTCCTATATCGACGGTTTCGTATTGGCCGTACCCACCGCCAACAAAGACAAATTCATCAAACACGCCAACGAAGGCGATTCGGTGTTCATGGAATTCGGCGCACTGCGCGTGGTGGAGTGCTGGGGTGATGACGTCACCCACGGCAAGCAGACCGACTTCTTCCGCTCCGTAGAAGCCAAGGACGATGAGACGGTTGTGTTCTCCTGGATCGAATGGCCGGACAAGGCCACCCGCGATGCGGGGATGGAGAAAATGATGAAGGACCCGCGCATGGATCCGGCCAACAATCCCATGCCGTTCGACGGCAAGCGGATGATCTATGGCGGCTTCGTACCGATCGTGGAACTCAGGAAGTAGCAGGCGCTGTAGCGGGCGAATCGACGGCCCAGGCAGCCACCCGCCCCGCTCAGCGCGCGTGGCTGCTGTCGTCGTCCTGGCCGTGGCCCATGCCCACCCCGGCGCCGCCACCGCCCATGCCGCCCATGCCACCACCGCCGCCGCCCTTGCCCCCGGCGCGGTCGCCGGCCTCGGCCTTGCCCCGCGCACCACCGGCCGCAGGCCGCGCCGGGCCTTGGCGCGGAATCGCCACGCTGGCGGGAATGGGCGCCAGGTCCAGCGCCTCGCGGATGAAATCGCGCAGCGATACCACCAGCTCGGCGGTGGGCACCGCGCGGCCTGCGGCCAGTTCGTTGGCCGCGTGTGCAGCCAGCCGCACCTGGTCGTCGGTGCCCAGCAGCACGATGTCCGAGAGCGCCGCTTCCACCGCATCGCGGATCCGGCGTGCGCGGTCGCTGCCGGTGCTCAGTGGCAGGTTCAACGTCTCATCGCCTTCGCCAGGCGCCTGGCGCAGGTCACGCAGGTGGCGCGGATCGACGTGCAGCGCGCCGGTGAACGACCCGCCGAGCGTCTTGTAGGCGGCAATCAGGGTGCGCAGCCGCTCGTTGATCTGGCGGTTCTCGCGCTCGCGGCGCTGCTGCAGGGTCTGCATGAACACCAGGCGGATGCCCACGCCGATCAGGGTGATGACCGCCAGCCCGACCAGGGTGGAGAGCATGGCCTGCCAGGAGCTGAAGTCCAGGTTGCGCATCGGCGTCAGCTCACCCGCACTTGGAGTACCCACAATTCAGGCAGGTGGCGCAGCCGTCCATGAACACCTGCGCCTTGGTGAAGCACTTCTCGCACATGCTGGCGCTGGGCGGAAAGCTGGCGCCGTCGCCGGTGATGGCCAGCTCTTCGCTCTCCCGCGCTTCGTAATCTCGGCGCTTTTCAGCGATCAGCGCGCGTTGCGCGGCACTCATCTCCGGGTCGTGCAGCAGCCCGATCGACTTGAGGTGGTGTTCGATGATGCTGCCCAGTTCGGCCACCAGCGAGGGCATGTAGGCGCCGCCGATCTTGTAGTAGCCGCCGCGCGGGTCGAACACGGCCTTCATCTCCTCGACCAGGAAGGTCACGTCCCCGCCCTTGCGGAATACGGCGGACATGATCCGGGTAAGCGCCACGATCCACTGGAAGTGCTCCATCGACTTGGAGTTGATGAACACCTCGAAGGGCCGGCGCAGCTCGTGTTCGGTGCCCGGGTTGAGCACGATGTCGTTGATGGTCACGTAGAAGGCGTGCTCCACCATCGGCGATTTGATCTTGTAGGTGTTGCCGACCAGGACGTCGGGGCGCTCGATGCGCTCGTGCATCTGCACGATGTCGTTGGCGGCGTCCGGGAGCGGGGCGGCGGTGGGCGCTGCCTGGCGCGTCTCCTCGGGGGTGACGACGGCATACCCGGTGATCTTCTGATCGATCCTGACAGCCATGGTGCGTTTCCTCGGTGTTCACGGCGCCCGCCCAGGGGCAGGCGCCGTGCATTACCTGCTTACTTGCGGGCGCGCTTGGCCGGGGCCTTGCGGGCCACGGTCTTGGCGCCGCGCTTGGCCGGTGCAGCCTTGCGGGCAACCGACTTGCGGGCAACGGCGGTCTTCTTGGCGACAGCCTTCTTGGTGGCGGCCGACTTGCGGGCCACGGTCTTCTTGGCGACAGCGACCTTCTTGCCGACCGTCTTGCGGGCGGTGGCGGTCTTCTTGGTCACGGCCTTCTTGGTGGCGGCCGACTTGCGGGCGACGGTCTTCTTGGCGACAGCGACCTTCTTGCCAACGGTCTTGCGGGCGGTGGCGGTCTTCTTGCCCACGGCCTTCTTGGTGGCCGCCGACTTCTTGGCCACAGCCTTCTTGGCGGTAGCGACCTTCTTGCCAACAACCTTCTTGGCGGTGGCGGTCTTCTTGGTCACGGCCTTCTTGGCAGCAACCGACTTCCTGGCGACAGCCTTCTTGGTGGTGGCAGCCTTCTTGCCCACGACCTTCTTGGCGGCGGCAGTCTTCTTGGTCACGGCCTTCTTGGCGGTGGCGACCTTCTTGCCGGCAACCTTCTTGGCGGCCTTGGTGGTCTTGGTCACGGCCTTTTCAGCAGCGGCCTTCTTCTTGGCGACCTTCTTGGTCAGCGCGGCGGCCTCGGCCTTGGCGTTGCTCTTGGCGGTTTCCAGCTTCTTCTTGGCCGTGGCCAGGCGCTTGCCGACCGACTTGGCGGCCTTGTCAGCCTTCTTGGCGACGGTCTTCTCGGCCTTCTTGACAGCCTTCTTGACCTTGGCAACCTGGGTGGTGGCAGCCTTGCGCGCGCGCTTGGCGGTCTTCTTCACCGAGGCGACCACTTCTTCAGCGGTGTGGGCGATGGTCTCGCCAACGTTGCCGGCGGTTTCTTTCACAGTTTCCACACCCTGCGACAGGGTCGCGGTGACGCCATTTCCGTTGCTCATGTTTTGCCTCCTGAGGGGCCAGTCAGTGATTTCGCTGGCGATGCTATACCGGCGCGGACGATCGTGGAACGGTCTTGTCGCAGCTCGTGAGCCGCCTTTGTGCTTGCCCGGCCGGCGCCATGAATCCGGCGCGGACGGGAATCACGCATGAAACCACTTGAAAACAGCTTCGGCTGCACAATCAGAACTTGCCGTAATAGCCCTCCTTGAGCGCGTCGAACAGGTTCGCGGCGGTGTGCAATTCGCCGTCATACTCGATCTGTTCGTTGCCCTTTACTTCCACAACTGCGCCGTCCTGGAGTTCGAAACGGTAGGTGGTGTTCTCCAGATCGGCCTCCTTGACCAGCACGCCCTGGAACGCGGCGGGGTTGAAACGGAAGGTGGTGCAGCCCTTCAACCCCTGCGCATGGGCGTAGCGGTAAATGTCCTTGAACTGCTCGTAGGGGTAGTCGGTGGGGACGTTGGCGGTCTTGGAAATGGAGCTGTCCACCCACTTCTGCGCGGCGGCCTGGACATCCACGTGGGCCTTGGGCGAGATGTCGTCGGCAGCAATGAAGTAGTCCGGCAGGCGGGCGCCGTCCTCGTCGGCGAACGGCATGGCCTGCGGGTTGACCAGGTGCCGGAAGGCCAGCAGTTCGTAGGAGAACACGTCCACCTTCTCCTTGCTCTTGCGCCCCTCGCGGATCACGTTGCGGCTGTAGTGGTGGGCGAACGAGGGCTCGATGCCGTTGGAGGCGTTGTTGGCCAGCGACAGGCTGATGGTGCCGGTGGGGGCGATGGAACTGTGGTGGGTGAAGCGGGCGCCGATCTCGGCCAGCTCCTCCACCAGCTCCGGGGCCACGCTGGCGATGCGTTGCATGTAGCGGCTGTAGCGGGCATGCAGCACCTTGCCCTCGATGTGCTGGCCGGCGCGCCAGCCATCGGCGGCCATTTCCGGGCGCTGGCGCAGCATGGCGGCGGTGACCTCGAAGGTCTCCTGCATGATCGGCGCCGGCCCTTTCTCGCGGGCCAGGCTGAGCCCGGTTTCCCACCCCGCCACGGCCATCTCGCGGGCGATGGCCTCGGTGAAGTCGCAGGCGTCGGGCGCGCCATAGGTCATGCGCAGCATGGCCAGGGTGGAGCCCAGGCCCAGGAAGCCCATGCCGTGCCGGCGCTTGCGCAGGATCTCCTGGCGCTGCTGTTCCAGCGGCAGGCCGTTGACCTCCACCACGTTGTCGAGCATGCGGGTGAACACCCGCACCACTTCTTTGTATTCGTCCCAGTCGAACCGGGCCTCGGCGGTGAATGGGTCGCGCACGAAGCGGGTGAGGTTGACCGAGCCGAGCAGGCACGCGCCATACGGGGGCAAGGGCTGTTCGCCGCAGTTATGGGCATGCAGGCCGTTGCCGTCGAAGCAGTGTATGCCAGGTACCTGGACGTCGTAGACGTCTTCCACCCCGTCCGGGTCCACGCTTTCAACGGTGGCGAAGAAGCGGCTGCGGTTGAGCGTGCGGCGGTAGGCGGCCAGCGTCCGGGTCAAGCGCGCGGCCTTGTCGGTGTCGGCGAACCCGATCAGCGCGTCGTAGCGGGCTATGCCTTCGCCGCTGATCACGAGTTCGAACTGGGCCAGGGTGGGGTAAGAGCTCTGGCCACCGCGGCCATCCGGCAGCACGGCGTGTCCGGCCTCGCGGCGGACGTAGAGGGTGGCGGGAATTCCCAGCCGCAGCAGCATGCGCTGCACCGCCTCCAGGCGCGGGCGATCAGACTGCGCCAATCGGACGGATACGCCCTTGCCCTGGTTGCCCTGGTTGCCCTGCACGCTGCCGTCGGCGTCGAAGAGGCCGCGCAGGAAGCCACGGCAGGCATCGCTGGAAAGTTTTTCCAGCGCCGGGGTAATGGGCTTATCACCGGGGGACATGCCCAGCTGCTGAGCAAGATCACGCAATGCCGCGGACTTCAGGCGCCATTCGCTCCGGCCGCCCACCTCGGACCACCCGGTGAAATCGGCCCGGTGCGGCAGCGTCTTCGCGCAGCGCAGCGCTTCACCCATCAGCGCGAGCGCTCCGGGTGCCGGCGTCGCCGGCGCGCCATTGGCCACTGCCGCTGGGCTCCACACCGAGAGCACAGCGCCTTCCTCTTTCAACGTGCCGTCGCCCATCAGCAGCCCCAGCAGGTAACCCTGCTCATGCGCCAGCGCGCCCGGCCAGTGCGGCGCGGCGCGATGGTCCTGCAGCAATACCTCATCCCCCGCCTGCAACTGGCCCGCCTCGCACCAGTCGCTCTGCACCTCCCAGCGGGTGCGGTGGGTGACCCGGCGAACCCGATGGTCGGCAGTCAGCCGCAGCCGATGGCCTTCGCGGGTCTGCAGGGCGAGCACCGGCTTGCGCGCCGTGCGGAAGAACCCGGCATCGGTAGTGGCATGGTCCTGCCCCTCCACGCGCACGTGGAACCCCTGCCCGATCAGCTCGGCCACCTGGCGCGGCCCGGCGGCGGTGTGCACCCAGGTATCGGCGGTGACGCAGGGATTGGTGGCGCGGATGTCCTCGCACCACCAGTTGTTGTTCATTTCGTTGACCCGGTCGATCAGGATGAAACCGGGTTCGGCGTAGTCATAGGTGGACACCATGATCATGTCCCACAGGTGCCGGGCGCGGATCTGGCCGTAGACGCGGCAGGCCACCAGGCCATCTTCGCGGACCACGTAGTCGCGGTGGGTGGGCCATTCGCGCCACTGCACGGCGGCCGGATCAGCCAGGTCGAACTCGCCGGCCTCGTGCCGGCTCAGCGGGAACACCAGCGGCCAGTCGGCGTCGTTGTCCACGGCCTGCATGAAGCCATCGGTGATCAGCAGCGACAGGTTGAACTGGCGCAGCCGGCCGTCTTCGCGCTTGGCCCGGATGAAATCGCGCACATCCGGGTGCGAGACGTCGAAGGTGCCCATCTGCGCGCCACGGCGGCCGCCGGCCGAGGAGATGGTGAAACACATCTTGTCGAAGATATCCATGAAGGACATCGGGCCGGAGGTGTGCGCGCCAGCCCCGGCCACGAACGCGCCGCGCGGACGCAGCGTGCTGAATTCATAGCCGATGCCGCAGCCGGCCTTGAGGGTGAGCCCGGCTTCGTGGACCTTGCGCAGGATGCCGTCCATCGAATCTTCGAGCGTGCCCGAGACGGTGCAGTTGATGGTGCTGGTGGCCGGCTTGTGCGCCTGCGCGCCGGCATTGGAAATGATGCGGCCGGCGGGAATGGCGCCACGGCGCAGCGCCCAGGTGAAGCGCTCGCGCCAGTGCCGGCGCTTGTCCTCGGTGAGTTCGGCGTCGGCCAGGGCGTGCGCCACGCGCAGGTAAGTGGCGTCGATATCCGCATCCAGCGCCTGGCCCTGCTTGGTCTTGAGCCGGTACTTCTTGTCCCAGATATCCAGCGAGGCCGGCTGCAGCGGCACGTCGCCGGTGGCCAGCTCCGGGGGAATCACGTCCGTTTGCACCGTACGCATTCGAGGCAGGCTCCATCGCGTGGTCACCGGGTGTGCCCGCTGGCGGACCCAACGCCTTGGGGCACTCTGGGTCGGCAACGCAACATCTAGTGGCCGGCCTGGATCCAGCTTACGCCGGCACGGGGGCGTGTCAACGGCACGGAAGGTCGCAGGGGCGGCGGTGGCCGGGGTCGATTTCATCGCCGGTTTAGCCGGCAGCGCACAGACTCGTTCAGCTTGATTTACCGTATACGTGTTTTCCGCCCACCGGACTCCCATGCGACCGCTCCCGACCCTGCTCACGCTCGCGCTTGCCGCCGCCTTCGGAGGCTTTGTCGCTTCCGCCATCAACGCCCATCTGGACAACCGCGCTGAAGCGGCGCCGGCCACGCTGGCCATTCCGGCGACCGCTGCGCTGCCTGCGTCGGTGGCCGGGCAGCCGGTGCCCTCGCTGGCGCCAATGCTGGAGCGGGTGATGCCGGCGGTGGTGAGCGTCAATACCAAGCAGGTGGTGCGGGTGCGCAACCCGTACTTCAACGACCCGTTCTTCCGCCGCCTGTTCCCCGAAGTACCGCAGGAGCGCATCAACGAATCGCTCGGTTCGGGCGTCATCATCGATGCGGCCGAAGGCCTGGTGCTGACCAACCACCACGTGATCGAGAACGCCGACGATGTGCAGGTGACGCTGTCGGACGGGCGCACGGTCAAGGCCGAGTTCCTCGGTTCGGACCGCGATACCGACATTGCGCTGATCCGCATTCCGGCCGACAAGCTCACCGCGCTGCCGCTGGGCGACAGCACGCAGCTGCGCGTGGGCGATTTCGTGGTGGCCATCGGCAACCCGTTCGGCTTCAGCCAGACGGTCACGTCGGGCATCGTCTCGGCGGTGGGCCGCACCGGCATCCGCGGGCTGGGCTACCAGAACTTCATCCAGACCGATGCCTCGATCAACCCGGGCAACTCCGGCGGCGCGCTGGTCAACCTGCAGGGCCAGCTGGTGGGCATCAATACCGCCAGCTTCAATCCGCAGGGCAGCATGGCCGGCAACATCGGCCTGGGCCTGGCCATTCCGACCAACCTGGCGCGCGATGTGGTGGACCAGCTCATCAAGCATGGCGTGGTGGTGCGCGGCACGCTGGGCATCGAAGCACAGAACCTCACCCAGGCGCTGGCGCAGAACCTGGGCCTGAGCGAAGCGCGTGGCGCGCTTGTCACCCGCGTGCTGGCCGGTTCGGGCGCCGCTGCGGCGGGGCTGAAGCCGGGCGATGTGGTGGTGTCGGCCAATGGCCAGCGGGTGGATGGCGCGGTGGCGCTGCACAACGTGGAGGGCCTGCAGCCGGTGGGCAGCGCGCTGACACTGGAGGTGCGCCGTGATGGCAAGCCGCTGACGTTCAAGGCCACGCTGAAGGAACAGCCGCGCGCGGTGGCCGGTGAATCGCTGGACCCGCGGTTGAGCGGCGCCACCTTCGTAGACCTGCCCGAGACATTGCGCCAGGCCGGCAGCAGCGGGGTCATGGTCAGCGACGTCAAGCGCGGCAGCCGCGCGGCGAATTCGGGCCTGGTCGCCGGCGATCTGATCATCCAGGCCAGCGTGGGTGAATTCGCCGACCTGGCCAGCTGGCGCGCCAATTTCCAGCAGCGCCCGCAGCAGCTGGTGCTGCGCGTGGTGCGCGGCAATGCGCGCGGCGAACTGGAAATGCGCTGAACCGGTCAGGCAACCTTCGCGCGCGGATCACACCAGCTGACGCCCTCTACACCCTGCCAGTGCTATTACCTTCAGTTCGCTTCGACCGGCATGGCCTGCGGTCACCTTCCCCATCGCTTACTACGGAGATACACGATGAGCCCCACCAATACCGAAAACCTGAAGGAACACCTGGGTGAAGCCGGTTCGCACCTGAAGTCGGCTGCCACCGCTGCCGGCGGCGCGATCAAGGGCGCCACCGGCGCGGCGACCGACGAACTGCGTATCGGCAAGGCCAACGTCAAGGCCGAACTCTCCGACACCGCACTGTCCGGGCTGGCTGCTGCTGAATTCGGCGGTGCTGCTGCCAAGGAACAGGTCGATGCGCTGATGGACAAGGGCAAGGACCTGGTCGACAGCGCCGCCGAGTTGATCCGCGAGCGCCCGCTGGCCTCGTTCGGCGTGGCGTTTGCCGCCGGCTGGATCATCGCCAAGCTTGCCCGCAGCGGCGACAAGTAAGTCGGCGTGAGCGATCAAGCACAGTCGACGCCTGACGGTGGGGCGGCAACGCCCCCACCGGAGGGCGATGCCGGGCAGCGCGCGCCGCGCCTGGATGAAAGCATCCGCGAGGTCGGCCAGGCCGGCCGCGCAACCGTGGATTCGGCCAAGCACACGCTGCGTTCGCTGCGTCGGCTGGCCTCCTTTGAATTTGCCTTGGCACGCAGTGCGTTCGGTCGGGCCTTGGCGTGGAGCGGGGTGGCGATCGTGTTCGGCGCCTCGGCCTGGCTGCTGCTGGCCGGCACGCTGATCGCGCTGATGCAGCGCTGGGGCCTGTCCTGGTTCCATTCGCTGTTGATCACCTCGCTGGTGAGCCTGGCGATGACCGGCTATGCCATCTGGCGGGTGTCGTTCTTCTTCCGCCACACCGGCATGCATGCCACCCGCCGCCAGTTGTCGCGGCTCGGCCTGTTCGATGAGCCCACCGAAGACGATCCCGATGCGGATGTCCGGGCAGCGGAGCGTACGCCATGAAGTTCGAAGCCCTGCGCCACCGCGTCAAGCGGGCTGAACAAGTGGTCGCGATCCGGGTCGACGAGACCCAGTGCAGCTGGTTCACCCTCAGCCAGGCCTGGCGCGAAGGCTGGACCCCGCTGCGCATCATCAGCGTGGGCCTGGCCGGTGGTTTCCTGGCCGGCAAGCTGGAGCCCGGCAGCACCCGTTTCCACGGGGCCCGCTGGCTGCAGATGATTGGCTCGGTGTCCAACCTGCTGGCCAGCGCACAGGCGGCGTTCGCCTCGATGCAGGCCAATGAGGCGGCCGAAACCGCCGAACAGGCCGCGGACAAGGTGGATGAAGCGGTCGACCCGACGCCACCTGCGGCACCGGTTCGGGCTGCCGCCCCTGCCGCTGCGCCACGGGCCCGGGTGACCGCCACGCAGGAGGCGGCGCAGCCGCAGCCCCAGCCGGCGGAAGCAGCGACCGACGTTTCCGAACGTTAACCGGTAGCGCCGGCCGTTGGCCGGCCTCCCATTCCACACGCCGCACGCACCCGGGCTACCCAATAATGCGTCTCCTCTCCAGCGTGCGACCTGCATGAGCGTTCCTGCGCCCTCCCCTGCCGACGCTCCCCTGCCGGTACCGGTACCGCCCCCGCCGCGCCCGCGCGCGCCGATGTCGCTGGTGGTGCTGGCCATGCTGGCGGTGGCGTTCACTCTGTGGGCCGCGCAGGAAATCATCCTGCCGATCCTGCTTGCCATGTTCTTCGCGCTGGTCGGCAACCCGATCCTGCGCCTGCTGGGCCGGCTGTGGGTTCCGCGCTTCCTGGCGGCGGTGCTGGTGATCGGGGTGGGGTTGAGCGGCACGGCCGCGCTGGGCGTGCAGCTGGTGGGCCCGGCGATGGAATGGGCGCAGGAAGCGCCGCAGCAGCTGCGCAAGGTGGCCCGGCAGGTGCAGAACCTGACCAAGCCGGTGCAGCAAGCCAACCAGGCGGCGGAGAATTTCGCGCGCGTGGCGGGTGGCGAGGGCAGCCGCCGGGTGCAGGTGGTGCGCACCCAGCTGGATGACCCGTACAAGGTGCTGACCCGGGCGCCGCGACTGGCCGCGTCCGTGCTGGCGGTGGTGCTGCTGACGCTGTTCTTCATGATCTACGGGCAGAACCTGCAGAAGCATGCCATCGCGCTCTTCCCCAGCCGGCAGCAGCAGCGGTTCACCACCGACATCCTGCGTTCGATCGAACGTGAGGTCTCGCGCTATGTTTTGACCATCACCGTGATCAACACGCTGGTAGGGCTGATCTTCTCCGGGGTGCTGTTGCTGCTGGGCATCAGCCTGCAGGAGGCGCTGCTGTGGGGCACGGTGGCGGCGCTGCTGAATTTCGCACCCTACGTGGGCCCGCTGATCGGGGTGACGCTGATGCTGCTGATGGGCTTCGTGGAGTTCAGCGACCCGTTCCATGCCCTGCTGCCGGCGGCGTGTTACCTGGCCCTGCACACCATTGAAGGCCAGGTGGTGACCCCGATCGTGCTGGGCCGGCAGATGGCGATTTCGCCGCTGATCCTGATCCTGGCGCTGATGGTATTCGGCTGGCTGTGGGGCATGGTGGGCCTGCTGCTGTCGGTCCCCCTGCTGGTCTGCATCAAGCTGGTGCTGGCGCGCCTGGACGGCACCCAGGGCTGGGCCAAGCTCCTGGAGTAGAGCCACGCCCTGCGTGGCTGACCCCACAGGAGTAGAATGGGCGGGTGAATTTTCCCGTCCTAGCCATCACTCTCGACCTCGACGACACCCTGTGGCCGTTCGCCCCCATCGGCGCCCGCATCGACCAGGTGTTGTACGAGTGGATGCTCCAGCACAGCCCCGCCACCGCCGCGATGTACCCGGTGGCGGCGATGCGCGAACTGCGTGAGCGCTCCTTTCGCGATAACCCGCACCTGCACCACGACCTGAGCGCCCTGCGCCGGCTCACCCTGCGCGAGGCGCTGGAAAACAGCGGGGCAGACCTGGCCCTGCTGGAACCGGCCTACGAGGCGTTCTACGCCGCGCGCAACCAGGTGGAGTTCTACCCGGACGCGGTGGACGCACTGGCCCGCATCGCCGCCCGGGTGCCGGTGGCCGCGCTCAGCAACGGCAACGCCGACCTGGCCCGGATCGGGCTGGACCACCACTTCGCCTTCCAGCTGGGTTCGCGCGAACACGGCGCGGCCAAGCCGGCCGCCAGCATCTTCCACGCCGCCTGCGAGCGCCTGGGGGTGGCTCCGGCGCAGGTACTGCACGTCGGCGACCACATCGAAATGGACGTGGTGGGCGCGATGCAGGCCGGCCTGCGCGGCTGCTGGATCAACCGCGTTGAACACACCTGGCACCATCCTTCGCTGCAGCCTGACCTGCAGTTCGACACCCTGACCGGGCTGGCCGACTGGCTCGATGCGAACGCATCGGCACAGACCGCCTGACCACGAACGGAGCACGACCCCGCATGACCCAGATCACCGGTTTCACCACCGATTCGGCCAAGGCCCTGCCGCTGCATGTCATGGAGCGCGAACAGTTCGCGGCGTGGCGCGCGCAGCAGAGCCCGGCCCTGGTTGCCTGGCTGGATGCGCAGCACTTCAACGGCAGCGGTGGCAGCGTAGTGCTGCTGCCGGGCGAACACGGCCTGGCCGGCGCCATCGTCGGCGTGGGCGACCCGGGCGATGCCTATGCGTATGCACACGCCCCGTTCGCCCTGCCCGAAGGCAGCGTGTGGCAGCTGGCCGATGCGCTGCCGGCCAACATCGAAACCCTGCTGCACCTGGGCTGGGGCCTGGGCAGCTACCGCTTCGCGCGCTATCGCAAGCCCAACCGCGCCCCGGCGCAGCTGGTGGCCAGCCCGGCCGCCGAAGTGCGCGATGTGATCACCGCCAGCCTGCGCGTGCGCGACTGGGTGAACACCCCCACCGAAGACATGGGCCCGCAGCAGCTGGAAGACGCCGCGCGTGAACTGGCCGCCGCCCATGGTGGCCAGTGCGAAGTGATCACCGGTGACGCGCTGCTGGAGCAGAATTTTCCGGCCATCCACGCGGTGGGTCGCGCCTCGCACCGCGCGCCGCGCCTGATCGCGCTGCGCTGGGGCCAGGCCGGCCGCCCGCACGTGGCGCTGGTGGGCAAGGGCGTGTGCTTCGATACCGGCGGGCTGGACATCAAGCCGGCCGACGGCATGCGCAACATGAAGAAGGACATGGGCGGCGCCGCGCACGCGCTGGCACTGGCCGGGCTGATCATGGCCCAGGAGCTGCCGGTGCAGCTGACCCTGCTGATTGCCGCGGTGGAAAACGCGATCGGCCCGGATGCGTTCCGCCCGGGCGAAGTGATCGCCACCCGCAAGGGCCTGAGCATCGAAATCGACAACACCGATGCCGAAGGCCGGCTGGTGCTGTGCGATGCGCTGACCTACGCCAGCGAACAGCAGCCGGAGATCGTGCTGGATTTCGCCACGCTCACCGGCGCGGCGCGCATCGCGCTCGGCCCGGACCTGCCGGCGCTGTTCAGCAACAACGACAGCCTGGCCCAGCAGTGGCTGCAGGCCGGCGAAACCACGCGCGACCCGGTCTGGCGCATGCCGCTGTGGCGCCCGTACCTGCGTTACCTGCACAGCGGCATTGCCGATCTGGCCAACGCCGGTTCGCGCATGGCCGGTTCGGTGACCGCGGCGCTGTACCTGGAGCGTTTCATCGCCGAAGGCCAGGCCTGGGCGCACCTGGATGTGTACGCCTGGAATGACGGCGAACGCCCGGGCCGCCCGGCCGGTGGCGAGGCCCTGGCGCTGCGCTCGGCGTGGTCGATGTTGAAAACGCGATACGCGTAAAGCCGAACCGCACCGATCCCCGCCCCGGCGGGGATCGTTCGTTGAATCTTGTCGAAAATGTGAATATCCGGGCGACCGGGGTTCTGACACCATGGCCGCACCCACCCCCTCACGTTCGAGAAGGCAGGTAACGGCCCATGTCGCTCTTCCGCTATACCCGCGCCGGCCGTGAGCCGGATGCCCCGCGCCCCCCGCATTCCCCGCTGCTGTGGATCGCGCTGATCGCGTTGATCGCCGGCGTGCTGGTGCTGGCCTTCGCCTGGCTGGCCGGCTGGCTGGGCCGCGACCGCGCCACCGTGCAGACCTTCACCGACACCATCGAAGCCACCGGTGCCAACCACCCCGGTTTCCGCCGCGCGCACAGCAAGGGCGCGTGCGTAAGCGGCAGCTTCCAGGGCACCCCGCAAGGGGCCGCACTCAGCGCGGCGCGGGTGTTCCGCCAGCAGCAGGTACCGGTGCTGGGCCGCCTGTCGATCGGCGGCGGCGATCCGCACGGTGCAGACGCCAATGCGCGCGTGCGCAGCATGGCGCTGCAGCTGGTCAGCGATGACGGCCAGGAATGGCGCACGGCGATGAACAGCTTCCCGTTCTTCGCGGTGCCCACCACCGAGGCGTTCCTGGAACAGACCCGCGCCGGCATTCCCGACCCGGCCACCGGCAAACCGGACCCGGCGAAGATGGCAGCCATTGCGGCCAAGTACCCATCGGCGAAGGCGTTCGGCGAATGGGCCAAGACCGCGCCGTGGTCCACCAGCTGGGCCAACACCACGTACAACGGGGTGAACAGCTTCCGCTTCACCAACGCCGACGGCCACACCGAAGTGGTGCGCTGGAGCATGCGCCCGCTGGCACCGTTCGAAGCCATGGATGCGGAGCAGCGCAAAGAGGCCAGCCTGGATTACCTCAGCGATGAGTTCCAGCAGCGCCTGGCCAAGGGGCCGGTGCAGTGGGAGATGTGGGCCACCGTTGCTGCGGCCGGCGATGCGGTGAACGACCCCTCGATTCCGTGGCCCGAAGACCGCCGCCAGGTGAAGCTGGGCACGCTGACCCTGACCGCGCTGCAGCCGCAGGCCGGCGGTGCCTGCAACAACCTCAACTTCGATCCCCTGATCCTGCCCAGCGGCATTGCCGGCAGCGATGACCCGATCCTGGCTGCGCGTTCGGCGGTGTATTCCGAATCGTTCAATCGCCGCGAACGCGAACTGGCCAGTGGCAAGGAGAAGGCGCAATGAGCCGTGATGCCGGGCATTTCAACCTCACCGCGCGCGTGCTGCACTGGCTGATGGCGGTGCTGATCCTGACCATGCTGTTCGTCGGCGTGACCATGGTGGCCTCGCTGCACTGGCGACCGCTGCTGGTGGACCTGCACCGGCCGCTGGGCATCGCGATCCTGCTGCTGGCGCTGGTGCGGCTGATCAACCGGTTGCGCCATCGGCCACCGCCGCTGCCGGCGGATCTGCCGGCGTGGCAGGCGGCCGCCGCGCATGCCTCGCATTGGGTTCTGTACGGGTTGATGCTGGCCATGCCGCTGGTGGGCTGGGCGATGCTGTCGGCCGGTGGCTACCCGATCCAGATGTGGAAGGGCGTGCTGCTGCCGCCGATCCTGCCGCACGACGTGGCGTTGTACGCCGCGCTGCGCAGCGCGCACAGCCTGCTTGCGTATGTGTTGTTCGCCACGGTGGTGCTGCATTTGAGTGCAGCGCTGTTCCACCTGTGGGTGCGGCGCGATGGGGTGTTCCAGGCGATGGCGAAGGGCCCGGGAGACCGTTGACAAGGTCACACGACCAACGGTCGTGTGCTACCGGCTGGTTGTAGCCACCGTGGGTGGTTACAACCAGCCTTTCTGCCGGGCCAGGCGATAGGCCTCGATGCGGTTGGCCACGCCCAGCTTGCCGATGCATTCGGACAGGTAGTTGCGCACCGTGCCATGCGACAGGCCCAGCTGGGTGGCGATCTCGCTGGCCGAGCGGCCGTCGCCGGACAGGCGCAGCACCTGGCGTTCGCGGTCGTTGAGCGGGTCGGCCTGCGACCACGCGTCCAGCGCCAACTGCGGGTCGATGGCACGGCCGCCGTGCTGTACCTGGCGCAATGCATCGGCCAGCTTCTCCGCCGGTGCGTCCTTGAGCAGATAGCCGCACACGCCGGCATCCAGTGCGCGGCGCAGGAATCCGGAACGCGCGAAGGTGGTCACGATCACCACCTTGATCGGCAGCGCATGTCGGGCGATGCGCTGCGCCAGCTCCAGCCCGGACAGCCCCGGCATTTCGATATCGGTGACCAGGATGTCCGGCTGCAGCTGCTGCAGCATCCGCCAGGCCGCCTCACCGTCAGCGGCGGCACCCAGCACGTCGATATCCGGCTCCAGCCCGAGCAGGGCCGACAGCGCGCCGCGCACCATCGCCTGGTCTTCGGCCAATACGATGCGGATCATGGCAGTGCCTCACTGGTCATTGGGGGCGCACTTGGCGCCGTGGCGACCGCGGCGGTCCTGGCCGGTAGCGGCACCTGCACCACCACCGTGGTGCCCTGCCCGCGCGGGGAGTGCACCTGCAGCGTGCCGCGCAGCGCAGCCACGCGTTCGCGCATGCCGGTGAGCCCGTTGCCATCGGCCTGCACATCGCCTCGGCCGTCATCGCGGATCTGCAGGCCCAGGGTGCGCCCGTCCTGGCTGAACTCGACCCAGGCCTGGTGCGCGTCGGCATGTCGCACGATGTTGGTGGCCGCTTCGCGCAGCACCAGCGCCAGGCCGCGTTCGATCTCCGCCGGCATCGGCGGCGGCGGGCTGTAGTGCAGGTGCACGTGCTGGCATTCCAGCAGCAGCCGCGCGGCCGCCAGTTCCGCGGCAAGATCGCTGGCACGGATGCCGGTCACGGCGCTGCGCACTTCAGACAATGCCTGCCGCGCGATGGCTTCGGCTTCGGTCACCTCCAGCCGCGCGCGTTCGGGATCGCGGTCGAACAGCTTGCGCGACAGCTCCAGCTTCAGGGTGATCAGCGACAACGTGTGACCGAGCAGGTCGTGCAGGTCGCGGCCGATGCGCTCGCGCTCGGCGGTGGCGGCCAGCCGTCGCACTTCGTCCTGGGACAGCTGCAGGGCCGCATCGCGATCCTTGTTGGTGCTTTCCACGTTGATGATGACGCCGATGATGAACGCCATCGACGGAATCCACACCACCAGCTGCCAGTGGTAGCCCACCCACAGCGCGATCGCCACGAAGGCGGCGTTGAGCACCACCAGCTGGCCGAGGTAGCGCCACGCGCTGCCGGTGCGGCACACCCGCAGGGTGACGCAGCCGAAGATGAAATAGCTGATGCCTGAGGGATACCACGGCAGCAGCGCCAAGCCCATGGCAACCATGGCCAGCGCGTAACGCGGCGCGTGCCGGCGCGGCGACAGCAGCTGGCGGGCGTACAGCGCCAGGAACACGGGGTAGGTCAGCAGGGTGAGCCACAGCCACAGCAGGCTATAGCCGCCGCCGAACATCGGGGTGAGGAACACCCAGCCGGTCCACAACAGGTGCACCGCGTCGGACCAGGCCGGCTTGCCGGCGCGCAGGTTGTCGGCAACGGCCGAATCCGGGGCGGGTCGCAGAAGGGAGGAAAGCCAGCGGGGCGGCATGGTGGATTCCCGGTCGTGGGGGCGAGGCGCGATCATGGCAGTTTCCCGGTGGGGTGCGGCATACCCATACGATCCCGGGTCGGCGATGGCATTTCCAGTACGCCCCATCACCCCAGGCAGGTGACAGCTGTCACTGCACGGAACCGCGCCGGCCGGGCATCCTGTGCCCCAGCCGGCCCCTTCCGGTTTGCCCGTGACTCCCGTTGCGGTCACACTCGGCCCGATTCCACGTCCAGACTCACGATGAACGCATCCGCTGAACTGCTCAAGGAACTCCGCATCGACCGCAAGAAGGCCGCCGCCCCGCCGCCTTCGTCGCCACGCCGTGGCCTGTGGATCGTGCTCGCCATTGTCGCGCTGCTGGTCCTGGGCTGTATCGCCTGGGTCGTATTCGGCCGCGAACGCCCTATCGAGGTGACCACCGCGCCGGTGGTGGCCATCCAGCAGGGTACCGCCAGCAGCTCGGTGCTCGATGCCAGCGGCTACGTGGTGGCCCGGCGCATGGCCACGGTGTCGGCCAAGATCACCGGCAAGGTTCGCGAGGTGATGATCGAGGAAGGCATGCGGGTCGAAGAAGGCCAGGTCATGGCCACCCTGGACCCAATCGATGCCAACGCCCAGCGCAGCCTGTCGTCCTCGCAGCTGGAAGCGGCCCGCAGCCAGCTGGCCGGCCTGCAGGCGCAGGTGGCCCAGGCCGATGCCGAAGCCGGGCGCCTGCAGAAGCTGGTGGGGCAGCAGCTGGTTTCGCGCTCGCAGTTCGACCTGGCCATGGCCCAGCGCGACAGCCTGCGCGCGCAGCTGCGCACCGCGCAGCGCAACACCAAGGTGGCCGGGGACGCGCTGGCCATTGCCGACCTGGGCGTGGACAACAACATCGTGCGCGCGCCATTCTCCGGCGTGGTCACCGCCAAGGCGGCGCAGCCGGGTGAGATCGTGTCGCCGCTGTCGGCCGGTGGCGGCTTCACCCGCACCGGTATCGGCACCATCGTGGACATGGATTCGCTGGAGATCGAAGTGGACGTGGGCGAGGCCTTCATCGGCCGCGTGCAGCCGAAGATGCCGGTGGAAGCCACGCTCAACGCCTACCCGGAATGGAAGATTCCGGCCGAAGTCATCGCCATCATCCCCACCGCCGACCGCGGCAAGGCCACGGTCAAGGTGCGCGTGGCGTTGAAGAGCAAAGACCCGCGCATCGTGCCGGAAATGGGCGTGCGGGTGAGCTTCCTGGAAGCGGCCGCACCGGCCCAGGCCGCAGCGCCCAAGGGCGTGCGCGTGCCGGCGGCGGCGCTGGTCGAGCGCGACCAGAAGACGGTGGCGTTCGTGGTGGGCGATGACCGGCGCGTGCAGCAGGTCCCGGTCACCGTGGGCGTGGCGCTCAACAACGACCGCCAGGTCACTGCCGGCCTCAGCGCCGGCCAGCAGGTGGTCAGCAACCCGCCGCCGGAACTGCGCGATGGCAGCGCGGTCGTGGAAAAGCAGGCGCAGTAAGCAAGGCGGCGCCGCGACCGGGTCGCGAGCCGACGATGTGCGATTCCCGTGCCGGCCCGGCGCGCATGCGCGCGGCTGCCTGCAGGGCTTCTTCTTCCACCGCATCACGGAGAACCACCCATGTCCACCCTGGTTTCGCTCCGCAACATCACCAAGACCTACCAGCGCGGTCCCGAAAAGGTGCAGGTGCTGCACGGCATCGACCTGGACATCCAGCGCGGCGACTTCGTCGCCCTGATGGGGCCGTCCGGCTCGGGCAAGACCACCCTGCTCAACCTCATCGGCGGGCTGGATACGCCCAGCGGCGGCGAGATCGAGATCGAAGGCGAGCGCATCGACCGCATGTCCGGCGGCCAGCTTTCCACCTGGCGCAGCCACCATGTCGGCTTCGTGTTCCAGTTCTACAACCTGATGCCGATGCTCACCGCGCAGAAGAACGTGGAACTGCCACTGCTGCTCACCCACCTGGGTGCGGCGCAGCGCAAGCGCAATGCCGAAATCGCGCTCACCCTGGTCGGCCTGGCCGACCGCCGCAGCCACCGCCCCAATGAGCTGTCCGGCGGCCAGCAGCAGCGCGTGGCGATTGCCAGGGCGATCGTGTCCGACCCCACGTTCCTGATCTGCGATGAGCCCACCGGCGACCTGGACCGCGCCTCCGCCGAGGAGATCCTGTTGCTGCTGCAGCAGCTCAACCGCGAGCACGGCAAGACCATCATCATGGTCACCCACGACCCCAAGGCCGCCGAGTACGCCACCCATACGGTGCACCTGGACAAGGGTGAGCTTGCACAGGCACCTGCGGCCCACTGACGGAGGTCACTGCGATGAAATATTTCTCGCTCATATGGGCACAGCTGTTCCGCAGCAAAACGCGGACCCTGCTGACCCTGCTTTCGGTGGTGGCCGCGTTCCTGCTGTTTGGCATGCTCGATTCGGTGCGCGTGGCCTTCAGTTCGGGCGGCAGCGTGGAAGGGGCCAACCGCCTGATCGTGGCCTCGCGCCTGTCCATCACCCAATCGCTGCCGACCCGGCTGGAGCCGCAGGTGCGGCAGGTACCCGGGGTGAAGGACGTCACCTACGGCATGTGGTTCGGTGGCATCTACCAGGACCCGAAGAACTTCTTCGCCAACTTCTCGGTGGCACCCAACTACTTCGACGTGTACCGCGAACTCCAGCTGCCACCCGAACAGCTCAAGGCCTTCCAGGACACCCAGACCGGTGCGGTGGTGGGCGAAACGCTGGCCAAGGAGTTCGGCTGGAAGATCGGCGACACCATTCCGCTGCAGGCCACCATCTTCCCGCGTGGCGGCAGCAACGACTGGCCGCTGCAGCTGGTGGGCATCTTCCGTTCCAAGGACCGCACCCTGGCAGCGAATGAAGAACGCCAGCTGATGATGAACTGGAAGTACTTCGACGAGAGCAACGACTACATCAAGAACCAGGTCAGCTGGTTCACGGTCACCCTGGACAACCCGGACCACTCCTCGCGCGTGGCCCAGGCCATCGATGCGATCTCGGCCAATTCGGACCATGAAACCAAGACCCAGACCGAGTCGGCGTTCCAGCAGGCCTTCGTCAAGCAGTTCGCTGACATCGGCCTGATCGTCACCTCGATCATGGGCGCGGTGTTCTTCACCCTGCTGCTGCTCACCGGCAACACCATGGCCCAGGCGGTGCGCGAACGCGTGCCCGAACTGGCCACGCTGAAGACGCTGGGCTTCAAGGACAGCACGGTGCTGACCCTGGTGATGATCGAATCGGTGCTGCTGATCGGGCTGGGCGGCGCCATCGGCATGGGCTTGGCCGCGACCATCCTGCCGCTGCTGGCGCCGAAGACACAGGGTCTGTTGCCGCCGCACGTACCCACCCAGACCTGGTTGATGGGCATTGGCCTGATCCTGCTGATCGGGGTGGTAGTGGGCCTGCTGCCGGCGCTGCGCGCCAAGCGGCTGAAGATCGTCGATGCCCTGGCGGGCCGCTGAGGAGAACCGACATGAAGAAGCAATGGTTGAGCAATCTGTTGTCGGTGCTGCTGCTGGCGGTGATGCTGGCGGTGTGGATCATGCTGCCCTGGCCGGGGGTGCTGGCCGTGGCCGTAGCAGTGGTGTTGTGGCTGCTGTTCACCCGCAGCGGGCGGCTGGCGCTGGCCGCCACGCGCATTGGCGTGGCCAGCCTGCCGCAGCGGTGGGGCGCGTCCTCGGTGGTGGTGGTGGGCATTGCCGGTGTGGTCGGCGTGCTGGTGGCAATGCTGGCCATGGGCCAGGGCTTCCAGGCCACGCTCAACAGCACCGGCGATGACACCACGGCCATCGTGCTGCGCGGCGGTTCACAGGCCGAAACCAATTCGGTGATCACCCGCGATCAGGTGCCGCTGCTGTCCACCCTGCCCGGCGTGGCCAAGGATGCGCAGGGCCGGCCAATGATTTCGCCGGAGCTGTCGCAGGTGGTCAACCTGGTCTCCAAGGGCGACGGCACCGACGTCAACGCGCAGTTCCGTGGCGTGGGCGAAATGGCGTGGGCGGTGCACGACAAGGTCAAGGTCACCGAGGGCCGCCCGTTCAAACCCGGCCTGCGCGAGATCGTGGTCGGCAAGGGCGCGCAGGGCCAGTTCCGTGGGCTTGAGGTGGGTAAGTCGCTCACGCTGGGCAACCAGCAGTGGACCGTGGTGGGTGTGTTCAACTCCGGCGATGCCCATGATTCGGAACTGTGGACCGACGCTGAGACGCTGGCCAACACCTACCAGCGCAGCGCGTGGCAGTCGATCAGCGTGCGCACCGCTGGCAAGGCCGGGTTCGATCAGTTCAAGGCCGGCGTCGCTGCCGACCCGCGTCTGAAGTTGGATGTGGAAACCACGCGGGCGTACTACGCCAAGCAGGGCGGCGGCCTGAACACCCTGATCAAGGTGCTGGGCACGGTGATCGGCGCGATCATGGCGGTGGGTGCGGTGTTTGGCGCGCTCAACACCATGTATGCGGCGGTGGCCACCCGCGCGCGTGAGATCGCCACGATGCGTGCGATTGGCTTCCGTGGGTTGCCGGTGGTCACCGCGATCATGCTCGAAACCATGTTGCTGGCACTGATCGGCGGGTTGCTGGGCGGGCTCGTGGCGTGGGCCATCTTCAACGGCTATAGCGTGTCCACCATCGGCAGCAACTTCAGCCAGGTGGTGTTCCAGTTCAAGGTCTCGCCCGAGCTGCTGTGGAGCGGGCTGAAGTGGGCGCTGGGCATCGGCCTGGTGGGCGGGCTGTTCCCCGCGCTGCGTGCGGCGCGGTTGCCTATAACCACGGCGTTGCGCGAAACCTGATGCATGGAACCACCGTGCCCCCGGAGGGGCACGGTGGATGGATCATTCCGCCCGGCACTCAACCTTTCCTGCGATCCGGGCACAGAGGTATGCAACGGTGGAGGTGCCGAACGCAGGCGTCCCCGTGACTTTTACGCCCGCCCAGCCGGCCCGCTGCACGAAGTAGGGCGCGAGCGCCCGCTCGTAAGGCAGCCTGCGCGCGGTGCCGTCCGGATACAGGAAGTCTTCCGCTTTTTCCTGGATCACCCAGTTCCAGTCCCGCGAGTTCAGATACTCCCACTGGCGCGTCTCGTAATCGAAGTAGAACTCGACGTAGCCGAGCGAGGACGTCAGGATCTTCAGCTGCGCGATCAACGGCGACGCGCCATAGGACTGCGATTCGAACCGCAGGATGCGGCCGTGCTCGGCATCTGCGTTCAAGAAGGCGTAGCGGCTTGAGCGGGTGAGCATGCGCCGTACCGTTTCACGCGCTTCCTCACGCCTGGGATTGAGGTCGGAGACGTGATGCCCCCACAGCAGGGTGTCGCTCTGCGGTTGTTCCATCATCACGTGCGGTGATCCCGGTGGCTGCAGCGACACCGTTCCCCACTGGTCAACGAAAGCGCCCCGGACCTCATTGTAGAGCTTCATCAGCGCGTTGTACTGCGTGCGTATCCACGGTGCTGGCACGAAATGCGTGGCCACCAGCTGCCCGTTCTCGTTGGTGACGTGAAACCCCTGAATGTTGGTCTGGCTTGCGGCTTGGTAAACGTAGTGCGAGCCGATGCCCAGCGAGCGCGCCTTCGCGTACATCTCAGCATCGGTACACATGTAGCACGGCTGTGCGACGGGATCTTCAATCTTTTCCTGCGCCATGCCCTGCAATGGCAATGCCGCCAACAGCATCCACCCCAGATTCTTCATTACCCACTCCCTGATAGCCCGCACACGCGGGTGGTGTGAGTGCAGCATCGTGGGAGTGTCCAGGGATATCGGAATGGATCGAATTGCGCCGCCAGGTGTGCGCCATCTGAAATGATGCGGTCGGCGCGCCCTGGACTACGACCGCGTGTCGTTCATGCTCGTTCAAACGGCACATTGCGTCAGCCCAGCTGTATCGCCAGCGATGCCCATCTGAGACGTCGATCAAACCAACGCTGTGACGAGGCTCAACGGAATCAGTGGAGCGGCCTCGTTCTTGTCCGAAAATTCTGCAATCCCGTTGCGCCCTCCATCTCCGGCCGCTATTTTCGCGCCCTCGAAAGAAACACGCGCCGCAGACTGAATGCGACAGCAGGAAACCACAGGAGGGTATGGATGTCGCGCGACGGACTGATCACGAAGATTCAGTCGGGGATTCTGACCCTCCCCGCTGGACTCCTTGCAGCCACTCTCTACGCCATCGCCTGCTGGTCAACGCGACAGATCTCACTGGACCAGTTCTTTCTGCCGTCCGGTATACGCGTGGCCGCATTACTGATCACGCCAGTTCGCATGTGGCCCTACCTCCTGCTGGGGGAGTACGCCTACTTCGCCGAAATACGCCTTCCGCTGGTAGGCACGTACGGGCTTGAATGGGTATTGGTGTCCTCGGCCTATCAGTTTCCACTCGTCGCACTGATCGTCTACCTGCACCGGCGTGCAGTTTCGGGCAAGAGCCAAGCTTGGATGCTCACCATCGCGGCCACGGCGGCGCTCGCTGTCGGCGTTGGGAATCTCGTGCTGATGCATGCATATTGGCAGTCACCACCGGCGGGCGATGTTTTTGTCATTGCCAGCAGGTTCATGCTTGGACACTACGTCGCCATTCTCACCATTGCCCCCATGGCGGTGCTGTGGAGTCGACGCAAGGAGGTCGATTGGCCAACGTGGCGAGAGCCCCCCAGTACAAGCGCGGCCGCCTCCCTGCTTGCACTTGGCGTGGCATCCATCCTCATCCCGGAGGATGCGTACGCCCACAAGGCCGCGATATTGCTACTCATGGTTGCTCCCATCATCGCCCTTACCTGTATCCAGGGATGGTGGGGGGCGGCCATCGGAATGCCGATGATGTACGTCTTCGTACGCATCAGCACGCCAGTGACCGGGCTTCCCGGATCGTTCGACCTTGACTCCTTCAAGGTGCAGTTGGTTACCGCGCTCTCCGGGACGGCGCTGCTCGCGTTGGGCTCGAGGATCACCGACTACTATCATCAGTATCTGCTGCATGCGAAGGCGGGTCGTCAGGCAATCTCCAACGCGCGCGCCTCCCACATCGCCGGTGAACAGGAGTTGCGCAATCGCGTCGACAGCCTCCGACGCATCGGCGAGCGCCTGGATGCGTCGTTGAGCGACACCATCGATTGGCTCAGGAGCAACGGCCACCACGATGTCGCGTCCAATCTGCTCCATGTGTCGACTGTCCACTCGCGGACGTTCCGGGAACAGACCAGCATGGTTTACCCCACCACGATGGAACACGTAGGGTTGTACCTCGCCATCCAGGTAGGCGGTATAGGCGACGCTTGGGACCAGACAGGTCGCCTTGCCAGATCAAGCCTCACCGGCGACCCATGCCGCCTCAGCCTTGATCTGCAACTGACTGCCTACCGTGCATTGACGGAGGCCGTGTCCCTCTTTCTGGAGCACGAGCGCGGCCCACTGAGGATCCGGGCGCGCTGTGGCCAGTTCGGCGCTACCAGGGGCATCGTGATCACTGTCGGCGTCCTGGATTCACGACACCACATTTCGCGAAGCACTATGACCATGGCGATCGGGCGACTCAGCGGTCGCGCCCAAGCCTACGGCGGCACCATTCAGTGCCGCCGAGATCGGATCCGGATGTTCCTCGCCGACTCGTCCACCTGCTAGGGAATATCGGATACACGCTCAACCGACCACACGGTTGACGGCCCGTGACCGCTGACGAGCAGTTTGAACTCATGGTCACGGTAAGCCTCCACAACATCCGCCACGTGTGGGTAGCGATCCTCCGAAGGGAGCGATATCTGCGTGTCGACTGGGCCAGATGGAAGCACCCAGAAGGTGTCGCCTGACTTTGCCAGGATGAACTCGATGGATCCGGCACTGTCACTGACTTGGAAGTAGTTGACGGCGTCGCGCTCGAAGGCATGTACGCTCCAACGTCGATCCAGACTCAGATTGGCTGATGAGGGTTGGATCTCGCCCAGTCCGCTACGCGCTGGCTTCTGCCCAACACTTGGGCAGCAGAGTGCCCAGGCGTTGAGCGGTGAAGCCATCATCAGGATGAGCGGGCACACGTAACGCGTAGTCAACTTCAACACAGTGGACCTCCAGAGGCTTCATCAGTGGATGCGCGCGATGCTATTTGCGCCCAAAGGCCCACACCATGAAGAATGTCGGAAACGTGGTCGCGCAGCCACGTAGGGAATGGCTCCACGTTCGGAGCGCGGCGCCAATGCAGGTCGTTCACAGGCTGCGTAGAGCCACGCCCTGCGTGGCCGCCGGATGTCAGGCCCGCGCAGGTGCCCGCGAGCGCCACAGGCTGTCGCCTATGAACAGCAGCAGCCCGGTCCAGATCGCGGCAAAGCCGATCGCCTTGGCGGTGTCGAACGGTTCGCGGAAGAAGAACACGCCCAGCAGGAGGCCCAGGCTGGGGGCGATGTATTGCAGGATGCCCACCAGCGAGAGCGGAATGCGCTTCACGCCATAGGCAAATCCGATCAACGGCAATGCCGTCACCGCGCCCCCCAGGATCAGCAGCAGGTCATTGCGCCAGCCCCAGCCGCTGAAGAACGCGCCGCCGTGGCCGTTTTCGCTCCACAACGCGAAGCCGATGGCCGGCAGGAACAGGTACAGGCTTTCGATGCCCAGCCCGGCTACCGGGTCCACCGAGATCATCTTGCGCAGCAGGCCGTACAGCCCGAACGAACAGGCCAGCCCCAGCGCGATCCACGGCGGGGTGCCGGCGTCGAGGGTCAGCCACGCTACGCCCAGTGCCGCGCACGCCACCGCCAGCCACTGCAGGCCGCGCAGGCGCTCCTTGAGCACCACCACGCCCAGCACCACGCTCACCAGCGGGTTGATGAAGTAGCCCAGGCTGGTTTCGATCACGTGCCCGGCGTTGATGGCCCAGATGTACAGCCCCCAGTTGAAGGCGATGGCCATGCTGCTCAGGGCCAGGGTGGGCAGCGCGCGTGGCTGGGCGGCAATCTGCTTCCACCAGCCGGTGCCGTTGCTCAGCAGCAGCCAGGCAACCACCAGCACCGTGCTCCAGATGATGCGGTGGGCGATGATCTGCTGCGAGGGCACCGCCTTGAGCAGGTGCCAGTACACCGGCACCAGCCCCCACAGGGTGAAGGTGAAGGCGGTGATGGCCAGGCCACGGCGCTGTTCCTGCAGGGGCGTCCGTTCCACAGCGCTCATTTGCGGCGGGTCCGTGCCAGGGTCAGCACCAGCACGCCGCCCAGGATGACGCCCATGGCCAGCAGGTCATGCGGGCCGAAATGCTCGTGGCCGATCAGCGCGCCCAGCAGTACGGCGATCACCGGGTTCACGTAGGCGTAGCTGGCGGCCAGCGCCGGGCGCACGTTCTGCAGCAGCCACACATAGGCGGTGAAGGCGACGATGGAGCCGAACATGCACAGGTAGGCCACCGCCAGCAGCCCATTCATGCTGGGCCAGGTGGTGGGCCGTTCGCCGATGGCCAGGCCCAGCGCGACCAGCATCACCCCGCCGCACAGCATCTGCCCAGCGGCGGTCATGAACGGGCTGGGCAGGTCCAGGCTGCGCGCCCAGACCGAGCCGAAGGCCCAGCCGATCGGGGCGATCAGCAGCAGCACCAGGCCCTGCGGCGAGGCGGTGAGGCTGCTGCCGGCGTTGAGCCAGACCACGCCGAGGAAGCCGATGGCGATGCCCAGCCATTCGCCGCGGGTGGCGTGCTGGCCGCGCATGGCGCCGAACAGCGCCATCCACAGCGGCACCGATGCCACCGCCGTGGCGGCCAGCCCGGAGGACACCGTGCGCTCGGCCAGCACCACCATGCCGTTGCCCAGCACCAGCATGGTCAGGCCCATGATTACCAGGTTGCGCCACTGCCGGCCGGTGGGCGCGGGCATGCCGCGCCAACGCAGCACCGCGTACATCAGGCTGCCGGCGACGATGAAGCGGGCGCCGGAGACGGTGGTCAGCGGCAGCGCCCCGCCTTCCAGGGCAAAACGGATGCCCAGGTAGGTAGACCCCCACACCACGTACACCAGCAGCAGGGCCAGGACGACCAGGCCGCTGCGGGGAGCGACCTGCGGAGTTGCGGGGGTGGCGGCCATACGGGACCAGCGGACGGGGGAGAGGCGATTCTAGGCCTTTGCCGGCGGCCCGGCATGCCCTCTGGTGGCACGCTGTCGTGCTGGACCTAGTTACATGGTGCAATGCCCACCGATCATCACGTGGGGTAAGGTAAAAACCAGTATTGCCATTGCTCCACCGTGAGGACCGTTTTCCAACATGAGCACTTCCCCCACCCTGGCCGCGCCCGCCAATGACAAGGCCGCGCTGAAACGCTCGATCTCCAACACCCTCAAGGGTTCGGCGGGCAATCTTGTCGAGTGGTACGACGTTTACGTCTACTCGGTATTCGCGGTCTACTTTGAATCGCAGTTTTTCTCGGCCGCCGACAAGAATTCCACCATCTACGTGTGGGCGATCTTCGCCGCCACCTTCCTGATGCGCCCGATCGGCGCCTGGTACTTCGGCCGCTTCGCCGACCGTTACGGCCGGCGCCTGGCGCTGACCGTGTCGGTGTCGATGATGGCAGCCTGTTCGTTCCTGATCGCACTGACCCCCACCGCCAACACCATCGGTGGCTGGGCCGCGCTGATCCTGCTGTTCGCACGCCTGCTGCAGGGCTTCGCCACCGGTGGCGAGTACGGCACCAGTGCCACGTACATGTCCGAAGCGGCCATCCCGGGCCGCCGTGGCTTCCTGTCCTCGTTCCACTACGTCACCCTGGTGGGTGGCCATGTGCTGGCGCAGCTGACCCTGTTCACCATGCTGCTGTTCTGGGACAAGCCGGAAATTTCGGCCTGGGGCTGGCGCATCGCGTTCGGCATCGGCGGCCTGGCTGCGATCGTGGTGTTCTGGCTGCGTCGCTCCATGGATGAATCGCTGGGCGAAGACTCCATCGAAGCCGCGCGCGAAGGCCGCGCCAAGGCGTCCGGCTCGATGTACGAGCTGTTCGTGAACCAGTGGCGCCCGCTGCTGCTGTGCTTCCTGATTACTGCCGGTGGCACCGTGGCCTTCTACACCTACTCCGTGAACGGGCCGAAGATGATCCAGAGCGCATTCGCCGGTACCGACGTGATGACCGGTACGCTGATCAACCTGGGCGTGCTGACCTTCCTGATGGTGCTGCAGCCGATTGGCGGCTGGCTGTCGGACATCGTGGGCCGCAAGAGCCTGCTGGTGTTCTTCGGCGTGGGCGGCGTGCTGTACAGCTGGTACCTGATCACCGAGCTGCCGAACCAGCACGACCCGCTGATCGCGTTCCTGACCCTGGCCCTGGGCTTTGTGATCCTCACCGGCTACACCTCGATCAACGCGGTGGTGAAGGCCGAGCTGTTCCCCACCCACGTGCGTGCACTGGGCGTGGGCTTTGGTTACGCGCTGGCCAACTCGCTGTTCGGCGGTACCGCCCCGCTGCTGTACCAGGGCGCGCTGAAGACCGACCGGGTGGGCGATTTCGCCATCTATGTCACGGCGATCATCGCGGTGTCGCTGGTGGTGTACATGTTCTTCCTGAAGAACCACGGCCCGAACTACCTGGATGGCACACGGAAATAACCGGGCCATACTCAGATAAAAAAACGCCGGGGCATGCCCCGGCGTTTTTTTTGTTCCGTCAGCGGCGAGCCGCTTCGCTTTGTTCGCGGGTCTTGCGGAATTCCGAACCCTCTTCCCAATGCGGCCAGCGGCGGCTGTTGGCCAGCTCGGCGCCGAGGTCGTACACCAGCAGGGTGTCGGCGGCATGGCCGGCCGGGTCCCAGGTGGGGGTCCAGGCATCGCAGGCCTGGTGGTAGCAGTCGGCGAAGTACTTCTCGCGCAGCGCCTTGCCGGCGGCTACGCCGCCTTCCAGCTTGTCCAGCCCCGGGCCGATGGTGATGGCCGGCACGCCCAGGCGGGCGAAGGCGAAGTGGTCGGCGCGGTAGAAGAAGCCCGCTTCCAGGTTCGGGTCCGGGCTGTAGCTGCGCCCACGCGCCTTGGCCACGCGCTCCAGGTCGCCTTCCAGCGAGACCCGGCCCTTGCCCCACGAGGCGATGTCGCGGGTGGCGCCATCCGGGCTGAACATTTCGATGTTGATCACCGCGGCAGTCTTGTCCAGCGGCGCCAGCGGGTGCGCGGCGTAGTAGCTGGCACCCAGCAGGCCCTTCTCTTCGGCGGTGAGCGCCACGAAGTACAGGGTGCGCTGCGGCTGCGGGCCGGCGGCGAACACGCGGCCCAGCTCCAGCACGGTGGCCACGCCGGTGGCATTGTCGATCGCGCCACGGCGGATGCGGTCGCCCTTGGCGTCCGGCTGGCCGATGCCGAAGGCGTCCCAGTGCGCGGAGAAGATCACCGCCTCATCGGCATGCGCGCCGCCCGGCAGCTTGGCCACGACGTTGCGGGTGACCACCTGTTCGCGCTTGAGCTTGAACTGCGCCGACAGCGTGGCGTCCCCCAGCGCCACCGGCTGGAAGCCCGGGGTCATCGCCTTGCGCTTCTCGGCCTCGAAATCCAGGCCGGCATCGCGGAACAGCTGCTCGGCCAGGGCGCGCTGCATCCAGCCGCGCACCGGCACGTGCTGGGCCAGGGCCTGGTCCTGCGGGCGCTCGATATCGAACAGCGGCGAGGTGCCCGAGCTCTTCACCGTGGCCCAGCCGTAGGCGGCCGGCGCGGTTTCATGCACGATCAGCACGCCCTGGGCGCCGCGCCGCGCGGCTTCCTCGAACTTGTAGGTCCAGCGGCCGTAATAGGTGACGGCCTTGCCGTCGAAGGCCCCGGCACGGTCCGCTTCGAAATCGGCGTCGTTGATCAGCACCACGGCGATCTTGCCGTGCAGGTCCACGTCCTTGTAGTCGTTCCACTGGCGCTCGGGCGCGTCGATGCCATAGCCGATGAACACCAGCGGCGCGTCCTTGATGTCCACCGCGGCCTGCGGGCGCAGGCTCTGCAGGGTTACATCCTCGCCGTTGACCAGCGTGCGCGCCTTGCCGCCCTGGCGCAGCTGCGCCTTCACCGGGCCATCAACCTGCGCACGCACCATCGGCACCGGCTGCACCCAGCTGCCATCCACGCCACCGGGCTGCAGGCCGGATCTGCGGAATTCTTCGATCAGGTACTGCACGGTGCGCTCTTCACCGGGCGATGCCGGCGCGCGGCCTTCGAACTCGTCCGAGGCCAGGATGCGCACATGCCGCGACAGCGCTTCGGGGTCGATGCCACCGCCGGGCAGGTCATTGGCCGCGTGGGCCAGGCCGCCCACGAACAGACAGGACGACAACAGCAGCATGCGCATCGGATTCACGGCAGGTACCAGAAAAAAACGGAATGCCAGAGTGTAACGTGACACTCCGGTTACCGGGCAGGCCCCGCGTGCGCGCTCAGCGGCGGTCGCGGTCCAGCCAGCAGGCCAGGCCCTGCGCGTTGAGCTCGATATCCATCGCCAGCACCTGCGCCACCGCCGCATCGTCGAGCGGGCAGCCATGGGCCTGCGCGCGTTCTTGGTACAGCACCGTCAGCGCGGCCACCAGGCATCGGTGGCGGTCGGGGCGTCCGTCGCACTGGCGGCCGATGTCCACCATCGCATCGATCTGCTCGACCAGGTCGGCGGCCAACGCGGGAATGTTCTCCACCCGCCCGTAATGGGTGAGGTATACCGCCTGCGGCTGCAGCGCGACCAGCCGCGCGATGGAGTGCTTGAGCGGTTCCGGGTCGAACTGCACCGGCGAGGACGTTGGAATGACGAAGGCGCCGCGTGCACTGTCCAGCTCGCGGTAGGACAGGCCAAAGGTATCGCCGGTGAACACGCTGCGGCTGCGCTCGTCCCACACACATAGGTGGTGGCGCGCGTGCCCCGGCGTGTCCAGGCACAGCAGGCTGCGCCCGGCCAGGTCCACGCGGTGGCCGTCTTCGGCAATGACTACGCGCGCGGCCGGTACCGGCAGGACGGGGCCGTAGCTGCGCGCGATTTCGGCCGCGCCATAGACTTCGGTCGCACCGGCAATGAGCCGGGCGGGGTCGATCATGTGCGGCGCGCCGCGCGGGTGCACCACCAGCTTGGCGTTGGGCAGCTGCTGCATCAGCAGGCCGGCCCCGCCGGCGTGGTCCAGATGCACGTGGGTGAGCACCAGCCAGTCCACCTGCTCCGGCGTGCAGCCGGCACGCGTGAGCGCGGCCAGCATCGCCAGCACGGCCAGGCCGGTGCCGCAATCGATGAAGGCGGCGCGGCCGTTTTCGACGATCAGGTAAGCAGCGTCGAAGTCACTGCGCTGGAACGCGGTATCGATGGTGAAAATGCTGGGGTCGGAGGACATCTGCTCATCCCTGGCAACAGGCGGTGTACGCCTGATTCTAGGCGGTGTCGCCGGCCGACTTCGATGCGGCTTTGGTCGCACGCGCGGCCAGCCAGCCCCCGCGCAGCAGTACCGCGGCCACCATCACCGCCAGGAACGCGCCGTAGGCATACAGCACCGCCAGGACCTGTCGCCAGATTGGGCCGGCATCGCTCTGCACCACGCCTATATGGTGGCCCCACAGCATGGCCAGGATGCTCAGGACGAAGGCGAGCAGCAGCGCGACGCCGTCGAACAGGCGACGCGCGGCATCGCGTGGCTGGCGCGGGAACAGCCAGTACACGGTCCCCAGCAACACGAACCAGGGCAGGAACAACAACAACGACAACCAGGCCATCGTGGTTTCCTTTGTCTACGTGTCCACCGACCAACGGTCGGTGGCTACCCGCGCAGCTCCTGCAGTGCCGCGAGCACCACATCCACTTCCGCTTCCAGCTTGAACAATTCGCTCTGCAGGCCATCGCCGTGCTCGGTCTGCTTGAGCACGCCGATCAGCTGGCCGGCATCGCGCGGCGAATCGAAGCCTTCGCTCTGGATGAGCAGCGTGCCGTCGCCGGCCTGCAGCTTGAAGTAGAAACGGCCGTCCTTTTCGCGGTACTGCTTGAACAGCGGCGGCGCAGCGCGCGCCACGCCACCGTCCTCGGCGGCGATGTCGCCGGCCGTGGACAGGTCGCGCAGGCCCACCGCGTGGCGCAGCTCCTTCAGCAGCGGAATGGCGTACTGCTCGCGCAGCTGCTGGCCGCGACGGCGCAGCAGCGCTTCGATCTTCTCCGGCTCGGCCATCAGCGCGTCATAGCGCTCGCGCAGCGGGGTCAGTTCGGCATCGATGCGCTCGAACAGCTGCTGCTTGGCATCGCCCCAGCTGATGCCGTCGGCGAACGCCTGCGCGAACGCGGCGGTCTGTTCCGGGCTGGCGAAGGCCTGGTACATCTGGAACAGCGCCGAACCTTCGGTGCTCTTGGGCTCGCCCGGGGCACGCGAATCGGTAAGGATGGAAAACACCAGCTTCTTCAGCTCCGCGCGCGGGGCGAACAGCGGAATGGTGTTGTGGTAGCTCTTGCTCATCTTGCGGCCGTCCAGGCCGGCCAGGGTGGCCACCTGCTCGTCGATCACCACGTCGGGCAACGGGAAGTACTCCTTGCCGTACACGTGGTTGAAGCGCTGGGCGAAATCGCGCGCCATTTCGATGTGCTGGATCTGGTCGCGGCCCACCGGCACGCGGTTGGCCTTGAAGATCAGGATGTCGGCGGCCATCAGCACCGGGTACATGAACAACCCGGCGCTGATGCCGGCGTCCTCATCCAGCTGTTCTTCGCGGTTCTTGTCCACCGCCGCCTTGTACGCATGGGCGCGGTTGAGGATGCCCTTGCTGGCGATGACGGTCAGGAACCACATCAGTTCGGTGGTTTCAGGAATGTCGCTCTGCCGGTAGAACCAGACCTTGTCCGGGTCCAGCCCGCAGGCCAGCCAGCTGGCGGCGATCTCCAGGGTCGAGCGCTGGGTCCTCTCCGGTTCCTGCGCCTTGATCAGGCTGTGCAGGTCGGCCAGGAAGAAGAAGCTCTCGATGCCGGGCGCTGCGCTGGCCGTGATGGCCGGGCGGATGGCGCCGACATAGTTGCCCAGGTGGGGCGTGCCGGAGGGGGTGATGCCGGTAAGAACGCGGGTGGTCATGTGGGAATCATTACGGACAGTTGAACGCCCCCAGTTTACCTGCCCGCGCGCAACCCCGTTGCCCGGCCTGGCGCGTTCAACGGATTACCCAACCGCGAAGGCCCCGCCATGAAACGCCTGACCCTGCCCCTGCTTGCCGTGCTGGCCCTGTGTGGGTTCAAGCCGGCGGTCCCGCCCCGTGCCGATACCGGCCCGGTCACGCTGAGCCTGGTCGAGCGCGACCAGCGCCTGGAACTGCCCGCCTACCTGCACCGGGGCCAGTATTGGGTGGCCGGCCGCCAAGGCCAGCCCTATGCGGTGCGCCTGCACAACAACAGCCCCGAGCGGGTGCTGGTGGTGCTGTCGGTGGATGGCCTGAACGTGATAACCGGCGAGGTGGCCGCCCCGGACCAGACCGGCTACGTGCTGGATCCGTGGCAGAGCGCGGACATTACCGGCTGGCGCAAATCGCGCCGGGAAGTGGCGCAGTTCGTGTTCACCGACCCGGGCAACAGCTATGCCGACCGTACCGGCCGGCCGGACAACATCGGGGTGATCGGCATTGCGGTGTTCAACGAAGCGCCGCGTTACGTGCCCCTGCCCCCGCGCGCACCACCGGTGGCGCGCGCGCAGAACAAGGCACAGCCGCAGGCAGCAGCCGAAGCGGCCGACCGCGCGCTGTCATCGGTGGAGACCACCGGTTCGCGGATCCGTGCGCCCTCCCCGGCACCCGCGCTGGGCACCGGCCATGGCGCGCGCGAAGCGTCGTACTCGGGCAGCACCACGTTCGAGCGCGCCAGCCGGTGGCCGGCCCAGCGCCTGGACCTGCGTTACGACAGCGAGCGCAACCTGGTGGCGCGCGGCATCCTTCCGGCGCGTTACCCGCGCGGCGAGCGTGCACCGCAGGCGTTCCCGGCGGGCTTCGTGCCTGACCCACCCAGGTAAGAAAAACGGGCCGCAGTGCGGCCCGTTCCGGTTTCATACCCTCGTTGCGACCCTATGGCCGCCCTGCCACCGCCGGGGTGTCAGTGATAGTCCGGATAATCCTTGCGCATGGCGGCTTCGAAGTCCTTGACCTCGGTTTCAGCGCGGTCGCGCGCCCAGCCATAGCGTTCCTGCAGCCGGCCTGCCAGGTATTCGGCATTGCCTTCGGCCACCTTGAAGTCGTCATCGGTCAGGTCGCCCCACTTTGCCTGCGCCTTGCCCTTGAGCTGCGTCCACTTGCCGGAAATGATGTCTTTGTTCATGGGTTCGCGTCCTCGTCTTCAACGGCAACATCGCCGTGGAAACAGCTTGCAATACCATGTGTTCGCCGACGGTCAAGCGTGGATGAAGTGCGTGCTCACGTCATTGAATGGAGGGCAGGCCGCAATCGCACACATAAAAAAACGCCGGGAAACTCCCGGCGTTTCTTCGTCCAATGCGGGCCGCAAGTCGCCGGCCCGCAACGTTGGATCAGTTGCCCTTGGCGGCGTCTTCCACCGACTGGCCTGCCTTCTGCACATCCTTGCCGGCACCGGCAACGGTGTTGCAGCCGGAGAGCATGGCCAGCGAGACCATCGACAACAGCATCAGTGCAATTACACGCTTCATAGGGTTCTCCTGATTGATTCAACGTCACTACCGAAATACGGCCCCACCTGCCTCTTGCAGATCGCGGAGGTGTCGGCGCCGTTCCCGGCACTGCCCCCGCGTGAGATGCAATCTGGGGTCTGGCGCGTGCAATCGATGTGAACGCGGCGCGTGGCCGTTCAGCCACGCGCCGGGAAACCCCGCTACCGCTCAGTCGCGCATCAGCGTGGACTTGCCGAACAGGCTCTCCACCAGGTCCACGGCCAGCACTGCGGTGGCGTTGCGGTTGTCCAGCAACGGGTTGAGTTCGACGATGTCCAGCGAGCCCATGCGCCCGGTGTCGGCGATCATTTCCATCACCAGCTGGGCTTCGCGGTAGTTCACCCCGCCCGGTACGGTGGTGCCCACCCCCGGGGCAATGCTGGGGTCCAGGAAGTCCACGTCGAAGCTGACGTGAAGGTGGGTGTTGCCGTCGATGCCTTCCAGCGCCGCTTCCACCGCGCGCTTCATGCCGGCCTCGTCGATGTAGCGCATGTCGTACACATCCACCTTGTGTTGCTTGATCAGGCGCTTCTCTTCCTGGTCCACCGAACGGATGCCGATCTGGCGCACCTGCTGCGGGCAGATCGCCGGGGAATCACCGCCCAGCCTGGTCAGCGCGTCCGGGCCCAGCCCGCACAGGCAGGCCACCGGCATGCCGTGCACGTTGCCCGACGGGGTGACCTCGCTGGTGTTGAAGTCCGAATGCGCATCCAGCCACAGCACGCGCAGGTCACGGCCCTGTTCGCGGCACCAGCGCGCCACGGCGGTGATCGAGCCGATGCCCAGGCAGTGGTCGCCGCCCAGCATGATCGGCAGGCGGCCGTCCTGCAGTTCGGCATAGGTGGCGTCCATCAGCACGCGGTTCCATTCCACCACTTCATCCAGGTGGCGGTAGCCCTGCTCCGGCGGCGTCCACGGATTGCGCGGGCCATCCAGGTTGCCGCAGTCGCGCACGTCCACGCCACGCGCGGCCAAGGCCTCGGCCAGGCCGGCGATGCGCAGCGCCTCCGGTCCCAGTCCGGCACCCCGGGCACCGGCTCCGATATCCGTGGGTACGCCGATCAGGGACACCGCAGGTTGACGATTACTCATGCTGACTCCACACACACGGAAAATCCCACCAGTCTAGTGATCCGGCCGCCAAACCACTCGCGGCGTCGCAGCAGCAGGCGCCGAAGCGCTGACCGCGGGCGGCGCGGAATGACCCGCCACGTCGCATCCGGACCCAGCGCGAAAGCCTTATGTGTCAATGCTTTGACACACACGAAAGGAACACTGCGGTTCATCTTGCGTTGGCCGTGAAGGCAAAAATTACGTGCTACATTTCACACTTCTTCGCAGTACTGATTGACTAACCCGCGCAGGGTTGGTCCGTGTTTTGTCGTGTTTCAGGGGGCAGTACGTGCAGCGCAGCAGCATCCACCAGATCGTCCGCAATGCCAGTGGCGAGAGCCAGCCGGCCCGGCAGTTGTATGACACCGCCGCCATTGAACAGGCCTTCCAGCATGCGCGCGAACGCGAGCGCGGGCTGAGCCTGCTGATGCTGTCCACCGCCGACGGCCGCGCCGTGGCCGAAGATTCCACGCTGGGCGTGGATGGCCGCCGCCTGGCCGCCATGGCCAATTCGTTCCTGACCCTTGGCGAGACCGTCTCGCGCGAGCTGGCGCTGAGCGAAGCGGATTACGCCACCATCTGCACCAAGCTCGGCAACGTGGTGCTGATCCGCATCCAGGCCGACAAGCCGCTGACCCTCACCGCCGTGGCCGGCCATGAGGTCAACATGGCCGTGCTGCTGTTCCACGCGCGCGAATGCGCCTCGCGCCTCGATTCCGTGCTGCGCCCGCGCGCGGCCTGAGCACCCTTCGGTTTTGTTGTGCCCTTCCGGCAGGCATTCGCCTGCCTCTCCCACTGCCTGAAGTAAAAAGGATTTACGTGCCCAATCTCAATCTGGAAAAGCTCAATTCGCTCGCCGGTTTCGTCGGCGCCGCACTGGTCGACGGTGACAGCGGCATGGCCCTGGCCATGGTCGGCGGCGGCAACATCAACCTGGAACTGGCCGCTGCCGGCAACACCGAAGTGGTGCGTGCCAAGCGCCGCGTGGCCGAGCAGCTGGGCCTGTCGGACACCCTGGAAGATCTGCTGATCACGCTGACCACGCAGTACCACCTGATCCGCCCGCTGGAAAGCAATCCGCTGCTGTTCCTGTACGTGGTGATGGACCGCAGCAAGGCCAACCTGGCCATGTCGCGCCATGAACTGAAGGCCTTCGAGAAGACCCTGGACTTCAGCTGATCGCAGGCAGTGCCGCCGTGCCGTGCCCCTGACCGGGCGCGGCGCGGTGGTCGCTTCGGTTGCGCGGTACACCCCCATGAATACCCCCACCCGTTCCTTCCGCATTGCCGCCATCGGGCTGGACGTGCTGCATCACACACGCCTGAAACTGGCCAGTTCGATGCTGCTCGCCGAGCGCATGGAGGTGGTGCTGCAGCCGTGGTCCGGTGATGCCTGCGACCTGCTGGTCATCGGGCTGGATCACGCCGATGCCGCGCGCGCGCTCAGTGAGGCGCATGCGGCCAACGTACCCACGCTGTCGATCGCGCGCCGTTATGCCGATCCCGCCCCGGGGCGGCTGCCACATGGCGCCACCGTGCGCGACATCAACGAACAGCTGTCCAGCCTGCTGCAGGCCGCGCCCAGCGTGGACCGGCCCGCCGACGGTGTGCCACTGCTGCTGCAGCTGGCTTCGTCCACCGGTTCGGACCTGCACCTGCTGCAGCGGGGTGCGATCACCGTGCTGGTGGATACCGCCACGCGCAGCATCGCGCTGCCGCCCACCACGACGCTGTCGGAGCTGGTGGCACAACTGGATGATGTGGCCTGGTCGGGCAGCGTCATCGATGCGCCGACGTTCGAGCACCAGTACGCGTACCGGCTGCCGCATCGCTACTCGTTCGAAGCGCTGTATTTCTGCATCGCCCGCCATCGCCCCCTGCTGCTGCCGGCACCTGCCGAGCACGCACCGATGAAGCTGCGCCATTGGCCGGACCTCAACCCGGATGATGTGCCCAGCACCTGGCTGCTGGCCATTGCCTGCCTGCATGCCCGCCCGTGGCAGCCCACTGCATTGGCGGCAGCTTGCCAGATGCCGCGCAACACGGTGCAATCCCTCTTCTGTGCTGCTGTAGCCAGTGGCCTCGCCCTGACCCAGGAGCCTGCCGTGCCCCCAACTTCCCGCCGCCGTGAGGCCGGTGATTCGCGCTTCTTCTCGTGGGTGGCGCGCCGCTTCGGCCTGAACCTGTTCCAGGGGAGCCCGTCATGAGCCTGCCCGCCAACAAGCTGGTGTTCGTGGGCAGCATGGGCGCCGGCAAGACCACGGCGGTGCGTGCGATCTCCGACGTGGAGCCGGTGAGCACCGAGATGCCGATGAGCGAAGACGCGATGGGGGACAAGGTGGAAACCACCGTCGCACTCGATTACAGCTCGATCGAACTGGATGACGGCGAACTGCTGCATGTTTACGGCGTACCGGGCCAGCGCTACCTGGACTTCATGTGGCCGATGGTGTGCGAAGGCGCACTGGGCGTGATCGTGCTGGTGAGCGCCGGGCATCCGGAGCCGGTTGCTTCCACGGTGGAGCTGCTGCAGGAGTTCTCGCGCATCGCGCCGGAAGCGAGCCTGGCGGTGGGCGTGACGCGTACCGATGAGTACCCGGCGCTGTTGATTCCGGAATTCCGCAATGCGCTGTTCGACGCAGGTCACCGCCTGCCGGTGATGCGCGTAGACGCGCGTTCGGCCACGCAGGTGACGTTCCTGGTGAAATCGCTGCTGTCGTATCGGTACGCCGAGACGAACTGAAGATGGTGCCGACACCCGGATTCGAACTGGGGACCTACCGCTTACAAGGCGGTTGCTCTACCAACTGAGCTATGCCGGCAAAGGCACGGCGACGGCATTGCCGGCGCGGAGGGCGATTCTAGCGCAAGCCCGCGCATTCCAGCGAGCGTTGCTGGGCCGCGCCACTGCGCTGGCGGGCTGCGCCGGGGCTGGCCTTGTCGGCCAGGGCCGCATCCACCCACCACTGCGCGCTGCCTTCACTGCCGCCGACCAGGCGGGCGCTGAAGCCGGCCGCGCTCAGGGCGGCCAGGCGGCGCTCGGCGCCTTCGCGGTTGCGGTACTGCCCCAGGGCGATGGCGTTGGCGTCTTCGCCCTGGGCCATGATGTAGTAATCGCTGATGCCCGCTGCGGCAATGCGTTTGACCGTGGCCTGGGCCTCTTCGCGGCTGGCGGCGGCCGGCATCATCACCCGGTAGGTGCTGCTGGCGCCGGGTTTGAGGACTTCACGCAGGCGCGAACGCTGAACGAGTTCGCCGGCCTTGCCCTGGGCGGCCATGGCGGTGTCGCGATCGGCGAAGGGGCCGAGGCTGATGCATTGGAGGGGGGCGGCGGGTGTGGGGGCCGGCGGGGTTTCCGTGGGCCGGCCAACGGCCGGCGCTACCGCAGCCGTCGTCGGCGCGGGGTTGGGTGCGGCGGGTTCCGGCGTGGCTGGTGCGGTGGGCTTGGGCGGTGCCGGGGTGGTGTCTGTCAGTGCCGTGGTGGTGGCAGCGGGCTGCGCGCTTGCGGCGCCCGGTGCGGGTGCGGCCGCTGCCGGTGCACTGGGGCTGTCGAGCAGCTGCAGCTGGGCTACGCCGGTAGGCGTGGCGGGCGGCGCCGCCGCGGGTTCGCCGCGCAGCATCCACCACAGCGCAACGCCTACGTTGAGGATGGCCAGTACGACGATCAGGGCACGGGTAAGCATGCCGCGATCCTACCGCGACGCCGGTGGCTGGTGCACCGCCCAGCGCGCGAGACCATCGAGCACCAGCGCCGGCTGGAACTGTGCATCGGCCAGCAACGGCATCAGCGCCGGTGCGCCACCGCCGTGCACCAGCAACGCCGGCACCCTGCCCAACACGGTGGCGGCCTGCACGCGGCTGCGTTCGATCAACGCGACGGCTGCGCCGTCGCAGCCCGACGCGAGGGCGTCGGCGGTGTCGTTGGCGAACTCGCTGTAGTCGCCACCCTGCGCGGGCAGCTGCACCGCGCGTGCATGCAGGGCTTCGCGCATGGTGGTCGGCGAGGCAGCGATGCGGCCGCCGTGATGCTGGCCATCGGCATCAAGCAGGTCGATGGTGAGCGCGGTGCCGACACCGGCCACGACCACGGCTTCGTGCCGTTCGGCGGCGGCGATCAGCGCCAGATAACGGTCCACCCCGAACTTCGACGGATCGGCATAGGCGATGCGCACGCCGGCGCAGCTGGCTTCGGTGGTTGCCACGCGAACGTGGGTAAAACGAGCGCGCAGCACCTCGAGCATGCTGGAAGTGAGCGCAGCGGCGGCCACGCTGGCCACGTAGGCGGTGTCACCGCTGGGCAGCTGCGCCAGCGCATCGGCCGGCATCGCTTCGGCGCCATGCGGCCAGGCCTGCACATCGCCCGCGCGGATGCCCTGCAGCGGTGCGAACTTGAATCGCGAATTCCC
Organism: Stenotrophomonas rhizophila; assembly: GCF_001704155.1. Taxonomy (NCBI): domain Bacteria; kingdom Pseudomonadati; phylum Pseudomonadota; class Gammaproteobacteria; order Lysobacterales; family Lysobacteraceae; genus Stenotrophomonas; species Stenotrophomonas rhizophila. The sequence goes on along the minus strand of NZ_CP016294.1, from coordinate 522,283 downwards.
CAGGTCGAACAACCAATCGCTCATTGCGCCCTCACGCTGACTTCCCCGGCATGGAACACCCGTTCGCTGCCGTCGATACGCACCCGCAGCGCGCCATCGTCGGCCAGCCCCAGCGCCTGCCCTTCATGCATCACGCCACCATCGTCCACCCGCACCGTGCGTCCGGCCAGGCTGTCCAACGCGGCATAGCGCGGCAGGAACGGGGCCAGGCCGTCGCGCTCGAACGCTTCCAGGGCCGGCAGCAGGGCCGCCAGCAGCCAGGCCACCACTGCGCTGCGTTCGATGTCGTTGCCCAGCAGCGTGGCCAGGTCGGTCCACGGCTGGGTGATCCCGGCACCGAACGCGGCCGGCATGCGCACATTGATGCCCAGCCCGATCACCGCGCGCGCCGGGCCCGCGAACTCGCCGCCGCCTTCGACCAGCAGGCCACCGAGCTTCTGCCCGTCCACCACGATGTCGTTGGGCCACTTCAGGCCCACGTTGGCAACGCCGTGCGCGCGCAGCGCTTCGGCCACCGCCACGCCCGCGACCAGGCTCAGCCCCCCCAGCCGCGACAGCCCCCCCGCGAAGCCGCGCAGCACCGACAGGTACACGTGCGCGGCCAGTGGCGACGCCCAGGCCCGGCCGCGACGGCCACGGCCACCGGTCTGGCGTTCGGCCAGCAGCACGCGCGCGCCGCGCTCCGGCGCGCTGCACCGCAACAATTCTGTATTGGTCGAACCGACCGTCCAGGCCACCTCGAGGGTGTCCAGCAGGGGCTTCAGCGCAGGGGGGAGCTGGGTGGTAATCGCTTCGGCGTCGAGCAGATCCAGGTGCTGCTGCAGCTGGTAGCCATCGCCGGCGCGGCCATCGATTTCGATGCCTGCCGCTCTAAGCCCTTGAATTCGCTTCCAAATTGCGGCACGGGTCTGGCCCAGCTCGCGGGCCAGCGCGTCGCCGGACAGTCGCCCGGCGCCCAGTTTGGCCAGCAGTTGGCGGTCGTCCACGGCAGCTTCCATCGGTTGATCGGCAAAAGTATGCGGGAAAGCGCCGGACAGCGCCCGCCCCGGGGCTTCCAATTGAGACAGTGAATCGGGCTAGAATCGAAGATTGACCCCCTTGGCCCTTCCGGATGTTGACGATGCGCCCGTTCGCCCATTGCCTGCTCCTGCTGTTGGCCCCGATGGCCGCGCACGCTTCCGATGCGCTGACCAGCTCGGGCCGGGGTGGCTGCGTGTATTCGGCAGCTGAAGAGCGTGCGGCCCCGGCGACCACGCCGACCAGCACCGCACCGACCACGGTCAAGCCGAGCGCAACCGCACCGGGCAGCACCGGCGGTGGCGGCGACGACGATGTGTTGCCGCGCCTGCGTGCGCCGAAATGGCACAGCTTCCTGCCGGGCATGTTCCGCTGATCCAGTCGTTGTTGCGCTGGCTGCGCTCGTCTCCGCGCCCGATTCCTGATTCCGCCTGGCAACGCACCTGCCAGCGCACTGCGTGGCTGCGCGGCTTGCCGCCCGAACGTGTGCAGCGCCTGCGTGTGCTGTCCGCCGCATTCCTGCACGACAAGACCATTACCCCCATTGGCGGGCTGCAGCTGGGCGACGATGACGCGGTGCTGATTGCCGCGCTGTGCTGCCTGCCACTGCTGGAACTGGGCGAGGTGGGATTGCGTGGCTGGTCGCAGGTGCTGGTGTACCCCGAGGGCTTCATCGTGCCGCAGAGCGAGATGGATGAAGACGGGGTGCTGCACGAGTGGGAAGAGGAAGCGATCGGCCAGGTGTCGCACAACGGCCCGCTGCTGCTGTCCTGGCATGACGTGCAGGCCGAACTGGAGCATCCCCACGAAGGGGCGTGCGTGGTGGTGCATGAGATGGCACACCGCATCGATGTGCTCGATGGCGTGCTTGATGGCACCCCGCCGCTGCCGCGTGCGTGGCAGCAGCAGTGGGCCGCCGATTTCCAGCAGGCATTCGATGCGCTGTGTGCGCAGGTGGATGCCGGCGTGGAGACGGTGATTGATCCGTATGCGGCCGAAGCGCCGGATGAGTTCTTTGCGGTGGCGACGGAGTATCACTTCTCGGCGCCGGATGTGCTGGAAGCGGAAATGCCGGTTGTGGCCGGGCATTTGAGGCGGTTTTATGGGGCGCCGCCTGCGTTTGGGCTCCGTACCGACTGTTAGTCGGTACGCTCTGGACTTACGGCCCGGGCGGCAACTTCACTTCAAACCGCGCGCCACCCAGTTCCGGCGAACGCTTGACCTGCAGTTCGCCGCGGTAGTCCTTGATCAGGTCCTGCACGATCGACAGGCCGATGCCGTGGCCCTGCACGCGTTCGTCGCCGCGCACGCCACGCTGCAGCACCTTGGCGATGTCGTCCGGGGCGATGCCCGGGCCATCATCGTCCACCGACAGCACCAGACCAGCGCGACGCATGCCCGGCGCGCTGAACGGCTTGGCGGTGAGCAGCACGCGGCGGTTGGCCCACTTGAAGGCGTTCTCCAGCAGGTTGCCCAGCAGCTCTTGCAGGTCGCCCGGCTCGCCATGGAAGCGCGCGCCGTCGTCGATGTCGAATTCGCACAGCACGCCCTTGGAGGCGTACACCTTCTCCAGCCCGCGCACGATTTCCTCGGCGTTGGACTCGATCGGCAACGGCGCCGAGAACAGCTTGTGGCCCGACGATGCCGCGCGCGCCAGCTGGTAGGACACCAGGTTGTTCATGCGGCGCAGCTGCACATCGAATTCCTGGCGCAGGTCCTGGTCGGCCGCACCACTGTCGAGCTGCGTGCGCAGCACCGCCAGCGGCGTTTTCAGGCTGTGCGCCAGGTCGGCCAGGGTGTTGCGCTGGCGCTCGAGGTTCTCGCGCTCGCTTTCGATGAAGGCGTTGATGCTGTCGGTGAGCGGTTCCAGCTCGCGCGGGTGGCGTTCGCTCATGCGCTCGGTTTCGCCGCGCTGCACCTTGGTCAGCTCGGTGATCACCCGCCGCATCGGGCGCAGGCTCCACTGCAGGATGACGGTCTGCAACAGCAGCAGGATCAGTCCCGCGCCGCCCATCCAGAACCACACCCGGCCACGGAACACGCGCAGCTGCGCACCGAGCGCGCGCGAGTCTTCCATCACGTAGATGGTGTACGGGAATTCGGTGGCGGGGTCGGCGTCCGCATCCCACACCAGGCCCAGCCCATAGCGGTACACCGAGCCTTGGCTGCCGTCGATCTGGATCATCGGCAGCGGGCCTTCGAAGACTTCCTGGCGCGGGGCCAGCAGCTTGCCGCCCACGGTGGGCAGCATCGGGCCTTCGGCGGACATGGAGTTGCCCTTGCCGTCGGGCATGACGACCTGCAGGTACAGGCCGCTACCGGGCACGTCGAAACGGGGATCCGGCGGTTGCTCGCGGATGTACAGCGAGCGGTCGCGGGTGAAGTCGATGCCGGCCGCGTAGGCGGTGGCATAGTTTTTCAGGCGCTCGCGCAGGTTGGCGCGCGCCGTATCGGCGAACGCGGCATCCAGCGCGTAGCCTGCAATCGCCAGGAAGGCGAGCAGGCTCACACTGGCGGCCAGCAGCTGCCGTGCCTGCAGGGAGCGCGGCCGCCAGCGTTTAAAGAACCACAGACGGCCTGACATCATCCCATCGCCGGACTAACGGCTCAGCCCTCGTTGCGCGGAATCGCGAAGCGGTAGCCGCGGCCACGCACGGTTTCGATCGGCTTGAGTTCGCCGTCCGGATCCAGCTTCTTGCGCAGGCGGCCGATGAACACTTCCAGCACGTTCGAGTCGCGGTCGAAATCCTGCTGGTAGATGTGTTCGGTGAGGTCGGCCTTGGAGACCAGTTCACCGGCATGCATCATCAGGTATTCCAGCACCTTGTACTCGTAGCTGGTGAGGTCCACGTTGCTGCCGGCAACGCTGACGGTCTGCGCGGCAAGATCCAGCGCAACCGGACCGCATTCGAGGGTCGGCTTGCTCCAGCCCGCCGCGCGGCGCAGCAGCGCGTTGACGCGTGCCAGCAGCTCTTCGACGTGGAACGGCTTGACGAGGTAATCGTCGGCGCCCTGCTTGAGCCCTTCGACCTTGTCCTGCCAGCTCGAGCGGGCGGTAAGGATCAGCACGGGGAACTTCTTGCCCTCGTCGCGCAGCGCCTTGATCAGTTCCATGCCCGACATCTTGGGCAGACCCAGATCGATGATGCCGACGTCGAACGGCACTTCGCGGCCCATGTACAGACCTTCCTCACCGTCCTGTGCGGCATCGACGGCAAAGCCTTCGCGCTTGAGCCGGGCTGCAAGGGTTTCCCGCAGCGGGGCTTCGTCTTCGACCAGAAGGATACGCATGAACTCTCCCTAGTGTCCTGGGTGTGGCCTGGGGCCAGTGGCTAACAGATGACTGCGGACAACTATCCCCGTTCAGGGGTTATCGCCGCGTAGTGATGACATATCCGAACGCGGCGTGCGGGGCTGTGAACGCGGCTGGGCCGGATCGTCCATGTAGCGGACGCGACCCCTGTCATCCATGTATTTCACCCGGTTGATGTCCCGGCCATCGAAGGGCACCCGTTCGGCGCCGAGGATGTGTCCACCGGTGGTCCGCTGGACCCGCCGCACGGCGTCGGACAGGGAGCGTTCCGGCGGGGCACCACGCGAGGCCCGCACCATCTCTGCCCGGGCCGGATCCGGCTGGGGGGCTTGGGCGCCGGCACTGCCAATGGCAGCAACGGCACCGCTCGCCAGCAGGGCGGCAACGGCAAGACGGCGGTGGCGGGTTACGGATGACATCAGGTCTGATCCTAGCGGAGCGCGTCAAAACGTTCAAAAGTTGTGAATCGGCAGCCGCCAGCCTGGGCCGGCACTTTACGAATCTTTTGCAAATTCTTGGTTTTACGCAGTGAATCCGGTCTGAACTTTTCTGACCGCCGCATCGCTTTGTTCATCTAGGTGAACATTGACGGCTACTTGTCGCCCGATGTCAAGCGCGGTCTGAGACGCGGTTCACGCTGCGACGCGTTCTGCCTGATCGCGGGTGATGGTCAGGGCCTGCTCGATCAGGCTCCAATCGGCGCCGGGGCGGTGCGCACCCTCGCTCAGCACCTGCCGGAAGGCGCGGCCACCGGGCTGCCCGTGGAACAGGCCCAGCAGGTGGCGGGTGATGTGCTTCAGCGCCAGCCCACCGGCCAGCTGGGCCTCGATATAGGGGCGCATGGCGCGCAGCAGCGCCTCGCGTGGCTGCAGCGCAGCACCGGTCTGCGCAGCCTCCAGCTGATGCAGCACGTAGGGGTCGTGGTAGGCCGCGCGGCCCAGCATCACCCCGTCCAGCGCGGGCAGCTGGGCCTGGGCAGCCTCAACGGTGGCCAAGCCGCCGTTGAGCACGATCTGCAGCTGCGGGCGGTCGGCCTTGAGCCGGTGCGCCCAGTCGTAACGCAGCGGCGGCACTTCGCGGTTTTCCTTCGGCGACAGACCCTTCAGCCACGCGTTGCGGGCGTGCACGATGAACATCGCGCTGCCGGCGTTGGCGGATTGATCGACGAAGTTCACGAAGTTTTCGTAGTCGTTGTCGTCATCCACACCCAACCGGCACTTCACCGTGACCGGGATGTCCACCGCGCCGACCATGGCCGCCACGCACTCGGCCACCAGAGTGGGCTCGCGCATCAGGCAGGCGCCGAAGCGGCCGGCCTGGACCCGGTCGGAGGGGCAGCCGCAGTTGAGATTGACCTCGTCGTAGCCCCAGTCCTGGGCAATCTGCGCGGCCTGCGCGAGCAGGGCCGGATCGCTGCCGCCCAGCTGCAGGGCCAGCGGCTGTTCGCTGCCATCGAAGCCGAGCAGGCGCTCCCGGTCGCCGTGGATCACCGCGTTGGCGTGCACCATTTCCGTGTACAGCCGCGCACCCGGGGCCAGCAGCCTGTGGAACACGCGGCAATGGCGGTCCGTCCAATCCATCATCGGCGCCACGCAAAGACGAATACCCTTCAATTCCATAGATTTCATCGACTTATCAACCATATAAGGCACTCACTTCTTCCCGCATTTGCCCGTTTTTTCCCGCCATTTTCCGACCAGTTGTACCATTACTGTGCCAGCGAGGGATTGGCACAACAGGGAATGGCACAACAACATGGCAACGCTGCAGAACCGCAACGGCCGCTGGCGCGCAATGGTGCGCCGGAAGGGCCACAAAGACCAATACCGCACTTTCCCCACCAAGACCGCAGCGAAAGCCTGGGCCGAGCGCATTGAGCGCGAGCAGGCTGACTACGAGGCTCGAGGTGGCACACCAGGTGAGGACATCACCATTGGTGAGCTAATCGACTGGCGGACCAACGAGCTGGCCACCGTCAGGGCTATCTCCAAAACTCATTCCGGCAACATGTCGCGGATCCGTGAGAGCCTCGGCGACATCGTGGCTAGGCGGCTGACAGCCAACGACGTGATCGAGCATGCCCGCCGGCGGATCCGCGGCGACCACATGATGGCCAACGGGGTAATTATCCCAGCCTGCGCGCCCGCGACGATGAACGTAGAGTTGGGCTACCTCTCCGAGCTGCTGAAACTCGCCGCTCCGATGAAGGGCGTGAAGATGGCCAGCGACCCCGTCGCCGAAGCGCGGCCAGTGCTGCGCTTGCTGCGACTGGTTGGAAAGTCGAAGCGTCGGGACAGGCGGCCCACCGCCGACGAGCTGCAGAGCCTGCGAGACCATTTCCGAGCCGCCGCGTGGCGGTCGACCATTCCGATGGTCGACATCATTGACTTCGCCATCCTGAGCGCGAAGCGAGAGAGCGAAATCACCCGGCTGCTGTGGTCCGACGTCGACCTGGTCAACCGAACTGCCCTGCTCAGGGATGCCAAGCACCCCCGTAGGAAGGCGGGAAATCACAAGACGTTCCCCCTCCTGGGGGATGCATGGGAGATCGTGCAACGGCAACCGAAGACGGATACCGATGGACGGATTTTTCCCTACAAAGCCAGCTCGGTGGGGACCGCCTTCACCAGGGCCTGCACGAAGCTACAGATTGTGGACCTGTGCTTTCACGACCTCCGTCACGAAGCCACCTCGCGACTGTTCGAACTGGGTTACGACATACCAGAGGTTGCGGCGGTCACGCTTCACGAGTCTTGGAACGAGCTAAAGCGGTACACACAGCTGCGCCCTGAGTCACTTCACCGAACACCTAAATCAACGTAGATCTAGTCGTTGTCGGGCGGAAACATGTCGACCAGTTGCCGGGAAAAGAGTATTCCGAACTTTCCCCTCTTTTGATCCAGGCCAAGGTCGCGTTGCCCTGATGCCTGGTCTATAAGGTCCCGTGTCTCAGGGTTAAGGTGAGATTTCAGTTGTTCCACCATGCGCTCTACTACTTCCACCTCATTGGCAAGGCGGTGAAGTCCTACCGCTTGTATGTCAACACCTAGAGTCCGCTCCCACAGTGACCTGTACCGTTTGAAAATGGGCACGCGACCACTGAAGTACACTTCATTAAACCTGAGCTTTTCGAGCACAACGTTGCCGTGCAGAAGGTCGTTTCGCTCGTTCACCAGTGAGTTGTAGTCCTTGAAAGCGAGATGTGTGTAATCAACCGGAGAGTTGAAACCAACACAATTGATCGACAGGCTCTTGATCCGGATGTCGATCGGCTGGCGAATGGTGTTGTCCCGTAATCTCTGATCGGACTTTAGCTCCGGCCGCATTAGCGCAAACAGAAGAAGGTTAACGAACGACTCCGCCATGACCGGAAGCATCGACCTAATTCCAAAGCACAGCCCCAAGCCTTTGGAGTATTTTGCGGCCATCTCCGCCAAGTAGCCGTTAGGCATTGATCGAAGTCCTTGGATATCCGGAACTGGCTCATCCTCGGCGCTGAGCCCTAGCGCGTCCAGTTCGGCGAGCAAAGAATTGACCGAACTCCGAATACGTTGGTAAGGGTTAACGAACTCTGTCCAGTGTTCCAGGGACTGGCGCACTTGGCCCATCGACTTGGCTTGATTGGAAAAATCTGCCTTTATCTGAGCCGCAAGCTCGGGCATGTCGTCACTGCAGGCACCTGGGACGTCAAGAAAGATCACCGCGGTCCGGAAAGACATGCCTTGAAACAAGACCCACCCCGGCGATGCCTGCAGCATCCATTCCCAGTGAATCAAGTTGTCTGAACTGTCACTTCGCAACCAGTTTTGCAGGCCGTTGGGCCGTCCGTACCGCGCATGGAGGTAGCAGTAAAGATCGCTGGGTGCGACTTCATTCCACAACCCGCAGAACTTGGCTTGCGGTTGACGCCCTTCGCGCTTTAGCTCCGCAGCGATCTCAGAAAATGTTGGGCAAGTAAGGTTAGCAACGAAACTGGTAGGCAAAGGCATGGCGATCCGTCGACCTCGGGCTTTTGACAAGAATGCATGGATCGGAAGCAACAGGCCAATGCTAGGCTTATCGCGCGGCTAGCAAAACACCAACCGTCGACGCGACCTACGTCGTGCAGCTCCTGCAGCCAGCGGCTTAACGCCGCTGCACGTAGGTTCGTGGACAATCAGTTGAGATGGGGCTCGACCAACGTAGCCATACGGTCCAGTCCGGTTGGGACTTGGAACATGGATTCTTGTTTGCGTTGCGTCAGGCCGCGCCACTCGCTTGCCTTGGCGATCTGAAGGTCTACCTGTTCGACCGGGATCCAGTGCATTGACCAGTAGGGGAACCTGCGTTCCCCTCCGCTACGCCTGCCAAGTTCCACAATGTCCGTATGGGTACTCGCGTTGAGGATGCGCGCGTACGTGACTGCCATGCCGTCTTCAGGCCCCTCAAAGTATTGGAGGAAGCTAAGCCCGTCGCAGAACAGCACGCCTGTAACACCCGCGATCAGGTTGTGCGTGGCCGCATCGCGTACCAGGCGATCTATCTGGTCGACCGTCGTCCCCGGGACGATGCGGCTGCAATAGACAATGGCTCTCAGAGGCATAAGCTGCCCTCCCTTTTATTGCCCCCGCGCCCCGGACCTTAGCAGGCCCTGCGCCAACGTGTACGCCGGCGGCGCGTCTGGCGTTGGCAGGGTTTCCACCGCAGGAGGTGTCGGCGCGCCCCAGGGACGCGATTGCGTTGCTTCGTGCCAACGAGAGGCAGCGATGGTCGCGACCGGGTCAGTTGTCCAATAGGGCGAGTGACGGGCGGCAGTGTGTCGCAGGGACCTTTCGCCCTTATAGGGCTGATTTTTTGGATCGCCACCGGAAACAGGTAACTTAGGTAATCACCCCGCCGAAACCTCCATATCTTCAATATAATCAATATCTTATATCAATGTATCAAAGGTAATTTTAGGGTAACGTCTAGGTAACCTGATTACCTTCCCGGCAGGTAACATCGATATGAAAGAATTTCCTTTGAAATCAAGGACATTACTTCCACTGCCGTGAGAAATTACCTCAGATCACCCTCAGAGGTAACCTGCTGAATCCTTTGTGCCACTAGGGATTTCCGGTGTTTTCTGGACGCCAATTACCCCGTTACCTGTTTCCGGTGGGACTCCAAGAAATTCGAGCGCTGCCGCTCCTCGCTGGAAGCCGTCTGGCACCGCCACGGTGGGGTTGCTCGTCGCAGGGATCCGCAGGGGCCAGCCCGATGTAGAAGAGGGCGTGAGCAGCAGCTGCGGCGGCCCCGGACGGGCTGTTGCAGGCCTGCAGAAAAAGAGGGGTCCGAAGACCGCAGGCGTGGCGGGGAGACGAGTGCGCTCGCTGGGCGCTGACAGGCCGCGGACCATCGTGGCTGTTGACGACACTCAAGCATTGAGGTACACCCTCGCCATCATCACGGAGAGATGAAAATGCTGAAGCAGATCGTGGAAGTCCGTGGCCTGGGAATCCTTCACCAGACCTCCAGTTCACCCCTTTTCAATCAGGTCACGCTTGGTTTCGCCGAGAATGGTCGCGGCAAGTCGACGCTGGCCTGCCTGCTGCGCTCATGCTCGAAGGGGGACGTGACGGAGGTAACGCGTCGAAACACCATTGGCGGTACCAATCAGCTCACCGCTTCATTGCAGTTCTCGGATCCCACGGGTGTCGCTTTGCTAGCCGACGGCGCTTGGTCGGCCACATGCCCGGAGCTGATAGTTTTTGATACAGAGTTCGTACATCGAAACGTATATGCCGGCTTGGACGTGTCACCGGACCAACGAGCGAAGCTCCTAGAGTTCGCGTTGGGCGAGGAGGCGGTAAGCGCAAAGGGCGCCCACGACAAAGCAAATACAGACCTCTCTGCGGTCAATGCAAGACTGAGAGACCAGACGACGAAAGTGACTGCCAAGAGAGGCGACCTGTCGCTGGCGACCTACAAGGGGCTGCAGGTTCCGGCGCAGCCAGAAGAAGATCGTAAAGCGCTGCAGGCTCGTTTGGCTGCGGCTAACAACAATGCCGCGATTCAAGCAAAAGTCAGCCCGACGCAAGTTCCAGCGCCGCAGTTCAAGGCCGATCAGCTTTTCCAGATACTGAATACAACCATTACCGATATCGCCACGAACGCAGAGAGCCTGGTAAAGAACCACCTTGCAAAGAACTCCGCGCCTGGCTTTGAGCACTGGATATCGCAAGGCTCCCAATATGAAGTGGGAAAGGAGTGTCCTTACTGCGGCGCGGACGCAAGTCAATCTGCACTGATCGGGGCTTATCAGGCTCACTTCAACGAAGAATACAAGCAGCTTAAGGCCAAGACGTCAGGCCTGGAGGCCCAAGCAAACCAGCGGCTGGGGGACGCAGTCGTCGATTCGTTAGAACAGCGGTTCAACACAGCGCAGGCGCAAATTAGCGGCTGGGCGGACCACTTACAGTTGGAACCGGTGAGCTTCAACGCCGAAGGCATGAAGAAGAATCTGTCAGATCTTCGAGAGTTGATTGTTCCTTTAGCAAGGAACAAGTCATTGTCCCCTCTGGAGGCGGTTGGCACAGAAGCCGACATTGTCGCTGCGGAGGCAATCTGGGCTGATGCAATCAGTCATGTTGTCGCGGCGAACGCCTTGATTTCAGCCGCATGTTCCAAAATTGAAGCGTTCAAGCAGAGCGTCGGGGGTGAGAGCTCGGCGGCCGTCTCATCGCAGCTTGCGAGATTGAACGCGAGCGTCTATCGCCATTCCCCCCCCGGTGTCGCGGAACTGTTGGAGCTGGACGATCTCACTTCTCAGTCAAAGGCCCTCAGCAAGACCAAGGAAGCGACGAGGGCTAGTCTCGACTCACTGATGGCATCAAACCTTGCCACGTATATGGAAGAAATCAATCGATTGTTGAGCGAGTTTGGCGCACAGATCAGCATAGAGAACTTCACTGCCGGGTATCGCGGCGCAGGAGGGGCGCCGCGCAGCAACTACGGCATCAGAGTGCGGGGTGAGCCAATCAACCTGACGGGCACCGAGGGAACCGCGTTCGGCAATTCCCTAAGTGAGGGCGACAAACGCGCGCTTGCTTTCGCGTTCTTCATTGCCCGGCTGCGTGCCGATCCAAACTTGGCTCAGAGGATAGTCGTGATCGACGATCCTATGTGCAGTCTGGACCGGCGGAGAAAAAGCTCCACTTTACGGACACTGAAAACATTGGCGAAGCAGTGCACCCAGCTGATCGTGCTCGCCCATGATCCGTTCTTCCTCAGAGAGCTGGAAGAGGGACTTCTCAAGTCTCCATTCAAAACCCTGGGCCGCGCGGGCTTCAAGGTCGACGCCACGCACGGCAATTTCTCTGACTTCTCCGCACTGGATCTGGCAAAGGAATGCAAAGGCGCGTACCAGCACAACTTAGAGACGGTCCTAACCTTTCTTTCTACGGGAGCCGGCGCAGCTCAAGCCGCCCCCGCCCTTCGACTGGTAGTCGAAGGGTCGCTTCACAGACAGTTTCCGTCACTCATCGCTCGGGGAATGATGCTTGGTCAGTGTATTTCTTACGTCACCGACGCCCCGGCGACCAGCCCGCTCGCGCGGCTAAAGCCCTTCAAAGAAGAGCTTTATGCGATTAACGAGTACGCCAGCCAGTTCCACCATACCGAGGGCGAACCGGCTGCAGATGTAACTAACTTGGACAGCGGGGAACTCAGAGCATTCTGCGAAAGGGCCGTTGCTTTCGTCTTCCGATAGATCAAACCGCTACACGCGCTCGATGAACCGCCCGTAGGTGGTTCATCGAGCGGTCGCTAGCTCAAGACCTAAGCAGACGTGACCTAGCGACATCGTGATAGTGGCCGGTCATCTCGATGCCAGTCCAGCTGTACCCCTCGAGATCCGCCGCTACCAGTGTGGTGCCCGAGCCAGCGAACGGATCAAGAATCCTTCCACCGTCCTCGCAGATCCGTACCAACTGCCGCATGAGGTCGGTCGGCTTGCCGGTCATGTGATGCTTGTCGGCCTTTCTCACCGCCTCACGGATGACGCCGGGCAGCACCGGTGCGCGCCGCCCCAAGGGCATGTTGCCCTTGCTGCCCCACACCACGTACTCGGCCTGGTTGCGGAAGCGCCCCAGCTGCGGGCGCACGCCCTCGGTCTTGTCCCACACCGCCACGCCACGCCAGGTAAAGCCAGCACATTGCAGCGCGTCTGTGGTCAGCGGGAGCTGCCGCCAATCCGTGAACAGCAGCACGGGCGCGCCGTCCTTCAGCACGCGGCTGCACTCGGCCAGCCACAACCGCATCCACGCCAGGTGCGAGCGCTGGTCGCGCTCATCGCCGACGAAATCGGCGTGCAGCTGCTCCTTGCCCCCTTGCATGTACTTCACCTGGGGTGCCTGCTGCCGCGACGATGCGTGTGTGCCCCCGCTGGCGTAGGGCGGGTCAGTGATGAGGGCGTCGAAGCTGGCGGCCGGGAGGGTCGGCAGGACGGTCAGGGCATCGCCGTGGATCAATTCGTTCTTCATGGGTAGAGCCTTCTTGGGGTCGCTCGCGGCGATCCGAGGGGAGGCTCTCGGCCTTCATGTGGTTCAGCACCCCGCAGCGGGGGCACTTGATCTGGATCTCATAGACGCCGCCGGCCTTGGCCAGCAGCTTGGCGCAGTCGCCACAACGCAGGTTCTTCATGCCACCGCCGGTGCAAGTTCAAAGGGAGCGAAGCGGATCACCTCTTGGCCAAGCCAGTCGTTGATCGCGGTCATTCGCGTCTGCAACGGCGCCAGCTCCATTGCAGCCCACACCGTGGCCGCGTCGCGAATAGACCCGAAACCGCCGCTATTCTGCGGCACGATGCCAAGCAGCTGCGGAGGCACACGCAGCGCGGCCAGCATGTCGTCGCGCGTCACGCCCTTGATGTTAGCGAACTCATCCCTCGCCGCGACCTCGCTCACCGGAATGATCTGCAGGCCGTCCTTCTTGCCGTTGGGCGAGTGCACAAACAGGTTCCGGAAGTTGCCAGGGCCACGCGCCGCCTTGAGCGCCTCGCGCAGGCCGGTTACGTCGGACGATTCCGCCTGGGAGTCGGTCAGGTACAGGATGAAGCCGGCGTGCGAGCCGTTGTTGTAGTACTTGCGGCGGAACAGCGTGGCCGACTCATTGAGCAGCGCGGCCTGCACCGCCGGCATCCACTCGGGAAGGCCGTACACCTCTTGGTCTGCATCGGACTCCCGCAGCTGGTACACCTGCCCGGCCGGGAACTCATGCTCCATGCGGCCCGCCCGCACCTGAAAGAACTCGCCCTCCACCACGCCACGGCGCACGTACTGCGCCAGCGGCACGGACAGGCTATGCGCGGCTCCGGAAAGCGCCTTGCGACGCTCCACGTAGGCCATGCCGAAGGTGGTGTAGTCCAACGCCAGCTGCGCGAAGGTGGCGCGGCTCATCAGCTTGTGGGGGACGAACGTGCTGACCAGCATGTTGCGCTTAAAGGTCAGGCCGCTCTGGAGGTAGGGGTTTGCCCGCGTGGTCCTCGACAGCCCCTGCAAGTTCACCGGCGGCTCGTAGTAGCGCCCGTTGCGCCAGCATTCGAGGTAGTCGAGGATGCCGCGCGATTCCAGCACCGGCGTGGGCTCCCCGAACGTGAACGCTTCGATGGGCCCTGCCGGCGCGGTGACAGCGCCCTGGTCGGTGTCGATCATCAGAAAATCTCCATGGTGCTGCGGGCGGCGGCGCCGCCTTCGAGCGGTTCGTTCTGCAGGGCATGCAGCAGCGCCCACGCCAGATCAGCGTGGCCGGTCGTGCGCGAGCGCCCCGCCGTGTAGGTGGTCTGTCGGCCGCTGGCCGTGCTGGTCTTCTGGATGGCCAGCAGCGACTGGGTCATGTCAGTCCAGCCGGCGTCGTATTCCAGACGCTCGTTCTTGATGACATCGAATGCCTTGAGTACCAGTCGCGTCTTCACCTCGGGCGAGTAGCTGAAGGTGGTCAACCCCGGGAAGAACTGGCGCACCAACTGGGCCACGCCCGTGCCCATGCCGGTGGCGTCGATGCCGATATAGGTGACCCAGTAGCGCTGGGTCACCTTCTGGATAAACGCCGCCTGGTCAGCGAAGTCCATTCCCTTGAACTGGTGACGCTCCAGGACGCGGAACTTGCCGCCCGGCACCTGCGGGGGCGCAACCACCACGATGCCGGCGCTGTCGCCCGTCTCGGCCGGGTCGTACCCGATCCAAACCGCGCGGTCGCCGTAGGGGCGCATGGCGAAAGGGCTGAAGTCGCCGGCCCATTCCACCCAGCTGTCGACCTGGCACGGCTGCAGCATGGTGAGTGGAAACACGCTGGCGCTGTCGTCCACGAATTCGCACATCAGCAGGTTGGCGAATTCCTCGGCGCTGTAGTCGCGCCGCAGCTCAGCCACGTCGAACAGGTCGCAGCCTCGGTCGGCTGCGTCGAGCACTGTGACGATCTGGCGCCAGATGGCGTCCTCGCACTGCCGGCCACTGCCGAGCCGCCCGTGGCTGACATCGATCGATACCTGCTGGGAGGTCGGCTTGCCCTTGTTGAAACGCTCGCCCGTCCAGAAATCGTAGGCTTCGTGCGCCATGGTGGATGGCGTGCTGAAGTAGGTCTTGCGCCACTTCTTGTGCATCGCCATGCCGCTGGCGACCTTGTTCAGCTGGTTGAAGCCGTAGGTCCAGAAGAATTCGTCGAAGTAGAAGTTCCCGTGGTAGCCCTGCGCGGTGCGTGCGTTGGTGCCCAGGAAGAACAGCTCAGCGCCGTTGGCCAGGACGATTGGATCGCCTGTGAGGTCACGGTCGAGCACCTCGCGCACGAACCCACGCATGTAGCCCAGGAAGATGTGCGCCTGACTCTTGGATGCGCTCAGGAAGATCTGGTTACGGCCGCTGATCAGCGCGTCGATCAGCGCCTCGCGGGCAAAGTAGTAGGTGGCGCCAATCTGCCGCGACTTGAGGATTACGCGTGTGCGCTCGCTGCCGGCGCGGTACCAGTCGCGCTGGTAATCGAAGCACCCGTCGAGGAACGCCTGCTGCAGCCGTTCCACTTCCTCTTCGCTGAACTCGTTCTTGCGGGCCTTCTTCTTCGGGCCAGCGTTGCGGTTGGCGACCGCTGGGTTCAGGTCCGTCTCGTTGCCACCGCCCTGGTAGCGCTGGATGCGGGCCTGCCGCTCCAGCTGCCGGTGGAGCAAGTCGATCTCTTTGAAGTCGCCGCCGGTCTTGCCTTCCTTATGGATCAGGATTGCGAGCCGCGCCTCCAAGGCGCCGCCAACACGCTCCACGGTATCGGCACGGTCCCATTCGTCGCGCGCCTTCCAGCTGTGAACGGTCTTTTCCTTCTCACCGATCAGCTCGCAGATATCGCAGATGCGCCAGCCCATCCAGTACAAAAACTTTGCCTGGCGACGGGGATCTACGTTGAGTTTTTCGGCTACGCTTTGCACCTTTACAGGTTGCCTGTCGCCTCGCGCGCGCGACAGTCAAAAACCCACGTAGATCATGCGCTTACACGCTCTTCGCGTTGCCGCAACATATTCCTCGCCCGAACATGGGTCATCGCATCGACAACCGATGCGCACTGATACCAGCCGAGGGCGAGATGGCCAGCAAGACCGACAAGAAGCGTTCCCAGTTCTTCCGCGTGGCTGTCGAAGGCGCCACCACCGATGGCCGCGTGATCGAGCGCCAGCAGATCGTGGAAATGGCCGAAACCTACGACCCCGAGGTCTATGGCGCCCGGATCTGGGTGGAGCACTACCGCAGCGCGCTGCCGGACAGCCCGTTCCGCGCGTACGGCGATGCCTGCCAGATCGCCACAGCAATGAGTGCAGTGGACAAAGGGCGCCCCGTTTCCGTGGGCGCCCTTCTTGGTTCTTCGATGCAGGCGGCGCGTTGTCGCTCTGCGAGGGGGCACTGCATCTGCACGTCACCCGTGAACACCTGGCCGATCACGGCCCCTTCAAACACGGTTTGACCGCTGCAACCGCACGTCACCGCACCACGCTCCGCACCACCACTGCAACCCATAGTCCTTCACTCTCTATCGCGCGCCACACCGGCGCCACATGCGCGGGTAATAGCGGCCTGAATAGAGCTTGGGGTGAGGCTATGCGTGCGGCTTTTTCGCTGCCTTGGCGCGCTTGACCACGATCTTCTGTCCGCGCAGGTCAACGTCGCCGCTCAACTGCTGGCCAATGGTGGCATTGGGGAAACTCGTGCGAGGCGCGGCGCCGGCGTCTTTGGCCTGGACGTACAGCGCGGCCATCGCCGCGCCCCGCGCGTGCGGTGTCGCTTCTCGCCAGATTTGAAGCAACTCTGCGTCGGCTTCGCTCATGCGCTCGCGCCGTCCGACCAGCAGGTAGGTCACGTCCACGCCAAGTTTGTCGCTTTCCACGAAGTAGGCGCCGCCGGGCAGGTGCGCGTCCTGCTCGAACAGGATCTGGGTCCGCTTGGCCACTCCGCAGGCCGCTGCCATGGCTTCCTGAGTCAGACCCAGTCGCTTCCTTTCTTCCTTCAGCCTTGTACCCACAGACACTTGAAAACCCCCTTGACAGGTGCAGTTAACTTCACCAAGATTCACGCAGCTTTTACACAGGGGAAACGGAATGAAGGCCAAACGGACCGCCAAACCGAAGCTGCGTACACCGGACGAAGCCCGGCAGTGGCTGCGCGATAACGGCGTCACGGTCATCGCTTTTACCAAGCAGAACAATCTCTGCCGGCATGCGGTGAATGACGCCCTGCGCGGTATTGGCAAGGGGAACTATGGGAAGTCCCACGCTGCTGCCGTTGCGCTTGGCATCAAGCCCGACCCCAATTCTTGCACAAATCCCAGCAAACCCGCGCGTAGGAAAAGCCCGTGAGTTCGCCGCTGGGAGGCCGTGCCGTTTTCTCCTGCGAGGCCTGCGGGAGCCGTCTCATCAAGCGCACCAGCTCGCTGGCGCACAAGTTCCTGCGCAACGACGCCTACGTGTGTGAGAACCCTGTCTGTTGTGCCAGCTACAGCGGACATTCCGAGCTGACAGGGATTGCCAGCCCAAGCGGCGTGCCCAGCGCGTTGCCCAGCGAGCTGCCGCCCACGCCGGGCTTCCTGCGCGCCCAGCTGCACCAGGCATGGAAGCAAGACAGGGGATGGAACCAGCTCGACCTGCTGGATGCGGTCGAGGCCGCGACCGAACACGGCGCGCAACCCCACGCCTAAGAGAGGCGTACCGATGTCCTACACAACCAACCCGGCGGCTCGGCCGCCGGTGCAGGAGCACTGCGCGTGACCATTCAGAAAACACACCGCGACGGCTGGGCGACGGCAATGGCCCCCGTGCTTGTTGCGACGCCTGCCAGGGAAAAGCACGTCTCGTTCGCCGAGAAGCAACGCGAGGCCGCTGAGCTGCGGGCGGACGTTGACGCGCACATTGCCGCCGGTGGTGCCTTCGAGGTTCTGGCTGGCTACGCCTCTGCCGTGGTGCGCGCATGAACGCTCACAGCCTGTCGCCCGCTCCCATCAAATCCCATCAAATCCCCTTGACACCTGCCCACGGACGGAGCAACTATTCACACGTCGCCGCCAATTCGGCGACCGGGATTGGTCTCCCGAACGAAATGCGCGCGAAAGCGCCAATGTCACCAGCAGGCGCTTTTTTCGTGCCCGAGCTGCGTGCCGGGCGCGTGTGCCCCCAGCCTTCTTATGGTGGGCGGCGCGGTGGGAGCCTCGGCTCCGCCGGGTTGCGCATATCCCCGGTAGACCAACTCCGCGTCGTCCACCACCCCCGATTGGTCTCGGCGGTGGCGGACTCCTCGACACGATGGAGTATGCGCACCATGAGTAATGACGCCCCAACCGCGTCCAGCGACAGCCCCCTGCGGCAGCTCGCCTTCGTTATCGGATTTATCGCTGACACCACAGAGTGGCGCCACGACGAGTATCAGGCCCTCACCGCCCGACTGCTCGCCAACGGCAAGCCCGTCCTCGCGCTCACGCTGGGCGACGTGCTCGACGCCATCACCGCCACCATTGCAGCGGGGCGCACGCCGCCCACCGACAGCACGGAGGCGCAGTGATGGGCAAGCACCAATCAGCCTCCAACCTCCGCCCGGTCATCGACCTGGCCTCGGCCAGCCCCGGCATCGTCGTCCGCGCGTCGACCGATAAGAACTGCGTGTTCGTCTCCTGCGTACACGCCGAGTCGAATGTAGTTGTGTCCATGGTGGCGGCTTATTCCCATGTGATCCGCCCTGCCGCAGAACATGCCCTGCAGGTTGGCCAATCGATCTTCCTGCTCGCCCACGGCGAAGCCCAGCGCTTCTTCGCATGGCTGCATGGCGACTGCGACAGCGCACCGGGGGTTCACTGATGCCGAACCGAAACAGCCACCTGCCACCCGAGCGCAATCCCGGGCCTCCAACGGCGGCCGATGACAGGGGCGCGCAACTGATCGCCGGTGCCGACTATCAGCGCCTCTGGCGCGCCGCGTTCGCATGCCGGCTCCTTGCAACGATCACGGAAGAGGTGGCCAAGGAACACGGCATCGACCCCAACGATACCGCCGCCGTCGCCGAGTACATCCGCGACGACATGTATCTGATTCTCAGCCGCTCCAAGCCCGCCGACGAATAACTCAGTACCGCTCCGACCCAGCGGCGCGCCAACGCCGCTGGAGCCGGAACACCCTGCTCAGGAGAGAGCCATGTATTACCCCAACACCACCGCGTCATCCGCGGCGAAAGGCTGACCTGGCCATGCAAGAAGACATCCGCCAGCAAGTCCTGCAGCGAGTGGAGCGGGACTATGGCCTGAAGCACCGCAGCAGCACCGACTACATGCGTGGGGGCAAGTGCCCTCACTGCGGCAAGAAGGAGCTGTACACCAGCTATTCCAAGCCGTGGGTGCTGCGCTGTGGCCGACAGGCCAAGTGCGGACAGGAGGTGTTCGTCAAAGACCTCTACGACGACCTGTTTGACGACTACTCCAAGCGCCACGTGCAGACCGAGGCCAAGCCGAACGCTGCGGCCGACGCCTACCTGCAGACGGCGCGGGGGTTCGATCTGCGCCCCCTACAGGGCCTGTATACCCAGGACAACTACTACGACCGGCGGATCTCTGCCGGTACCGCGACCGTGCGCTTCCCGCTGGCCAAAGGTGGCTGGTGGGAGCGTCTAATCGACCGCCCGCACCGGTTCGGTAAGCAGAAGGCCCGCTTTGCGCCGGGGCAGAGCTACGCCGGCGTGTGGTGGGCGGCCCCGGCGGCGCTGTCCGCCATGCGCGACGCCCGCGAAGTATGGATCGTGGAGGGCATCTTCGACGCCATTGCCCACCTCCAGCGCGGCAGCTGCGCGGTATCGGCCATGTCGAGCAACGCCTTCCCGGAAGCCTCGTTGCGCGAGCTGGCGGCGTCACGCCCGGGCAACCTCCCCACCCTGATCTGGGCGCTGGACAATGAGCCCGGCGCACGCACCTATATCCAGCGGCACGCCAAGCGCGCGGAGAAGCTTGGCTTCAAGTGCAAAGCGGCCCAGATCGTCCAGCGCGACGGGAAGAAGACCGACTGGAACGACCTTCACCTGCGCGCACTGGCGGCAGACGACCAGCAGGCCCAATGGGACGCAGACCTGGCCGAGGCCCGCTACCAAGGCGACCTGCTCATGGCACGTACGGCCATGGACAAGGGCCTGATCATCTACGGCCACGACAAGCAGTCGGAGTTCCATCTGGAACACCATTCGCGCCTGTATTGGTTCGAGTTCGACGCATTGCGTTTCGAGAAGCTGTGCCGTGACCGTGCCAGCGACCGTGCCCTCGCCGAGGACGAAGAGCTGGAAGACGAGGAAATCGCCAAGATCCAGCGCGCCTCGGCCTCCGTGCGCCAGATCGCCAACTGCTACCCCGAAGCGCTGTACTTCCAGCGGCATGAAGCCACCGACGAAAGCTGGTACTTCTTCCGCGTGGATTTCCCCCACGACGCGCCCTCGGTCAAGGGCACCTTTACCGGCCCCCAGGTCGCCAGTTCAACCGAGTTCAAGAAGCGCATCATCAGCCTGGCCCAAGGCGCGGTGTTCAGCGGATCGGGCCACCAGCTGGACCGCATGATGGAAGACCAGCTGTTCAACATCAAAACCGTCGATACGGTCGATTTCGTTGGCTACAGCCCTGACCATGGCGCCTACATCTTTGGCGACATCGCGGTCCGCAATGGTGAGATCAGCCTGGCCAACGCCGAGGACTACTTCGAGTTCAGCAAGCTGCGGCTCAAGACCACGCAGAAGTCCATCCGGATGGACATTCAGCGCGACCCAGAAGCCTTCCGCACCGAGTGGATGGAATGGCTGTGGCTGTGCTTTGGCACGCACGGCATGATCGCGCTGATCTTCTGGTTCGGCTCGCTGTTCGCAAACCAGATCCGCAGCGCCCATAAATCCTTCCCCTTCCTCGAAGCCACCGGCGAAGCCGGCGCCGGCAAGACCACGCTGCTGACGTTCCTGTGGAAGCTCCTGGCCCGCAGCGACTACGAAGGCTTTGATCCTGCCAAGTCGTCCAAGGCCGGCCGTGCGCGCGCCATGGGCCAGATTTCGGGCATGCCCGTCGTGCTGCTCGAGGCCGACCGTGACACGCCGGACAAGGCGCATTCAAAGTCGTTCGAGTGGGATGAACTGAAGGACTACTTCGGCGGCGGCACGCTGGCAACGCGTGGCGTGCGCAACGGCGGCAATGACACCTACGAGCCGCCCTTCCGGGGCACCATCGTGATCAGCCAGAACGCAGCCGTGGACGCCAGCGAAGCGATCCTGACCCGTATCGTCAAGCTGCACTTCCGCAAGCCTGTTGTAACCGCTGAGAGCCGCATTGCGGCCGACAACCTCAACGCCCTGCAGGTAGAAGACCTGAGCCACTTCCTGATCAAGGCGGTGCGCTCGGAAGGCCAGGTGCTGGCCAAGTTCAAAGAGCGCGTGAGCTACTTCGAGGCCCGGCTACGCGAAAAAACGGATTTGCGGCTGGAGCGTGTCATCAAGAACCACGCGCAGATGCTGTCGCTGCTCGACTGCCTGCGCCTGGTGATCGACGTGCCCGAACACATGGTGGTGGCCACCCGTGACGCGCTGGTCGCTGCAGCCATGGAACGCCAGATGGCCATCAGCGCGGACCACAAGATCGTCAACGAGTTCTGGGAGACGTACGAGTATCTCGAAGGCCTGAACAACGGCGAGCGCCCAATGCTCAACCACTCGCGCGATCCCAACAAGATCGCAATCAACCTCAACGAGTTCGTGGCGAAGGCCGGCCAGCATGGCCAAGCGGTTCCCGACCTGGTCGACCTCCGCAAGCATCTGCCCGATTCGCGGCGCTACAAGCTCATCAGCGCCAACACGGCGGTCAACAGCAACATCCGCAACACCATGCTCGGCAGCAGCTTCACGGTGAAGTGCTGGGTATTCAAAGCGAAGTAAGGCGACGTGCAACAAAGCGGTCCGGCGGGCGGTGCGCCAACACCACCCCAAGGCCATCTACCAACAGAAGCTCAGGAGAGAGCAATGCAAAAGATGAACGGCGAAGCCGCAACCACCCCCACATCTCCGCTGGATTCCAGCGCCGGACACGGGGCGGAGGCTACCACGGGTGCGGGGAATGTGGGGATTGAAGGGGGAACGGCCGAAGAGTGCAGCGCCACGCTGGTGCTGCATGTCACCCACAACAAGGTGATCGCCACGGCGACCCTGAACATGGGGAGCACCAAGATTGCCCAGCGGGTGTTGGAGCGCCGCAAGGGGAACAGGAGCGGCTGGGTGCTGACCAAGGGCAGCGAAGAGTTTGACCAGGACCGCGACTGGATCTCGGCCGAGCTGGCTGAGCTGGCTGACCGCCTGCCCTTCCCGTTCGAGCTGGCCAACATGCTGCCGGGGCGCAGGGCCTCCACAGGCTCGGTCGCCCAGGCTGCGCAGGAGGTGGCCAATGGCTAAGTCGGTCGTCGTCTACGGGCCGCAGGGGAGCGGGAAGACCCTTCATGGCCGTGCAATCGCCGAGAGCCACGGCCTGAGCCGGGTGATCGACTTGGAAGACGTGCAGCTCATGGGCGAACGCCTGCAACGGCAGGGATTCCTTTACCTGTCCTTCAGCCAGAGCTACGCGGAGCGAGCCGCCGGACTGCTCGGCACCGAGGTCATTCACATTGACCAGGCACTGGCCAGCGTCGGCATCACCAAGGCGGGGGTGGCCCATGGCTGAGCTGCTCCTGATCCTGCTGGCCCCCGCCGCCGGCGGTGCCTTGCTGCACCGCCTCTGGATCAACCGTCCCGCGCCTCGGCGCCACAGTGGCTTGGCGGTCGGGGAGATCCCGCAGCGGCTGCGCCGCCGCCCGCAGATGGCAGTGCGCCGCCTAGGGGGTACCGCGTGAACCTTGACCGTGTGATCAACGTGGCGTTGTATGCCAAGCGCCGAGGCAACACCGGGCCGCTTTCGACAGGCGAAGCCCTGACGGCTGCTCTGGTACTGGATCGGCACGACTGGTTGAAGGAGATGGACTACACCATCGCCCAGGCTCTCGACCGCATCGATCAGGACACCATCCAACACCTGGCCGACGCAGCACGTAGCGTGGCGGAGGGCGTTGATCATGACTAAGCGCCCGATGATTGCGGTGTGGTTTTCCTGCGGGGCAGCCAGTGCGGTTGCAGCGAAGCTGACCATCCAGAGGTACGCGGCGACCCACGAAATTCGCGTGGTGAATAATCCGGTCGTTAACGAGGATCCAGACAACCTTCGCTTCGCGCGCGACGTAGCAGTGTGGCTTGGAGTTGAGATCGAACAAGCCATCAACCCCAAGTTTCCGAGCTGCGATGCGGTCGAGGTGTGGGAACGGGAACGCTACATGGCGGGTGTTGCAGGGGCGCCCTGCACGCGGGCCTTGAAGAAACGCGCACGGCAGGCGTGGGAGCTGGTCAACAAGCCCGATTTCCATGTTCTTGGCTTCACTGCGGAAGAGCGGGGCCGGCATGAGCGGTTCGTGCGCGGCGAGCGAGAGAACGTGCTGCCGGTGCTGATCGACGCCGGGCTGACGAAAGAGGACTGTGCAGCGCTGCTGGTGGGCGAAGGCCTGGCCTTGCCGGCGATCTATCTGCGCGGTTACCCCAACGCCAACTGCATCGGGTGCGTGAAGTCTCAGTCGCCGACGTATTGGAACCACGTGCGAAGGCACGACCCGTTGATTTTCACAGAGCGCGCGGAGCAGTCCCGGCGCCTCGGCGCGCGCCTCGTCAAGGTCAAGGGCGAGCGGATCTTTCTCGACCAGCTGAAGGTAACGGACAAGGGTGGCTCGTTGAAATCGCTCAGTTTCGATTGCGGGATCTTCTGCGAAGAACCGCCTCAGCCGGGCTCTGCGGGAACGGAGGCACGCGCATGACTCAACGTGAGTTCACGCCTCCCCGACCCGTTCCGAAGTGCCCAGAGGGGCACCAGCCGCGCTACATGGTCGATGGGCGCCGTTTGGAGGCAAAGGGCGGACACTTCATTGAATGCCGCTGCGCGCGCACTCCGAAGTGCGCCAGCTTTGACCTGGCATGGGCGCACTGGCACAAGATCCATGGGACCTGGCCGGCCACTGCCCAGCAGCCCAGCCCGATGCCGCTACCCCAGCTGCAGTTGCGGCTCGTAGGAGGTACTAACCGATGAGCGCACCCGGAACCGTGGGCGGAGGGGGGTTCGGCACGTTCTGGCTGCTCTTCGGGCAGTTCGGCGCAACGATGACCTTGGAGCAGCTCCGTGATGTGTACTTTCCCGGGTCCAAGATTAAAACCATGGCGAACAAGCACAGCGCTGGCCTGCTGCCGACCCGTACTGGCGAGGTCTACGACACCCGTGATGTAGCCACCTGGTGGGACACTCAGCGTCGTGCCAAGGCGTCATGAGCCACCACGTAAAAGGCCGCCGTTGGGCGGCCTTACGGTGGGCGACCATCCCTGTGCCAGCCATTCGATCGCGCGCAGCAGGCGCAGGCGGGTGGGCACGGCGTGGCCTGCACCTGCCGGTCGCTCCAGCCTGACCACCCGCTTGCCGACGGTACGCGCCTTGGGCAGGCCGAAGAACCCCTGCACGGTCACCGCATTCCACTTCTGTTGCGGTGGTCAGCAGCGCGGCGCGGGTGCATCATCCGGCGATGCCCCCCGTTACTGCCCACCTGCGCCGCCACCTGGCGCGCTACCTGTTGCTGCTGATGTCGGCCACCACCGCACTGGGCCTGCTGCTCTGGGCCATCGTGCGCACCGAACCGGGCTGCCTGGCCGCGCAAGGCCACTGGTCGTCGGCGGCCGGCCAGTGCCATACGCGTCTGTGCCTGCTGCAGGGCGACTGCGGGCAGCGCGCCGCGCCCATCGCCGGCTGCGCGAAGGTGAAGCGCGGCGACAGCCGCGGGCGCGTGTATTTCCACCTGGGCAATCCGCTGCCCGGTGCCGGCAACGCAGCGCAGTGGCCCGACAGCAAGGCCGGCACCGGCATGATCCACGCGCGCTTCGAGGGCGACCGCCTGGTCAGCCTGGCGTGCCCGGTCACGCCGTAGGGCGTGCGCGCTTCCACTGCAGCGGGCTCATGCCGGTTTCGATGCGGAACATGTAATTGAACGCTGACGCCGACGCGTAGCCCAGCTCGTGGGCGATCTTCGCTGCGTCTGACACCCCTGTGAACCGGCGTCCGTGCCACAGTTGTGCCACGAAACCCGAAACCCTTGGTATATCTAGCTGTCGCTCCAGTCCATCATGGGGGCGACGGAAAGGCGCAGGGAAGCGGCGTAGCGGTCTGCAGGGGTGGCAGGCAGGGTCATGGGTATCGGATCAGGCTGGGAAGTGCTGGGTTTACCAGCGCGATCAATAGTTTACACCGATCGACTGAACGTCACGCCCGACATCCAAAAGCTGAACGTACGTCAATGACGTATGTGCGCCATTGGCGTACCGTGCGTTATGCTCTTCATTGAAACGCCCACCTTTACCCGCGCGATCAAAGGACTGATGCCTGACGACGACTACGCCAGGTTCCAGCTTGAGTTGGCCGCGTCGCCGCTGGTGGGAGATGTAATTGAGGGAACCGGTGGGCTGCGCAAGGTTCGCTTGGGAATCCCAGGACGTGGGAAGCGTGGCGGTGCGAGGGTCATCTACTACTACATCGCCCCTTCGTCCCGGATCATCCTGCTTCTGGTGTACCCAAAGAATGTTCAGGACGCGCTGACCGCAGAACAGAAGATCGCACTCCGATCCATCATTGAGAACTGGAAGTGAGCCATGGACAACACCCTTTTTGCCGAACTGATGGGAAGCGTGGCTGAGGCCGATGAGATCCTGAAGGGTAATCAGGTACCGTCGCGTGAGCTCCATGTCAGCCCCGTGCAAGTGCGCGAGATTCGCCGAGCGACGGGGCTGTCGCAGCAGAAATTCGCGCGCATCATCCACGTGGACGTTGGCACGCTGCGAAACTGGGAACAGGGGCGGCGGGACCCCACGGGTCCGGCACGTGCCCTGCTCCACGTCATCATGAAGAATCCCAAGGAGACGCTTCGGGTGCTGGCGGAGGCGGGTTGATTCCTCGCCCGGTGGCCGGTCATTCTCTTGAATCAGGGGTTTTGCCAATCGCCCGCACGCCGGGTGCCCAATGCGACAAGCTCAATCTGGATGTGCTCGCGGACTCCTCCCCAGCCGTAGACGGCCTCAACGCTACGCGGTGCGCTGGTCGGGTCATGGGCTGTCACCTCCATTACCCGGTCAAGCATCAGCTTGCCGTTGTGCGAAGAACCTCTCCATAGCTCCAGCCGTAGCTTCAACGGAAGCAGCTCGGTGGACTGGTCCGCTTTCATGATGTTTACCCCGAGCGTATAGCCATCCCTCTCACTTGCGCCGATCGATACTTCGGCACGGCCAGCGGTTGGCATCCCCAGGATGGGGGCCATCACTTCCCTTCCGTTTATCGATACCTTGAACGACATGGCCTGGACGTTTTCAGGCATCTCCGATGCCGCTTGAACCGAAACCGGGATCGCGGTGACGGCCACCCACGAAGCAGCTACGAAGATTCCCCTGAACAATGGAAGCATTGAAGTTCACCTTGGATTGCGTGACCAAAGAAGGGCAATCTACTGCCCAAGTCGCCCTTGGCTCTCCAATGGCCGTCACGGATCCCGCTAGGATTTCCCCGAATTCACCATGAGCCTTTTTCACCCTTCCAGCTTCGACAGCACCACCGAACAAGGGGTCCTGCGCCTGTCAATCGCAGGCTCGTTCGGTGTCGCGGCAATCGCCGTCGCCTTCGGCTTGTTCGCCAATTCCTCGCTGATCATCTTTGACGGCATCTATGGCCTGATCGATGTGGTGATGACCTGGCTGTCGCTGTTGGTAGTTCGGTTGATCAGCATGTCCACCAATGTGGATGCGTTGCAGTCCCGCTTGAACCAGCGCTTCACCATGGGCTTCTGGCACCTGGAACCCATCGTGCTCGGTGTCAGCGGCACGCTGATGATTGGCGCTGCCTTGTATGCAGCGGTCAATGCGGTGGACGCATTGATGTCCGGTGGCCGCGAGATCGCGCTGGGGCCTGCCATCGTGTTCGCGGTGATTTCAATCATCATCGAAAGCGGGCTGGCGCTGTTCGTGCGCCGCGCCAACCGCTCGATCGGTTCGGAGTTCATTGCGCTCGACGCGAAGAACTGGGTCGTCGCCGCGAGCATGTCGGCCGCCTACCTGGTCGCCTTCGTCGGCGGCTGGCTGCTGCGCGGCACGGAGTGGGCGTGGCTGGTGCCCTACATCGACCCGGCCATCCTGCTGGTGGTGTGCCTGTTCGTCGTGGTCGCGCCACTCGGCACCGTGCGGCAGGCACTGTCGGACATCCTGCTGATCACCCCGGTGGACCTTCAGGCGCACGTTGACGAGGTTGCACGCGGCATCGTCGCCAAGCACGGGTTCATTGAACACCGCAGCTACGTGGCCAAGGTGGGGCGTGGCGATCAGATTGAACTGTTCTTCGTGGTGCCGGCGAACGACCCGCCACGCCCACTGGTCGAATGGGACCAGCTGCGCGACGAGATTGGTGAGGCGTTGGGCGAGGAATCGACCGACCGATGGCTGACGATCATGTTTACTACTGATCGCGAATGGACGATCTGACGAGCCTGCTTGTGACGCGTGTAGCGGAACATTCATCACGATAGGTTTCATTGAATCAAAGCGCACTGCCGATCTAAACGTTGCATTGGGCTTGAGCGACGCAGCGAATTACGGTTCTCTCAGCCCGCCTCACGGCGGCACGCGCAGCGGGTGTTCCGTTGCGCGTAAACGAAAGGACCTTGATCAATGAAGAATGGAATTCCAACCCTTGTTGCGGCGGCCCTGACGGTTTTCATCGCAGGCACGCCTGCCTCTTCAGCGCATGCGGACACCCGGTCGCCGACCATTGTTGTCGTCAACCAGTCGTGGGAAGCGCACGAAGCGGAAGGCCTCAGGGTGCTTGACTGGGTTGCCGCGCATTCTCCCGACCGAAGCCCAATCGGACGCAATGGACGGGTAACTGTTGAGCAGGTCAAGAAGTTTGCTCGTACACGTCGGTCGAGCTCGGAAACCTCCGCGCCTCCCGGTGGCTTGCCGGACAAGGGTTCACAGGGCGAAGAGTACAACGTGGAAAACACCCTTCCAGACGGAACCACGCAAACGTGGAGCTATCGCTGGACTGAACCATCGACGGGCCACGGCGGACGTTGGGAAATGGTTGGCTACTCCTACCGCAAGGGCGATGATCCCCTCAACGTCAGGTAGTGTGCACGCCCTGCTTCCACTGCCGCGGCGATTGCCCGGTCTGCGACTTGAACGCGCGCGACAGCGCCGCTTCACTGCCGTAGCCGACATCCACCGCGATGCGCTTGAGCGGTTGGCCCTTGCGCAGCGCCTGCTGCACCAGGCGCGTGCGCCAGCCCTGCAGGTAGTGGCCGGGGGTGCTGCCGATGGTGTCGCGGAAGCTGTCGGCAAACGCGCTGCGCGACATGCCGGCGCGCTGCGCGAGCGATTCGAGGGTCCATTCCTGGGCGGGTTCTTCGTGCATGGCCACCAGCGCGTGGCGCAGGCGCGGGTGTGCCATGCCGGCGAGCAGGCCGACGCGTAGCTGGCCGCTTTCCATCAGCGCGCGCAGGATCTGGATCATCACCACTTCGAACAGCCGGTCCAGCAGGGCTTGGCGGCCGCAGCGCTGGGCGAAGGCTTCTTCGAACAGGACCGAGAGGATCGGCTGGCCACCGTAGAGCTCCTGCAGCGGCAGGCAGATCACCGGCGGGAGTGCGGCGGAGACGGGGTTGTTGCCGCCGCCTTCGAACTGGAGGTGGGCGCAGGCGAAATCGGCACCGCTGTCCGGATCGGTGACAAAGCGGTGCGCGAGCGGGCGTGGATATACCAGCACGCTGGGTTCGGTGATCTCGATGACGCTGCCGTCGGCATGCTCGACGCGCACCTGGCCGTCGCGGATCAGGTGCAGCTGGCCGCGCTCGCCGTCGGCGGCCAGGTCGTTGATGCCGCACAACGCGCCAGCGTGGAAGACTTCGGCATTGACCGCAAAGCGGCCGAGCAGGGATTGCAGGCGGTCGACCATTTCGGACTCCAGATCAAGTTTTCTGGACCTTATGTTGCCACACGTCCGCCTTGGAGGCGCACAGTACACCTCACCAACCGGTCCACCCCATTCACAGCCAGGAGCATTCCCATGTCGATTGAAAAGGTTCTCTACACCGCACACGCCACCGCCACCGGCGGCCGCGAAGGCCACGCCACCTCGTCGGACAAGGTGCTGGACGTGCAGCTGTCCACCCCGCGCGAGCTGGGCGGCGCCGGCGGCCCCGGTACCAACCCGGAGCAGCTGTTTGCCGCCGGCTATTCGGCCTGCTTCCTGGGCGCGCTGAAGTACGTCGCCGGGCAGGCCAAGGTCGCGCTGCCGGCCGAGACCAGCATCACGGGCAACGTCGGCATCGGCCAGATCCCGACCGGCTTTGGCATTGAAGTGGAACTGCAGATCAGCGTGCCGGGCCTGCCGCGTGAGCAGGTGGAAGAGCTGGTGCAAAAGGCGCACATCGTGTGCCCGTATTCGAATGCCACCCGCGGCAACATCGATGTGACGCTGACGGTGGTCTGAGGAAGCGTGCCGACCAACGGTCGGCACCTACCTTGGTCAACACGTCGGTGGGTCATGGCCGTTGGTCGTGACAAAAAAATGGGCGGATGCCGGTCGCGTTGACCGTGCATCCGCCCATCCCACCGCGGTGGATCCCGTTTCCGGGATGCATTCATTGTTCCGGTTATTTTTCCGGGGTTACCAGCTGCACTACGCTGGAGAAGTCGAGCTTGCCTCGGCCTGCCTGATGGTTCATCGAGTACAGGTTGCGGGCCAGTTCGCCGAGCGGGATCGAGGCGCCCACGCTCATCGCAGCTTCCACGGCCAAGCCCATGTCCTTGAGCATCAGGTCGCTGCCGAAGCCGCCGCTGTAGCCGCGCGACGCCGGCGCATTTTCCAGCACGCCCGGCCACGGGTTGCAGACTTCGGTGGCCCAGCTGCGGCCGGTGCTGACCGCCATCATCTGCGACAACACCTTCGGGTCCAGGCCATGGGCCACGCCCAGCGCGATCGATTCGCCGGTCACGGCCATGATCACGCCCAGCGCCATGTTGTTGCACAGCTTGGCCACCTGGCCGGCGCCGCTGGCACCCACGTGGAAGATGTTCTTGCCCATCGCCTGCAGAAGCGGGCGCGCGCGTTCGAGCGCATCGCTTTCGCCGCCGACGATGAAGGTGAGGGTGCCGGCCTGGGCACCGGCGGTGCCGCCGGAGACCGGGGCATCCAGCATCTGCAGGCCGCGTGCGGCCGCCGCTTCGGACACCTTGCGCGCGGTGGCAGGCGCGATCGTGCTGCAGTCGATCACCAGCGCGCCGCCGGGGATGTCAGCCAGCAGGCCGTCCTCGCCCAGGTACACGCCTTCGACGTGGCGGCTGGCCGGCAGCATCGAGATGACCACTTCGGCATCGGTCAGCGTGTCCAGCGCGGAGCTGGCGGCGGTGGCACCGGCGTCGACGGCGGCCTGCACGGCGGCCGGCACCAGGTCGAACACGCGCACGGCGTGGCCGGCCTTGGCCAGGTTGGCGGCCATCGGCCCGCCCATGTTGCCCAACCCGATGAATGCAATACGGCTCATGCGTGGCTCCTTTCAGGAACAGTGGCGCCCAGGTCGGCCAGCGGATGCGTGGCGTCGTCCCACGGCGAAGCGAAGAAGGTGTCGGCCCAGCCCACCGTGGCCTCAGCCAGCGTCTGCGGCTGCCAGTGCGGGGTGCGGTCCTTGTCGATCAGCAGCGCGCGGATGCCTTCGGCGAAATCGCCGTGGGCGGCGCAGTGCAGCGCGGCGATGTACTCCAGGCGATAGACATCGGCCAGCGACGCACCGGCGGTGCGCTTCTGCAGTTCCCAGGCCAGGCGCGCCGAACCGGGGGCACCGGCGGCGAGCGTAGCCTGGGCGGTCTGCAGCCACGGGTCTTCGGTCTGCAACGCGGCAATGGCGCTCACCACCTCAGGCACATCGCTACCCTCGCACAGCGTGTCGATCAACGCCGCGTTGCGCAGCAGCGGACCGGTGGCGGCATCGCTGGCGTGCTGCTGCAACAGGGTGCTGAGCTGTTCGTGGTTGCGCTTGGCGTCGGCGCTCCAGTGCACGTCGGCCAGCGCGTTGAATACATCGGCGCGCTGGGCCTCGGCGATATGGATGTCGGCCATGCCGGCATAGATGGCGTCGCCGGCATTGAGCGGCGCGCCGGTCAGGGCCAGGAACAGGCCGGCCTTGCCCGGTACGCGCGGCAGCAACCAGCTGCCACCCACGTCCGGGAACAGGCCCACGGTGATTTCCGGAAACGCCAGTTTGGAGCGCTCGCTCACCACGCGGTGGCTGGCACCGGACATCAGCCCGATACCGCCGCCCATGACAATGCCATGGCCCCAGCACAGGATCGGCTTGGCGTAGGTATGGATGGCGTAGTCGACGCGGTACTCCACGTCGAAGAATTCGGAGGCGTAGTGGTTGTCGCGCACATCGTCCGCGCCGGCATCGCGGTAGGCGCGCATGCTCTGGTACAGGCTGTGCAGGTCGCCACCGGCGCAGAACGCCTTCTCGCCCGCGCCCTGCAGCACCACCAGCGCGATGCCGTCATCGGCAGCCCAGGCGCCCAGGCGCTCGTGCAGGAGGTGCGCCATCGGCAGCGAGAAGCCATTGAGGGTGCGCGATGCATTGAGCGTGGCAATGCCAATGCGGGTGCCGTTGGCGGCAGTGCGCTCTTCGAACAGCACCGGCGCCTCCACGCTGGCCTCGGGCGTGGTCATGCGTTCTTCCACTGCGGTGCGCGCTTTTCCAGGAAGGCGTTGACGCCCTCGCCCTGGTCGGCGCGGTCGAACAGGTCGACGAAGGCCTCGCGCTCGGCGACCAGGGCCGAAGCGTGGCTGATACCACTGCGGGTGGCCTGAACGAGCGTCTTGCAGGCCGCCACGCTGGACGGGCTCTGCTTGCCGGCCTTGTTCGCCCACTCAATGGCCAGCGCCCGGGATTCGCCCTTGCCAACTTTTTCTTCTGCCAGGCCGATTCGCACGGCGGTATCGGCGTCGATGCGTTCGCCCAGCAGGATCATCCGCTTGGCCCAGCCCTCGCCGACCAGGCGGGGCAGGTTCTGGGTGCCACCGGCGCACGGCAGCAGGCCCACGGTGGCCTCCGGCAGCGCAACCTGGGCGTGTTCTTCGATGATGCGCAGGTCGCAGGCAAGCGCGCATTCCAACCCGCCGCCCATGGCGTAACCGTTGATGGCGGCAATCGAAACGCCACGGAAACCGGACAGTGCTTCAAACGCTTCACCGAAACGGCGCGCAGCCTCACGGGCCAGCGCCTTGTCGCCGGAGGCGAACTGCTTGAGATCGGCGCCGGCCGAGAAGAACTTCTCGCCGCCACCGGTGATCACCAGTGCGTAGATGCTGGTGTCAGCGTTGAGCGCACCGACCAGATCGCGCAGCGCCGACAGGCTGTGCACGGTCCACGTATGCGCCGGAGGGTTGTCCAGGGTCACCACGGCGGTGTGGCCGTCGGCCTCGACCTTCAGGCCCACGTGTTCCTGCTTGCGCCAATCCATCATCGCAGTTCCTCATCGGTGTTGAGCAAGTGGCGGGCCACGATCACACGCATGATCTCGTTGGTGCCCTCCAGGATCTGATGAACGCGGCTGTCGCGCAGCAGGCGTTCGATCGGGTATTCACGAATATAGCCGTAGCCACCGTGGATCTGCAGCGCGTCATTGCAGACCTGGAAACCGGCGTCGGTGGCGAAGCGCTTGGCCATCGCGCACCACACGTTGGCATCGCTGGCACCGGCGTCGAGCTTGCGCGCGGCGGTGTGCACCATCTGCCGCGCGGCCACCAGCTGGGTGACCATGTCGGCCAGCTTGAACTGCAGCGCCTGGAAATCGGCCAACGGCTTGCCGAACTGGCGGCGCTCGCCCATGTAGCGGCGCGCGGCATCCAGCGCGCCCTGCGCGGCGCCCAGCGAGCAGGCGGCGATGTTGATGCGGCCGCCGTCCAGGCCCTTCATGGCCAGCTTGAAGCCACTGCCCTCTTCGCCCAGCAGGTTGCCCACCGGCACGCGCACGTTTTCGAACGTGATGCCGCGGGTGGGCTGGCTGTTCCAGCCCATCTTCTCTTCCTTGCGGCCGTAGCTGATGCCGGCCAGGTCGGCCGGCACGGCCAGCGCGCTGATACCACTGGCACCGGGACCGCCGGTACGTGCCATCACCACCAGCAGCTCGGTGGCACCGGCGCCCGAGATGAACGCCTTGGCGCCATTGAGCACGTAATGGTCGCCATCACGCACGGCACTGGTCTTCAGCGAGGCCGCGTCCGACCCGGCACCCGGTTCGGTCAGGCAGTACGAGGCCAGCTTGCTGCCCGAAGACAGCGCCTGGCCCCACTCGGCGCGCAGCGCTTCCTGGCCCCAGCTGCTGACCATCCACGAGGCCATGTTGTGGATGCTGATATAGGCCGCCGTGGAAGGATCCACGTTGGCGAGCTCCTCGATGACGACGGCGGCGTCCAGACGGCTCAGGCCGCTTCCACCGACTTCAGGATCCATGTACAAGCCACAGAACCCGAGTTCCCCTGCCTTGGCGATCGCCTCGCGCGGAAAGATGCCCTCCGCATCCCATCGCGCGGCGTGCGGCGCCAGTTCGGCCTGGGCGAAATCACGCGCGGCTTCTCTATAGGCCTGCTGCGCTTCTTCGAGTTCCGTCGTCATCGAGTTGCTCATGAACACTCCGTGCCTTGCAGGCGCTTACTTCAGGCTGATGGTGGTGTTGACGCCGTGACCCAGGGTCTCGTCGTCGAACCAGCGCGCGGTGATGGTCTTGGTCTGGGTGTAGAACATCACCACCTGCTTGCCGTACGGGCCCAGGTCGCCGAGCTTGGACGCGCGCGAACCGGTGAACGAGAACAGCGGCACCGGCACCGGGATCGGCACGTTGATGCCCACCTGGCCGACGTCGATTTCTTCCTGGAAGCGACGGGCCGCCGCGCCGGACTGGGTGAACAGCGCGGTGCCGTTGCCGTTGGGGTTGCTGTTGATCAGCTCGATGGCGTCATCCAGCGTTTCCGCTTCCAGGATGACCAGCACCGGCCCGAAGATTTCTTCGTCGTACACGCGCATGCCCGGCTTGACGCCGTCGAAGATGGTCGGGCCCACGAAGTTGCCCTTCTCGAAACCGTCCACCTGCGGGTTGCGGCCGTCGAGCACCAGCTTGGCGCCCTGCTCCACGCCCGAGGCGATCAGCGCTTCTACGCGCTCGCGGGCGGCGCAGGAAATCACCGGGCCCACATCCGTACCGGCCACGCTGCCGGCGCTGACCTTGAGGGTCTTGGCCTTGGCCACCAGGTCCGGCACCCACTCGCGCGCTTCACCAACCAGCACCAGGGTGGAGGCGGCCATGCAGCGCTGCCCGGCCGCGCCGAAGGCGGCACCGACCATGGCGTTGAGGCTCTGTTCCTTGTTGGCGTCCGGCAACACCACGGCGTGGTTCTTGGCGCCCATCATGCACTGCACGCGCTTGCCGGCCAGCGAGGCGCGGTTGTACACGTGGGTGCCGACGCGGGTGGAGCCCACGAAGGACACGGCCTTGATGTCCGGGTGGTCGCAGATCGCGTTGACCACTTCTTCGCCGCCGTGCACGACGTTGAGCACGCCCTTGGGGATGCCCGCTTCCAGCGCCAGTTCTACCAGGCGCATGGTCACCATCGGGTCCTGTTCGGACGGCTTGAGGATGAAGGTGTTGCCGGTGGCAATGGCCATCGGGAACATCCACAGCGGGATCATCGCCGGGAAGTTGAACGGGGTGATGCCGGCGCACACGCCCAGCGGCTGCAGCAGGGTGTAGGTGTCCACGCCATTGGCCACGTTGTTGGCCAGCTCGCCCAGCTGCAGGTTGCCGATGGCGGCGGCGTGCTCGACCACTTCCAGGCCGCGGAACACATCGCCTTCGGCGTCGGGCACGGTCTTGCCCTGCTCGGCGCTGAGGATGTGGGCCAGTTCGCTCATGTGCTCGCGGATCAGCTGCTGGTACTTCAGGAAGATGCGCGCGCGGGTGCCGATCGGGGTCTTGCGCCAGGTCTTGAAGGCTTCCTTGGCCGAGGCCACAGCGGCGCCCACTTCGCCCACGGTGGCGAACGGCACCTGGGCCAGGACGTCCTGGGTGGCCGGATTGACCACGTTCTGCCAGTGCGAGCTGGCCGATTCAACGAACTGGCCATCGATCAACATGCGGATACGGGGCGCTGCAACAGTCATGGCAATACCGGCGGGATGCGAAAGGTGATTGGCATTATTCACAGGTCACCTCTCGATTTCCGGCCTGTCTGCGCTTAATCTGGCCAACGCCCGCTACGATTTCTGTTAATTCTGTGAATAGCCAGCTCCCCCATCGCCAGATCGGCCTGCGCCTGCTCAAGCTGCGCGAGCAGCGCGGCTACAGCCAGGCCGACCTCGCACGGGCACTGGGGCTGTCGGCCAGCTACCTGAACCAGATCGAGCGCAACAAGCGCCCCCTGACCCCGGCCGTGCAGGGCAAACTGCGCGAGGTGTTGGGCGACGTTACCGACCTGTTCGACGTCGATGAGCCCGGCGCGCTGCAGGAAGCGCTGGGCGAGACCCTGCGCGACCTGGGCTTGGACGAGGTCAGCAGCACCGAGCTGCGCGCCATGGCCGGCAACCTGCCCCAGATCAGCCGGGCCCTGCTCGACCTGCACCGCCGCCACCTGCTGCTGCGCGAACACGCCGCCGCGCTGGAGTTCCAGCTGGGCGACCCGCAGGCCGGGCATTCGCTGCCGGCCGGCGACCAGGTGCGGGACTTCTTCAACCGCATGCACAACCACATTCCCGAACTGGACGACCTGGCCGAGCACCTGTTCGGCGAATGGGGGCTGGTGGCCGGGCACGTAGCGCCGCGCCTGCGCCAGCTGCTGGCCGACCGCCACGGCGTGCTGGTGGAAGTGGGGCCGCTGCAGGCCGGGCGCGAGAAGCGCGTGTACGACGGCGGCAGCCGCACGCTGTGGCTGCCCGATTACCTGGAACCGGGCCAGCAGGCGTTCCAGATGGCGGCCGAGCTGGCCCTGCTTGGATATGCGGCGCAGATCGATGCGGTGATCGCGCGCGCGGGCTTCCGCGAACCAGAGCAGATCGCACAGGCGCGAATCGGCATGTCCAACTACTTCGCCGGCGCGCTGGTGATGCCGTATGCGCAATTCCTGCGTGCGGCCGAACACTGCGCTTACGACATCGATGCGCTGGCGCACCGTTTCGGGGTGGGCTTTGAAGCGGTCTGCCACCGGCTGAGCACGCTGGCCCGACGCAGTGCGCCCGGGCTGCCGTTCTTCTTCATCCGGGTGGACCGCGCCGGCAACGTGTCCAAGCGGCACTCGGCCACTGATTTCCACTTCTCGCAGGTGGGCGGCTCGTGTCCGCTGTGGATCGTGTACGAGGCCTTCAACCAGCCCGGGCGGGTGCTGACCCAGACCGCACGCATGCCCGACGGGCGCCGCCACTTCTGGCTGGCACGGCAGGTCAGCAGCGGCCCGATTGGTCATGGCCAGCCGCGCAAGACGTTTGCGGTCGCGCTGGGGTGCGACCTGCAGCACGCCGAGCGGCTGATCTATTCGCGCGGGCTGGATATCCAGAGCCCGGGCAATTCGGTGTCCATCGGCCCGGGTTGCCGGGTCTGCCCGCGCGAGGACTGCATGCAGCGCGCGTTCGCGCAGCTGCCGGGGCGCGCGTGACCGGGTCCCGGTAGCGCCGGCCGTCGGCCGGCCGTCGGGATGCCGCAACGTTCATGAGGGCCGGCCAACGGCCGGCGCTACCGCTATTGACCGCATTGCGGTCAATAGCTGGGCGTCACCTTCATCTGCGGCAACGGGCGAGGGGCGCCGTCGGTGAGGTCCGGGCCGAGGTCTTCCCAGGTCTGGCCCTGTTCAACCATCAACCGCCACAACTGCTGCGATTCGCGGCGCTTCTCTTCCGAACTGAACCGGTAGGAGGGGGGCGGTGGCGCCCCCTGCGCAACCGTTTCGTAGGCGTCCTGCCAGGCGCTCACGCGCTGCGCGGGGTCATCGGTACGCGCCACCTCCACCGTGTAGCGCTGATACGCCGACGCCAGGTTCCGCCAGCGGATCCAATAATGATTGGCGAACGAGAAATCACAGAAGCGCTCACCGGCCACACTGCCCTTGGCGGCAATCCGGCTGAGCACCGCCTGCGGCATGTCCAGGTTCATGCCGCCTTCGTCGCCCTGCAGGGTGACGTGCACGATGCGATCGCGGTAGCCTGGCGCGCGTGCCTGCAGCACATCGCGCCAGTTTTGCATTGTGGAGACGATGGAGAACAGGAAGCCGGACATCTCCGCCGCTGCCAGCGGGCGTGCGATGGACTGATAGCTGCGCTGCCAGCCATGGCGGTTTTCGGTGGGCAGGAATACTGCGGCGTTGATCGCGTCGGGCGAGTCTGGCGCGGCGCGCAGTGGTTCGGCGGTGTGCGGGTACACCAGGTTGATGCCGAAGGTGGGCCAGCGCGGCAGCGCGGCGTCGAACAGATGGATGGGAAAGTTGCTGCTGATGCCGCCGTCGGAGAACCAGCACACCCGGAACGCGGTGATCGCCGGGCCGGTGCCGTGGCCACCACTGGTCAAGCCTTCGGTGCTGTCGGCCACGTTGCGATCGCCGTGCGCGGGCGCGGCATCGGCCATGGGTTCGCAGCGGCGCTCGCGCCGGGCCGGCTCATGCAGCGGCACCGCGCTGATCAGCAGCGGAAAACTCAGGCTCATGCGCGTGGCCACCAGCACCGGCAGCTGCTCGCCTTCGGGCAGGCGGTAGTAGTCCACGCCGTCCACGTGATGCGGCGCGCCCGCGCGGGCTAGCAGCCACGCCACTACGCTGGCCGGGAACAGCTGTTCGAACTCATCGCGCCGGAACCAGAACTGCGAGGCGCCGAACGGCAGCGTGCGCGGCTCGGTGTGCGATACACAGGTGGTGATCATCTGCAGGCTGACCGCGTGCGCGCCCTCCGGCTCGCCGCTGTAACGCGGGGCGTCATGCAGGTCGGCGAAGGTCAGCGGCTGGTCCAGCGGCTTGCCGGCCAGGGCCTGCAGCTGGGTGTGCAGCCAGTCGGTCAGCGCAGGTTTGTCGGCACCGCTCTGGGTGGCGCCCGAGCACAGCCCCAGCAGGTTGCGCCGCGCTACCCGCGCCACCCGCAGCGCGGACGCCAGTACCCCCGCCCCATACGCGCACAGCAGCGACGGCAGCAGCGTGGCCCACATGCCCTCCACTCCTGCGGCCAGCCAGCCGATGCCCAGCAGCCCGACCAGCGCGGCCAGCAGTTCCAGCGGGGCGATGGCGAACACCGCCGCCAGCAGGCACAGGATCTTGCGCGGCAGGCTCGCCTTGCCGGTGAGCATCACCAGCAGCCGGTAAGCGGTACGCGCACCGTAAGCCGGCTGGAACAGGCTGTAGATGAAGCCGCGCCGCGACAACTGGGTGGACACATCGGCCAGCCCGGCAAAGCCGGCCTGCGGGCCCATCGGTTCACCGGCCCGGCAGCGCCGGTCGCCCAGCGCCGCGGCAGCGGCCACGGCGGCGGCGATCGCCCCGGCCGAGGTGCCGCCGATGTTCTTGAAGCGGTACTCGCGGGCCAGCGACAGCACCGCATTGGGGTACACGATGCCGCTGGTGATGCCGCCCTTCATGACCAGATCGCAGTACTTGTCCGCCATGTCGCCGCCCTCTGTCCGCCTTGGGTTCCAGTATCCCCCAAGGCCTTCTCAGGGCCTGAGAACCGCGCCCCAGTTATGGCTTCGGGCGGTTGGTCGCGGCTGACTGGGGTACGCGGCGCACCTGCGACAGGTCATAGCCCAGCGCGGCAATCCGGGTCATGGCCGCCTGGTAGTCCTGATCGGAGATCTGCGGGGTGCGCGCCATCAGCCACATGTAGTCGCGCTTGCTGCGACCGACGATGGTCTGCTGGTAGTCATCGTCAAGGTACACGATCACGTACTCGGCCTTGATCGGCCACACGAACTGCATGCCCCACTCGGCACCGTTGGTGCCTTCCTTGACCGTGCCGATCGGATGCATGGTCTTCACCGGCGCATCGAAGCTGCCCTTGCGGTAGGTGAAGGTGGTCTGGATGCGCCCGTCCGGGCGAAGCGCGTAGGACTCCACCGCATCGAACGCTTCGCGCTCGGGCCGGCTGGGAATGTGGGCAATCACATACCAGTCGCCCATGAAGCGCGGCACGTCCACGTGGGCCACCGGCGGAATGGGACGGGTATTGCCACCGCAGCCGCCCAGCAACATGCCGGCGGCGAGGAGGGGAAGCAGTGGGCGTAGCTTCATGGCGTTTTCCTCATGAGGGGTCAGGCGCGGTCGAACAGGTAGTGGGCCACCATCCACTGCTGGCCCTTCTGGTAGCCGAACAGCTCGGCGCAGGCCATCCAGAACATGCGCCAGCGCTGGAACCACAGTGCGGCGGCGGCCTCGCCGTAGCCCTGGCGCAGCACCGCCATCACGGCGTCGCGGTTCTGGTCCTGGCGCTCCAGCCAGTGGTTGGCGGTACGTTCGTAGTGGGTGCCGTCCAGCAGCCAGCGCTGCTGCAGCTGCATGTACTGGGGGAAGTGCAGCAGCGTGTCGGCGGCCGGCATTAGTCCGCCGGTGAAGAAGTGCCGCCCCATCCAGTTGTCATCGCCTTCGGTCTCGAACGGGTACATCAGCGTGCGGTGCACGAAGATGTGCACGAACAGCTTGCCGTTCGGGCGCAGCCACTGGTGGATGCGCTGCAGCAGCCGGGCGTAGTTGCGCACGTGTTCGAACATCTCCACCGACACGCAGCGGTCGAAGCTGCCCGGTTCCAGGATCAACTCGTTCACATCGCGGGTCAGCACCGTCACGTTGGTGAGACCACGTATGCGGCACTGACCCAGGATGTACTCGCGCTGGCTGTTGGAATTGGATACGGCGGTGATGCGCGAGGCGGGATAGCGCTCGGCCATCCACAACGTCAGCGAGCCCCAGCCGCAGCCCAGCTCCAGGATGTCCTGGCCGTCGGCCAGCTCGGCGCGCTCGCCGTACAGGGCCAGCATCGCCTCTTCGGCCTGATCAAGCGTTTCCGTGCCGGTGGGGTAGTAGCAGCTGCTGTACTTGAGCCGTGCACCCAGGCAATCCTGGAAGAACGCGGCGGGCACTTCGTAGTGCTGGCGGTTGGCCGCGTCCACGTGCAGCGCCAGCGGGCTGCGCGACAGCGACACGATGCGCGCGGAAAAGCGCTGCGCCTGCTCTTCCACGGTGCCTGCGCTTTCCTCACGCAGGCGCGCCTCGCACTGGCGGCGGATGCCCAGCCGCAGCAGCGCATCGGGCAGCAGGCCGCGTTCGGCCAGGCCGGTCAGCCCGGGCGCGTAGTCGGGCAGCGGCAGCGATTCTCGGGCGACATTCACGGTGAAGACTCCTTGCGGGGCGAAGCAGTGCGGGAGGGGAACCACGGAAACAGCATCGGCGTGCTGCGCTGGTAGTCGCGGTAGTCCTCACCCCGGGTGCGCAGCGCCTGCGCCTCGGTGAACGGAATGCCGCTCACCCAGCGCAGGAACACGTACATCACCACGGGTCCGGACCAGGCCAACCACCACAGCGGCGAGTGCACGGCCAGCAGCACGTAGGTGAACCAGTGCAGCCATTCGAAGAAGTAGTTGGGATGGCGCGAGTAGCGCCACAGGCCGCTGCGGCAGGTCTTGCCCTTGTTGGCCGGGTCGGCGCGGAAGCGTGCCAGCTGGCGGTCGGCCAGCGATTCGCCGCCCACGCTGAGCAGCCACATTGCGATGGCGGCGATGATCCAGCCCATCGGCAGCGCCGCGCTCTGAGACACCGCCACGAATGGCAATGCGAACAGCACGATCAGCAACGCCTGGAACTGGAAGAAGCCGAAGATCTTGCCCTGGTGGCCGTTCCAGTGCCGGCGCAGGTGCTGGTAGCGGCCATCCTCGTCTTCGCTGCGCACGCGCTTCCACAGGTGCAGGGCCAGCCGCGATCCCCACAGCCCGCCCAGCAACGCCAGCGCGACGCGCGGCGCGGTTGCGCCATCGCCCAGCCACGCCAGCAGCAGTGCCGAGGCGCCCACGCCCTTGGCCCACAGCACATCGACCACGCCGATGTTCTGGTGGCGGCGCTGCCACCACCAGCCCCAGCACATGATCAGTGCGGCATACAGCCAGACCCATCCAAGATTCATCATGCATGCGCTCCTTTGGTGTTCGTAGCCACTGGCGCCGACCCGCGCTGCCAGTGGCGCGCGCAGAGGGCCAGCAGGGGCAGTGCGATGGCCCAGCCCAGGGCAAGAACGGCCACGCCCTGCCATGACGGCGACGGGAACGCCACCGCCGACCAGCCGCGCGCGGCGGAGAGATACGCCAGCGGCGCGACCAGGCCGAGCAGCGCGGCCAGCCAGAGCCGCCGCTGCAACACCTTCAGGGAAACCGTAAGCGTCATCGCGAATGCGGCCCACAGCGCGAGGATCCACACCGGCGCCAGCCACGCATTGGGCCAGGCAGCGGCGTACACCACCTGCCCGCTTGCACCCGCGAGACCATCCACGACCAGCCCGCACAACACGGCCACCCCAAGCAGCCTGACATCGACGCTGGGCTGCGCGGACATGGCGAGCTGGCTGGCCACATAGGCAGCCGCGGCCAGCAGCGCCGGCCAGCGCAGCCC
The DNA here is from genome assembly GCF_001704155.1 of Stenotrophomonas rhizophila. Taxonomy (NCBI): domain Bacteria; kingdom Pseudomonadati; phylum Pseudomonadota; class Gammaproteobacteria; order Lysobacterales; family Lysobacteraceae; genus Stenotrophomonas; species Stenotrophomonas rhizophila. The sequence goes on along the minus strand of NZ_CP016294.1, from coordinate 480,663 downwards.
CTGCCCGGCGCCGACCACCGCGCACAGCCACACCAGCTGGTTGCCGATGACATTGGCCCAGAAGTGGCGCATCTCAGTGGGTACCCTCGATCGGTGCCGGCCGGTAGCCGGGCCGCGCCAGCAGCAGCTGCGACACGCCGATGGAGCGTTCCAGGAAGCCACCTTCGCAGTAGGCCAGGTAGAACTCCCACAGGCGGATGAAGCGCTCATCGAAGCCCTGCGCGCGCACCGCCGGCAGCTGCGACAGGAAGCGAAGCCGCCAGGCACGCAGGGTGAGCGCGTAGGACTGGCCAAAGTCGTGCTGGCCGATCAGCTGCAGGTCGCTGCTGCGGGTTTTGGCCGCCATGATCGCGTGCAGCGAAGGAATGAAGCTGCCTGGAAACACGAAGCGCTTGATGTAGTCCACGCTGCGCCGCGCCTGCTCGTAGCGTTCGTCTTCGATGGTGATGGCCTGCAGCAGCGCAAGGCCTTCCGGCTTGAGCAGCCGGGTGAGCGTGGCGAAGTAGGTATCGAGGTACTGCGCGCCGATGGCCTCGATCATCTCAATGGAGACCAGCTTGTCGTACTGGCCCTCCAGGTCGCGGTAGTCCTCCAGCAGCACCGTCACTTTGTCCTGCAGCCCCGCGCTGGCCACCCGTTCGGTGGCCAGCGCGTACTGCTCCCTGGAGATGGTGGTGGTGGTGACGTGGCAGCCATGGTGAAGCGCGGCATACACCGCGAAACCCCCCCAGCCGGTGCCGATCTCGACCACGCGGTCGCCCGGCTTGAGCTGAAGCTGTTCGCAGATCCGCGCCAGCTTGCGCTGCGAGGCCACTTCCAGCGTGTCACCCGCCTCGGCGTACAGCGCCGAGGAATACATCAGGTCGCGGGACAGGAACAGCGAGAAGAACGCATTGCCCAGGTCGTAGTGCGCGGCGATGTTGCGGCGGCTGCCTTCGCGGGTGTTGCGGCGCAGCCAGTTCCAGCCCTGCAGCAGCCAGCCGCCCACCCGCGCCGGGCCGCGCTCCATGCCATCGAGCAGCGCGCGGTTGCGCACCAGCAGCTGCACCAGCCCAACGAGGTTGTCGCAGCGCCACTCGCCGCGGATGTAGGCCTCACCGGCACCCACGCTCCCCTGTGCGCCGACCGCACGGTAGAAAGCCGGGTTGTCGACCCACACCGTCACCTGCAGCGGTGCAGCGGCGTCACCGATGGAGACATCACCCAGCGCATCGCGCAGCTGCAGCCGGCCGCCCTGCAGCGGGGCCAGCTGGGCCAGCAGGCGGCGGCGCAGGAACGCTTCCAGCGTGCTGGGCTCAGGCAGGGCAAGCGGTCGGGTCATGTCGTTCATGGGTGCTTTCCAGCAATGGAAGGGTGGTCGTGGACGGGCGTGCGCTTGAGCCACAGCCGCAGCGCCTGCCAGTGGATGGCGGCCACCACCTGCACCGTCATCAGCGGGTGGCGGAGCAGCACGCGGGCCAGGCCGGGGCCGGTGAGGGGATGGCGCCGAAGGGCCAGGTCGGCGTCGAACTGGCGCTCGCCGTTGCGCCACACCTGCATGTGCACGTGCAGGTCATCGCCCGGCGCGGTGAAGCGCCAGCGGTATTCGCAGTCCATCGGCAGGAACGGGGAAACGTGGAACTGCTTGCCGAAGGTCCAGGCCAGCGCGCGGCCGTGCGCGTCGGCGTGCGCCACCGGCAGCACGTAGGCGTGGCGTTCCTGCCAGGGCGTGTTGGTGATCTCGGCTACGATGCAGTCCAGCGTGGTGCCATCGGCGGCGTAGCAGTAATAGAAGCTGACCGGGTTGAAGATATGTCCGGCATGGCGCAGGTGCGAAAGCATGCGCACGGGACCCGGCGGTGCATGGCCCAGCGTCTGGGTGATGCGTCCGCGCACCGCATCGGCCAGCGGCTGGTCCGGTTCGCCCAGGTAATCGCTGCGGCGGAACTCGGCCAGGTTGCGGCGGTTCACCGACCAGAACCAGCGGCCGTCGAACAGGTGGTCCAGCTCGTCCAGGTCGATCAGCAGCTGCGCGATGGGGTAGTCGAACGCGTGCGGCTGCGGCGCATGCCGGCGGTGCTGCATCCTGCCGCGATAGATCGCACTGGCCGTCATGCCGGTACGCCCTGCGACAGCGGCCAGTACGCCTCGGCATCCAGCGACTGCAGCGCCTCCACCACCCGGCGCGCACTGCGGATGCCATCTTCATGGAAGCCCCAGCCCCAGTAAGCGCCGGCAAACCAGGTGCGGCGCCGCCCCTGCACTTCGGCCCAGCGCCCTTGTGCACGCACCATGGCGTGGTCGTGCACGGGGTGGGCGTACTGCATCCGACGCAGGATCTTCTCCGGCGCAATCGCGTCGGTACGGTTGAGCGTCACCACCAGCGGCGTGGGCGTATCGATGCCCTGCAGCAGGTTCATGCAGTAGCTGACCGTGCACGGTGCCAACGGGTCGCGCGGCACGTGTGCGTTCCACGCCGCCCAGGCCTTGCGGTTGCGTGGCAGCAGGTTGGCATCGGTATGCAGCACCACCTCGTTGGGCTGGTAACGGATCGCGCCGAGCACGCTGCGTTCGGTGGCATCGGCATCGGACAGCAGTGCCAGCGCCTGGTCGCTGTGGCAGGCCAGCACCATCTGGTCGAAGCCTTCCAGCCCATCGGCGGTGAGCACGCGCACCCCGTGCTCCTGCCGCTCCACGCCCAGCACCCGGCATTCCAGCCGCTCGCGTACCCGCCAGCGCCGCCGCATCGCTTCCACATAACGCGCCGAACCGCCCTGCACCACCCGCCACGCCGGGCGCCCGGTCATCTGCAGCATCTGGTGGTTGGCCATGAACTGCACCAGGTAACGCGCCGGGAAGTCGGCCAAGGCCTGGACCGGCGATGACCACAGCGCAGAGGCCATCGGCAGCAGGTGCTCCTGGACGAAGGCCTCGCCGTAGCGGCCCTGCTTCAGGTAGTCGCCCAGTGACGGTCCCTCTTCCCCGCTGTGCAGCAGCGCCGGCGCCTGGCGATAGAAGCGGCGCAGGTCGCGCAGCATGCCCCAGAAGCGCGGCGAGAGCAGGTTGCGGCGCTGGCAGAACAGGGTATCCAGCGTGGTGGCGTTGTACTCCAGGCCAGTGCGTTCGCTGTGCACCGAAAAACTCATGGTGGTGGGCTGCGACGCCACGTGCAGCTCATCGAACAGCGTGGTCAGCAGCGGGTAGTGCTGCGGGTTGAACACGATGAAGCCGGTGTCCACCGCCTGCGCGCGGCCATCCACCATCACGTTATGAGTGTGGGTGTGGCCGCCGAGGTAGTCGTTGGCCTCGAACAGCGTCACTTCGTGGCGCTGGCTCAGCCACCAGGCGCTGGCCAGTCCCGCGATGCCCGATCCGATCACGGCAATGCGCATGTCAGTGCTCCGCCTTGGCCAGCACCCAGGCCGGCACCGGTTTGAGGTCACGCACCAGGCCCAGCGCGGCCATCGCGCGCAGGCCGTACCAGGTGATGTCCACTTCCCACCAATAGAAGCCCTGGCGCACCGTGCCCGGGAAGAAGTGGTGGTTGTTGTGCCAGCCCTCGCCGAAGGTGAGCAGGGCCAGCCACAGGTTGTTGCGGCTGTCATCGCCGGTGTTGAAGCGGCGGCGGCCGAAGCGGTGCGCCAGCGAATTGATCGTCACCGTGGCGTGGAACAGCACCACCGTGGAAATGAAGAAGCCCCACACCAGCATCTGCCCGCCGCTGGTGCCCAGGCCCGGCGCGACGTGTTCCAGCAATGCACCAAGCCCGTACAGCGCAGCGGCCAGTGCCACTGGCACCAGGGTGTCGAAACGGTCCAGCCAGCGCAGCTCCGGATACTTCGCCAGGTCCGGAATGCGCGCCCAGTCGGTGCGGAAGCCTTCGGTGGTGAGGAACCAGCCCATGTGGCTCCACCAGAAGCCGTGCACGGTGGGCGAATGCGGGTCCGCAGCGGTTTCGGTGTGGCGGTGGTGGTTGCGGTGGTGCGCGGCCCACCACAGCGGGCCGCGCTGCACGCTGGCCGCGCCGATCAGTGCGAACACGAACTGCACCACGCGCGAGGTGCGAAAGGTGCGGTGCGCGAAGTAGCGGTGGTAGAAGGCGGTAATGGCGAACATGCGCACCGCGTACAGCGCCAGCGCCACGCCTACCGCCACCCACGACACCCCCACCCAGATCACCGCCAGGCAGGCCAGGTGCATGCCCACGAAGGGAATCGCCCGCAGCCAGTCCACGCGGTTGCCGCTCCCACCGGCGGCCGGCGCGGCGGCGCCGGTGTCGAACCAGCGCAGCACGGTGGCCCAGCGGCCGCGCGGGGCGCGGGCGGGTTGGTCGGGGGTGGAACGGGACAGCATGTCGCGCGTCTCCTGAGCGGTTCATCAGGAGATACGCAGGCTCGCGCCGTTTGGATGCACCCCTTCCGAAAAATAATTTCCGGAAGGGGTGGCCGTTACAGGTTGGCGATGTCGCCCTTGGCGATGACCGGACCGGTCGGAATGCCCTGCGGCGCCCCGCTCGACGGTTCCAGCGTGATCGCCAGCACCGATCCGTTCACAAGGACATCACGCAGCGCGTCGGGCACGGCCACGGTGTGGGCACGGTTGATGGACACCAGGCCCAGCGAACGCGGCGTACCGCCGGCCGGAATCAGCCACAGCTCCGGTGCGCGGCCAGCCGCATCGGCCGGTGCGGGGACGGGCACCATCAACACCTTGCCCTGTGCCTTGTCGACCGAGGCCAGCCAGCCGGGCGTGCCATCGTCGTGCAGCAGCGGGGTGACCGGCTTGGTCGCCTGCTCCGGCTCGGCCGGGGTCGGCGCCGGGGTGACGGCCACCGGGGTGGACGGGGCGGTGGGCAGCGGCTGGCGGTTGAACACCGCCACCAGTGCCAGCGCCGCCGCCAGGGCAGTCATGCCCTGCCAGAAGCCGGTGCGCTGCCAGAGCCTGGGCGCGGCGGTCACCGCCGGCCAGCCCAGCTCGCTGCGGATGCGCGGCCACAGGTGCGCCGGCACCGCCTCGCTGCCGAGCTCTTCCAGCAGCGGGGCCAGCCGCACCTGCCACTGCTCGACCAGCCGGGCGAAGCCCGGGTCGGTGGCGATGCGGTGTTCGATCTTGAGGCGCTCGGCGGCGTCGTGCACGCCCAGCACGTATTCGCCGGCCAGGATGTCGGCGCTCGGCGGCTGGCCGTCGTCTTGGATATCGTGAAGGTCGCGGATGTTCATCGTTCGAGGCACACCCGCAGTTGGCCCAGCCCGCGCCGGATCCAGCTCTTCACCGAACCCAGCGGCGAACCGATGCGGCGGGCCAGCTCTTCATAGCTGGCACCGTGCAGGAACGCACTGCGGATCAGCGAGCGGCGGCGCGGTTCCAGGGTATCCAGGCAATCATCCAGACGCTCGCGGTCGGAGGCGTGCTCGGCCGCCTGCGCCGGCTGCGGCGCGAAATCGGGAATCTCTTCGGCCACCGACAGGTCATCCAGCGGGCGCGGCGGGGCCGAGCGCAGGCGGTCGATCGCGCGGTTGCGCGCCATCATCGAGAGCCAGGTCATGGCCGAGGCCCGCGTGGCATCGAACTGGGTGGCCTTGCGCCAGACCGTGGTGAAGACGTCCTGCAGGACCTCTTCGGCATCGCGGCGGTCGCGCAGGGTGTGCAGGCAGATCGCGAACAGCCGGCCCGAGGCCAGCTGGTATACGGACTCGAATGCCTGGCGGTCGCCCTCGGCCACCTGGACCAGAAGCCGGTCCAGGCGTGTTGATGCGGCGGTATCGGAAGCATCCAGCTCAGGCATCGCAGGCTCGGTGTCGGCAGGTAGCAAGCCTGCATGGTCGTTGCTCCTGAGGACGGCTGCAAGAGGGTATTCATGAGTCGCATGTCTTCACCAATGCTTGCCCCCGCGCCGTGGCAAGCTCGGCCGCGCCAGCGGCTACGGGCGGCGAGGGGAACTCCACGCGCACCTGCGGGTAGCGCCCGTTCTGGTCGCGCACGTTGCCGGTGCCGGTGAACTGCAGCAGGCGCTGGTCGGCGCTTGCATAGATGAGGGTTACCGCCGGCACGGCGAAGCCGAACCACGCATCGAGTTTCATCTGCAGCTGCTGCGCCGGCTGGCCTTTCCAGGTGAGCGCGCCGGTGCGCTGCAGCTTCAACGGCACCAGCCGCTGGCGGCTGGGCAGCAGGAACTGGAATGCCACCGGTTGCCCTTCGAGCAGGTCTGCCCAATGTCGGCGCACGGCCGCGTCGAAACCGGCATCGACCACCGCGCCCGCGGGCACCTCCAACGCGCGGCTGACCGGGGTGGCATCCGAAGTGGCCCGCACATAGACCGTGCGAGCTGCGCCATTGCCGCGCACGCCTTCCTGGTAGCCGTCGCGGCCGTCTTCCAGCGCGAAATCCGGCGTCTGCGGGCTGCCCTGCGGCGTCATCCACTTGCGCGCGAAGGGGCGGCCGTCCGCGCAGCGGTACAGCACCAGCCGTGACTGCGCCTGCTGGGATCCCTGCAGCCAATGGGTTTCGCGGTACAGCAGGGTGTCGCCGTTTGCCGCGTAGGCACGACCTTCCTGGCGCTGGACGGTCTGGGCAGAGGCCAGCGCGGGGCATAGCAGGAGAAGCGACACAGAGAGAGAAGGGTGCGCGCGCATGCCGGGCTCCACGGAAGTTGTGGAGAGATACGCGGGAAGTCGCGGTACGGATGCAGGGGCGTGGCTGAACCTGCAGAAGGGTTACGACATAGCCAAGGCGCGAGATGGACTGGCCGAGCGCTGACCAGCATCGAGCCGTACCGGCTTGCCTCCTGAAGGGGCTCGCCTCTCAGCACGACAATAGCGATAATATTATGGCATTATTTGGCTATTTTAGCCATAATATTTCTACATTTGGCGTTTTTCGATCATGTTAGGCTGGCAAATGATCGATCCTCGTTCATAGTGCTAATATTGTGGCTCTTTTCATTCAAAAACGCAGGAATAATAGCGCCATGGCGAAGAAGACCGCTCCACTCCTGCCCTCAACGGAAATGCTCCTCGCCGAGTTTGGGGAGCGACTCAAGCTTGCACGTCTGCGGCGCAAGATCACGGCCAAACAGTTGGCAGAGCGCTCAGGAATGTCGCCGATGACGCTGCGGTCGCTTGAGTCCGGGGCAGCGGGAGTGACCATGGGTGCTTATCTTTCGGTGATGCAGGTGCTTGGCATTGAACGAGACCTCGCGTTGCTCGCCGCCGACGATGAGTTGGGTCGTCGGCTTCAGGACTCACGCCTTAAAACAGGCAGCGTTCGTGAACAGGCGCTGCCCAAGGCCACCAGGTTCCCAAAAGCCAAGCCGCCGACTCAGAAAGCCGGAAGAGCCATGATGGCCAACCAAGGCGAAGCGCCTCGCAAGGGCGAGTACGTAACCCCGACAACTGGATCTGCCAAGCCAGTTGCAATGACGTCTGCAGGTCTTGCCTCACTCTTGAAGCCCTCCAGCAAGAAGCGCGACCAAGGCAATACGAAATGACGATGATCGCGGTGTATGCGGATTGGGAAGGCTTGCAGCAACCTCGCCGGCTGGGCTATCTGAACTCCCGCAGGACGCGAGCTCACGAGACGTTCGAGTTTCAGTACGACCCTGCGGCATTAGCCGACCCTGTCATAGGTCGAGTCGCACTCGACCGGAAAATTTCCCTTTTCGAGGGTCCCCAGTATCCGCCTGCACCCCAGGACCGGTTCGGCGCGTTTTCCGATTCCAGCCCCGATCGCTGGGGTCGCCTTCTTATGGATCGCCGCCTTGAACGTGAGATCCGTGCCGGCGCCCGGCCGGCCGGAACGCGACTGTTCGAGACGGATTACCTTCTTGGCGTACACGACCTCTATCGCGTGGGCGCGCTGCGCTACAAGCAGGAGGACCGCGGAGAGTTCTTGGATGATTCCATCGGACTCGCGGCCCCGCCCTTTGCGCAGATTCGTGCCTTGGAGCAAGCGAGTCGCGCGCTGGAGGATGATCAGGACAACGTGTCCCAGCAAGGCCAGCAGTGGTTGAGGATGCTTATCGCGCCGGGCGGTTCGCTGGGCGGTGCCAGGCCCAAGGCGAGCGTTGCCGACGAACAGGGACGCCTCTACATCGCCAAGTTTCCGAGTTCGCGTGATGACTACGACGTCGGCGGCTGGGAAATGGTCGTCAACGCGCTTGCCGTTGGCTGTGGCCTCAATGTAGCCACCGCCCAAGCGCGAAAATTCGCCAGTGACCATCACTGCTTCATGGTTCGAAGGTTTGATCGCACCGATGAAGGGAAGCGCCTGCACTTTGCCTCAGCCATGACCATGACGGGCCATGTAGATGGCGATGACGCCTCCACGGGCGTGAGTTATCTGGAACTGGCCGAGGTGTTGATCAGGCATGGCTCCCAAACGAATGCGGATCTCCGGGAGCTATGGTCGAGAATCGTCTTCAATATCCTTGTCTCCAACACCGATGATCACCTGAGAAACCACGGCTTCATCCTGGTGCCGGGATCGGGATGGCGCCTCTCGGAAGCGTATGACATGAACCCGGTGCCGGTTGCAGACGGCCTGAAGTTAAACATCACCGAAGCAGACAACGCTCTGGACCTGGAGCTCGCGCGCGAAGTCGCCGCGTACTGCCGGGTGGGCCTGGATGAGGGCGATGAAATCATCGAGGAGTTTCAGGGGATTGTCCGCCAGTGGCGGACGCTGGCCAGGCAACTTGGGCTTTCCGCGCGCGAGCAGGATCGGATGGCCGACGCTTTTCGTCTCGCTGGCTCATAAGCGAAGCCGATATAAGACCTGCCCTCCCCTTGACCGCCGCCCCAACTCGGCCTACCTTGTGCTCGCCGAAGGTATCCATCTCTTCATGCAGATGAAGGGATGGGTTTAAACGGGAATCCGGTGAAGGTGCCTTGCGCACCCATTCCGGAGCTGCCCCGCAGCGGTGAGTGGAAACGAAACCTGCCAACAGCACTGGGCCTGGCGCCTGGGAAGCGGCAGGAAGTAGGTGGGCCCCGTGCCCGTGTCCATCAGCCCGAATACCGGCCCCGGCCGGAGGACACGACCGTCCTCTGATTCGACCTGGAACGTCCGCGGGGAGGTTGCCGGGGCCTGCCGCCATGCGTTCTGCGTGGCGCTGCCCCCGTGCGTCCGCTTCACGGCATCCGGTTCGCCCGCGGGGGCGAAGGTCGCTGGCGGGCGGACACGGCAGCAATGGCGTGGGTGCCGCGCAGTTCCTTCGTTCCTCAATGCCGCTACTGCAATGAGGACACGTTCCATGACCACTGTTACCAACCTGGGTTTCCCCCGCATCGGCGCCAAACGCGAGCTCAAGCGCGCGCTGGAAGCGTACTGGTCCGGCCAGAGCAGCGCCGAAGCGCTGCAGGATACCGCCACCGCCCTGCGCACCACGCATTGGCAGCTGCAACGCGATGCCGGGGTGGATGTGCCGCCCAGCAACGACTTCAGCCTGTACGACCAGGTGCTGGATGCCGCCTTCCTGTTCGATGCCATTCCGGCCCGCTACCGCGCGCTGGCCGACGCCGATCCGCTGGCCGGCTACTTCGCGATGGCACGCGGACTGCAGCGCGATGGTTTTGACCTGCACGCGCTGGAAATGACCAAGTGGTTCGACACCAACTACCACTACCTCGTGCCCGAACTGCAGGCCGGCCAGGGCTTCGCGCTGCGCGGCGACAAGCCGCTGGCCGAATACCGCCAGGCCAAGGGGCTGGGCATCGAAACCCGCCCGGTGCTCATTGGTCCGGTGACCTTCCTGCTCCTGTCCAAGACCACCGACGGCAGCCCGGCGCTGGACCTGCTGGAAGCGCTGCTGCCGGTGTACGTGCAGCTGCTGGGCCAGCTGCAGGCCGCCGGCGCGCAGTGGGTGCAGCTGGATGAGCCGGCGCTGGTGCAGGACCTCAGCCCGGAGGCGCGTGCCGCCTTTGAACACGCCTATGCGGTGCTGGCCACCGCCGCCCGCCCCAAGGTGCTGGTGGCCACCTACTTCGGTGCATTGGACGACAACCTGGAACTGGCGGCCTCGCTGCCGGTGGATGGCCTGCACGTGGACCTGGTGCGCGCACCGGAACAGCTGGATGCGGTGATCAAGGCCCTGCCCGCCGGCCGCGTGCTCTCGGCCGGCCTGGTCAACGGCCGCAACATCTGGCGTACCCACCTGGACAACGCACTGGTGCTGGCCCGCTACGCACACGGCCAGCTGGGCAGCGATTTCCTGTGGCTGTCACCGTCGTGTTCGCTGCTGCACAGCCCGGTGGACCTGGCGCATGAGAAGAAGCTGGACGATGAACTGCGTGGCTGGCTGGCGTTCTCGAAGCAGAAGCTGGAAGAGCTGCGCGTGCTGGCCGATGCCATCGACGCGCCGGCCCGCGCCGAAGCCGCGCTTGAGCTCTCGCGCGAGCGCATCGCCTCCCGCAAGCGCTCGCCGCGCGTGCACAACCCCGCCGTGGCCGAGCGCTTGGCCGCACTGACGCCGGCCGATGCACAGCGCCACAGCCGCTACCCGCAGCGCCACCTGGCCCAAGCCGCCGCACTCAAGCTGCCACGCTTCCCCACCACCACCATTGGTTCCTTCCCGCAGACGCTGGAAGTGCGTGAGGCCCGCGCCCGCAACAAGTCCGGCACCCTGCCCGACGCCGACTACGATGCCTTCCTGGCCAGCCAGACCGAGCACTGCGTGCGCATCCAGGAGCAGATCGGGCTGGACGTGCTGGTGCACGGGGAGTTCGAGCGCAACGACATGGTGGAGTACTTCGGCGAGCAGCTGGAGGGCTTTGCCTTCACCAAGAACGGCTGGGTGCAGAGCTATGGCTCGCGCTGCGTGAAGCCGCCGGTGATCTACGGCGATGTGACCCGCCCACAGCCGATGACCGTGCGCTGGTCGCAGTACGCGCAGTCGCTCACCGACCGCCCCATGAAGGGCATGCTGACCGGCCCGGTGACGGTGCTGCAGTGGTCGTTCGTGCGCGACGACCAGGCCCGCGCCGATACCTGCCGGCAGATCGCGCTCGCGTTGCGCGATGAAGTGCTGGACCTGGAGGCGGCCGGCATCGGCGTGATCCAGATCGACGAACCGGCCATCCGCGAGGGCCTGCCGCTGCGCCGGGCACAGTGGCGCGAGTACCTGGACTGGGCGGTGGAAGCGTTCCGGATCAGCGCCAGCGGCGTGCGCGATGCCACCCAGATCCACACCCACATGTGCTACTCCGAGTTCAACGACATCATCCACTCGGTGGCGGCAATGGACGCCGATGTGATCTCCATCGAGACCTCGCGCTCGCGCATGGAACTGCTGGATGCCTTCGTGCGCTTCCAGTACCCCAACGAAATCGGTCCGGGCGTGTACGACATCCACTCGCCGCGCGTGCCGGACAAGGAGGAGATGCTCTCCCTGCTGCGCAAGGCCGCCGAGGTGCTTCGCCCCGAGCAGATCTGGGTGAACCCGGACTGCGGGCTCAAGACCCGCGGCTGGCCGGAGACGCGGGCCGCGCTGGAAGCGCTGGTAGCGGCGGCGCACCAGCTGCGCGCCGAGACCGCCGACGCCAACGCCGCCTGACCTTTCCACTGTTGCACAAGGACCCCGCTGCCGCCGTTGCCGGCAGCGGGGTCAATGGATTTCCGCATGACCGATTTCATCCGCCCCACCCTCACCCTGCCCGGCGGCCACGACAAGCTGTTGCTGCATTCGTGCTGTGCGCCCTGCTCCGGCGAGGTCATGGAGGCCATCACCGCTTCCGGGATCGACTACACAATCTTCTTCTACAACCCCAACATCCACCCGGCACGCGAGTACGAGCTGCGCAAGCAGGAGAACATCCGCTTCGCCGAGCAGCATGGCGTGCCTTTCATCGACGCGGACTACGACACCGACAACTGGTTCGCCCGCGCCCGCGGCATGGAGAACGAACCCGAACGCGGCATCCGCTGCACCATGTGCTTCGACATGCGCTTCGTGCGCACCGCGCTGTACGCGCATGAGCATGGCTTTCCGGTGATCAGCAGCTCGCTGGGCATCTCGCGCTGGAAGGACATGAACCAGATCAACGACTGCGGCCACCGTGCGGCGGCCCATTACCCCGGTATCCAGTACTGGGATTACAACTGGCGTAAGGGCGGTGGCGCAGCGCGCATGGTGGAGATCAGCAAGCGCGAGCAGTTCTACCAGCAAGAGTACTGCGGCTGCGTGTACTCGCTGCGGGACGCCAACCGGCACCGCCGCGAGAACAACCGTGAGCGGATCAAGATCGGGCTGTTGTATTACGGCCAGGACAACGACGCGCCCCAGGGCGATTGACGTACGGGCGGGTGGCCGCCACGCTGGTTGCCCCTCTTTCGTTGCGCTGGACCTGCCATGACCGCCCTGCACGCCGATGTCGCCCTGCTGGTAATCGACCTGCAGCCGGACTTCATGCCCGGTGGCGCGTTGGCCTGCGAGGAAGGGGATGCGCTGGTAGCGCCGATTGCCGACCTGCTGGCAGAACGTCGCTACCGCACGGTGGTGGCAACCCAGGACTGGCACCCGGCCGACCACGCGTCGTTCGCCAGCCAGCATCCGGGCAAGCTCCCGTTCGAGACCATCCTGCTGCATGCGCAGCCGCAGACCTTGTGGCCGAACCACTGTGTGCAGGGCAGCGAGGGCGCCGTGCTGCACCCGGGCGTGGACTGGACCGTGGCCGACCTGATCCTGCGCAAGGGCACCCGCCGTGAGGTGGACTCCTATAGTGCATTCCGGGAGAACCATGGGCCTGACGGCACCCGCCCGGCCACCGGGCTGGCCGGATGGCTGCACGAGCGTGGCATCCGCGAGGTGCATGTGTGCGGGTTGGCGCGCGATTACTGCGTGCTGTGGAGTGCGCAGGACGCGGTGAAGGCGGGGTTCCGGGTGAAGCTCCACTGGCAGCTGACCCGGCCCGTGACGGAAGCCAACGACGGGATGGTGCGCGAGGCGCTGGCCAAGGCCAAGATCGCAGTGATCTAACGCACGGGACTGGCACGCGGCCGAATGGGACGTAGCCGCTGACTCCGCATCCGGTAGGTCACGACCGTTGGTCGTGACGGACCATCAAGTGCGGCGAAGGTCTGCGTATCCGAGCTTAGAGTTCTCGACAAGCGATCAACCGATTGAACTCAGACGCCAATCAAAGAAAAGGCCGCGCACCCCAGCGGGATGCGCGGCCTCGGTTGCATGCCGCAGCGGGAAGGCAGTGCCCTCCCGCTGCCTGGCATCACAGCGCGATGCGGATACCCGCGTTGACGCTGTTGTTCTCCACGCCCGACCCCTGCTCGGTGCTGACGCCACCGTACAGGTAGCTCGACGCACCCAGGCGCACGGTGCCCTGCAGCTGGGCACGACCGAAGGCCTTGCCCGCCTCGGCGGCGGACAGGTCCACCCGCTCGCCGGCCAGTGTGGTGGTCACCGTGGCCTGGCGGGCCTGGCCGTGGTTGATGCCTGCCTGCAAACCGAACTGCCAGGTCCCGCGCGCTGCCAGCGGATCGTTCCGCAGCGAGCCGACCGACAGGCCGAGCGTGGCGCGGCTACCTTCCGCCTGGAGGCGTGCAACGTCCAGCGCCGCCAGCGAGTCACCCCCTTCGCGGTAGGCATTGCGCTCAACCTTCTGCCAGTTGCCGCGCAGTGAGGGCTGCCAGCTCAGGCCTGCCGCGGTGAAGGGCAGGCTGACACCGGCACTGGCCATGCGGGTGGTACCCGAGGCCTTGCCGGACAGCGGACCATCGGCACCCAGGGCGTCCGGACGCTGGCTTTCCCAGCGATCGGCCGAGTAAGACAGCATGCCGTCCAGCACCACCGCACCTGCCCTGGCGGCGCCATAGGCAAAGAACGCGTTGCTGTCGAGCGTGTTGTCCAAGGGGCTGCGCTCCAGTTCCGACGTCGTGCGACCCAGGCCGGCGCCCCACGCCACGTTGGAGGAGCGGTACACGTCGATACCGGCCGTGGCACGACGCTGGCGGGCATCGAAGCGGTCGGCGCTGGCATCCGCGTCCACCGACAGATCCCCGTAGCCGATGTTGGCCCACAGCAGCTGGTCGATACGCGTGATGGATGCATCCAGCAGCACACCCTGGCCCAGTCGACCGGTCACGTCGTCGGCCAGTGCGGTCGCATTGGACTGCGCCAGCCCGGCCAGCTTGGCGTGGCTCTCGCCGGTCAGGGCGGTCACCAGCACCGGCAGTGCCACCGCATCCTGCTGCCATACCGCGCGCAGCAGATCGGTCTGCTCGGCGGTGGTGGTGCCGGCGTCGCTGGCTTCCACCAAGGCGTCAAGTGCAGCCGCAGTGGCCAAGCCGTTGCCGTTGACCTTGCCCACCAGGTCAGCGCTGTAGGCCGTCGGTGTCACGTACAGGTCGATGTCGAAACCGGTGGTGTAGTACACCTGGAAACGCGTGCTGGCGGCCAGGCCCTCGGTCGGCTGCAGGATCCTGTCGAAGGTGCCGGTCACGCCGCCCTCGCCACTGACGATGCGGAACATGTCGCCCACCTTCGGGGTGAAGGTGTTGCCCGCATTACCACTGATGCCGCGCAGCAGGGGCTGAAGGGTGCCGTTGGCGACGAAGCGACCGGCCGCGCCGGAAACCAGCAGGCGTGAGTAGTTGCCCGCTCCGGCGCCGGTGCCGTACCCGTCGATATCGATCTGCAGCGTGGCGTCGTCAGTCAGCGTGACCGTACCCGTCACTGCCAGCGTGCCCGGCGAGTTTCCCGGGGCCAGCGTGCCATCGACGCGCATGTTGCCGGCGATGGTGCCCGTGCCACGCACCGTGCCGTCACGTTCCACCTGCACATTACTCATCAGCACGCCATTGGCACTGAGGGTGCCTTCGTTGACGCACGTGCCATTGGCCAGGACTGCGGTGCCTGCCATGTTGAGGCGACCCGCACCACTCTTGATGAAGCAGCCGGTGCTGCGCGAACCGTCCAGCATGCCGGTCAGCTGCGTCGTGGTGCCCGAGGCCACATCCAGAGTAGCCTCGCCCATCACCAGCAGCGGCTGCGTCACCTGGGTGTCGACCGTCGTGCGCAGGGTCGCGTCATTGATCGCCACGGTGCCGGAACCCAGGCCGCCTGCGTGCGCCAGTACGACCGTGCCGCCACTGATCAGCGTGCCGCCTGCGTGGGTGTTGGCCGCGCCAAGCACCAGCGTGCCCTGGCCGTCCGCCACCAGGGTACCGCCGCCGCTGATCGGGCCGTTGACCGTCAGGGTGCTGCCTTCAGCGCTGCGGAGCGCGCCCACGCTGTCCAGCACCATCGATCGGCCGGTGGTCATCGACGAGGATGCCTGCAGCGTGCCGCCATTGAAGGTCAGGCCGCCCGTTGCATCGCCGAGGTTGCCATCGCTGCTGATGTTGAGAACGCCGCCGTTGAGCGTGGTGCCGCCGGTGTAGGTGTTCTGGCCCGACAGGGTCAGTTCGCCCTCGTTGACGGTCGTGCCGCCGCTGTGGCTCACCGTACCGGTCAGGTCCAGGCCGCCTTCGCCGTTCTTGATCAGGCCGCCCGTACCGGACACATCGCCGCTGTTGGTCAGCGTGGTGTTGCTGTCGGTGTTGAAGGTGCCGTCGCCCGCAAGAACCACGTCGCGATCACTGTCGACGTCGCCGGTGGTGTGCAGGGTGCCGCCGTTGAAGGTAAGGCCACCCGTTGCATCGCCCAGGTTGCCATCGCTGCTGATGTTGAGCACGCCACCGTTGAGCGTGGTGCCGCCGGTGTAGGTGTTCTGGCCCGAGAGGGTCAGCTCGCCTTCGTTGACGGTGGTGCCGCCGCTGTGGCTCACCGTACCGGTCAGGTCCAGGCCGCCTTCGCCGTTCTTGATCAGGCCGCCCATACCGGACACATCGCCGCTGTTGGTCAGCGTGGTGTTGCTGTCGGTGTTGAAGGTGGCGTCGCCCGCAAGAACCACGTCGCGAGCGCCGTTGACGTCGCCGGTGGTGTGCAGCGTGCCGCCATTGAAGGTCAGGCCGCCTGCGGCATCGCCGAGGTTGCCGTCGCTGCTGACGTTGAGCACGCCGCCGTTGAGCGTGGTGCCACCGGTGTAGGTGTTCTGGCCCGACAGGGTCAGCTCGCCTTCGTTGACGGTGGTGCCACCGCTGTGGCTCACCGTACCGGTCAGCTCCAGGCCGCCTTCGCCATTCTTGATCAGGCCACCGGTACCGGACACATCGCCGCTGTTGGTCAGCGTGGTGTTGGCGTCGGTATCGAACGTGCCATTACCCGCAAGGACCACGTCACGATCACTGAGCACATCACCCGTGGTGTGCAACGTGCCGCCGTTGAAGGTCACGCCGCCTGCAGCATCGCCGAGGTTGCCGTCGCTGCTGACGTTGAGCACTCCGCCGTTGAGCGTGGTGCCCCCGGTGTAGGTGTTCTGGCCCGACAGGGTCAGCTCGCCTTCGTTGACGGTGGTGCCACCGCTGTGGCTCACCGTACCGGTCAGCTCCAGGCCGCCTTCGCCGTTCTTGATCAGGCCGCCCGTACCGGACACATCGCCGCTGTTGGTCAGCGTGGTGTTGGTGTCGGTATCAAACGTGCCATTACCCGCAAGGACGACGTCACGAGCGCTGTTGACGTCGCCGGTGGTGTGCAGCGTGCCGCCATCAAGCGTGAGCTTGCCTGCGGCGTCGCCCAGGTTCTCATCACCGCTTACCTGCAGCACGGCATTGTTGCTGACAGAGGTGCCACCAGCGTAGGTGTTCGTGCCCGAGAGCACCTGCGTGCCGCCCTTGATGGCCACGTCGCCCTGCCCGCCGATGGTGCCTTCGAACTCGTCGTTGGCATCGGTGATGGACAGCGTGTTGTTGCCCAGCGCCACTTCACCCTTGCCGTCCAGCGAGATGATGTTCACGACCGGAGCAGCCTGGGTCACGTCCAGCGTCCCGTCGATCACGAGCTTCTTCGACTTGTCGATCGAACCATTGCCGGACAATGCCAGCGTGGCGTTCTCGTCGACCTCGGTGGTACCGGTGTAGCCGTTGGTGTTGGTCAGCGTGACCGAACCGCCGTTGCCGCTGTTCTTGACGATCAGCGAGCCTGGAACGCCATTGGTGGCGTCGTCGATCTTGCCGGTGAACGTCGAGTCGTGGCCGTTCTGATCGATGGTGCCGGGCTTGTCGTCGATCTTGAAGTCGACATTCACGTTGGTGTCCTTGTCGACCACCAGCGTACCGCCCTCGAACGAGGCCTCGTCTTCGTTGCCCAGCTCATCGGTGCCCTTGGGACCATCGATGACGATTGGGCCGGTCGGGGTCGTCGGGGTCGTCGGCGTGGTCGGCGCGCCGCTGCCCGGATTGGGTGCGACCGGACCGAAGGGCACGCCCTTGTCGAAGGTCAGGCCCGGCGCCTGGTCGACGAACAGCACGGGGCTCAGCTGCGTGTCCTGCAGATTCAATGACATGAACCCCAGGCGGTACGTGCCAGCCGTGCTGACCTGGTACGTTGCGACCTGCCAGCCGGTTGCACCATAACTCCCGGTGGAGTAGCTGCCCGTGCCAAGGTTGGTGGCACCCAGCAGTGCGTACTGCGCGTTCTGGTTGTTCACCGTTGCGAACACCGAGGCGTCGCCGAGGTTGATCAGCGAGGTCAGCGAGGCATCGTTGAACGGCTCGTAGTCGGTCGAGACGTACTGCCACGCCATGCTGAAGTAGTCGCCTGCAGCAAGGGTCAGGTCCTGGTACAGCCACGATGCATTCGTGGGCGAGCCGGCCATCGTGCTTGCAACCAGCGCACGGCTTGCAGCGTCCAGCCCAAGTGCGGTTGCAGCCGTGGTGAACGAGTCCGAACCGGCGCCGGCCTGCAATGAGGCCATGTTGTTGCCGAAGGGCGTCACCGTCCAGCTATGGGTGCCGTTGTCGGCCTCGAAATCGGTCATGCCGGTGACCACCGCAGCGCCGACACCGGTGCTGCCATAGCTGGTAGAGCCTTGGGTGCCGGTCTTGGAATACGTCCAGCCGCTCAGCGTGCCGGTTTCAAACCCGATGTTGGTGATGTCCACCGCCGCCATCGCGGAGGGACCGTACAGCGCCAGCGCGGTCATCAGGCTCAGGGCCGCCAGGGGGCCGGTGGTCAAGCGGTTGGCCGTGCGGCGGGTGCGGCCAGATGCGGCCGTGCCGAATTCGGAGGTCACAACCCACTGACCCACGGCCTTGCTCCATACCACCTTGAATACTTTGTTCATTCCTTGGTCCCCTGATGACGCAATTGTTTAAAAAACGTGAAAGTGTGCCGTGCATCACATCATCGGCAGAGGGGGACCAATCTTTAGCTTTTCCTGCAGAGGCCGGGCGCCATCCGTGAATGATTAAGTAAAACAGCAACTTGGAAGCGCTCGTGGCGCAGCGCCATCGACCCCGGAGGTGGTATGGGTCCATGAAAAAGGGCCGCACGAAGCGACCCTATGACATGCACGGTCACGTACCAGCGGCGGCTACCCGGGGCCGGCCATCGCCCGCTCCAACCCCCCAACCGCCAGCCGCGCGGACTCCAGCAGCCGGGCATGGTCATGCCCTCGGCGCGCATTAGTGGACAGCCCCATCATCACGGTGGTCATGTAGTCCATCACCCGGTCGGCGGCTTCCGGGTGGCGCGCCGCTACGAAGTCACGGATCGCCGCTTCAGCGCCGACCAGGAACACCATGGCCGCCCGCTTGGCGTCCTCATCGATGGACTGCACCCCTTCAATGACCATGCACCCGGACGCGCCCGACTTGCCGGCGTAGCGGCAGGCGGCTTCCTCAAGCACGGCAGCCAGGCACTCGATGACGGGCCGGGCCGGATCCAGCAGTTGCTGCAGCGGGATCGCCCCGTCACATGCATACCGGTCCAGCACCTTGCCAAAGAGCTGCGCCTTGCTGCCGAAGGCGGCATAGAAGCTGGGCGGATTGATCCCCAAGGTGCCGGTGATGTCCGCCACGCTGACGTCGTCATAGCTGCGCTCATGGAACAGCTGCTGCGCGGTGGCCACGGCAGCGTCGGGGTCGAACGCCCGGGGCCGACCGCGGGGTCGAGGTTGTTTTGTATCGACCACTATTAAATTCCTTGACACCCGTCGAATGTCATTTCTATAGTGGATGATACATTACTCACTCAGGCGTGTCCAACAATGGCTTTTGAGAACAAGAAGGTGCTGGTACTCGGCGGCAGCCGAGGCATTGGCGCGGCGATCGTGCGCCGCTTCGTGGCGGACGGGGCGTCGGTGACCTTCACCTACAGCGGGTCCCCCGATGCGGCGCATGCGCTGGCCGCGGAAACCGGGGCGACGGCCGAGAAGACCGACAGCGCGGACCGTGACGCGGTGATCGCACGCGTCCGCGACACCGGTCCGCTGGACGTACTGGTAGTGAACTCGGGCATCGCGATCTTCGGCGATGCGTTGGAGCAGGACCCCGACGCCGTGGATCGTCTGCTGCGCATCAACGTGCACGCGCCCTACCACGCCTCCGTCGAGGCGGCGCGCACGATGGGCGACGGCGGCCGCATCATCGTGATCGGCTCGGTGAACGGCGACAGGATGCCGGTGCCGGGCATGGCGTCCTACGCGGTGAGCAAGTCCGCGTTGCAGGGGCTGGCACGCGGCCTGGCACGCGACTTCGGGCCGCGCGGCATCACGATCAACATTGTTCAGCCCGGCCCCATCGATACGGATGCCAATCCCGAGGATGGCCCCATGAAGGATCTGATGCACAGCTTCATGGCGATCAAGCGTCATGGTCGCCCGGAGGAAGTGGCGGGCATGGTGGCCTGGCTGGCCGGGCCGGAGGCAAGCTTCGTGACTGGCGCCATGCATACGATTGATGGTGCGTTTGGGGCTTGATGCGCGCACGCTGTTGGCGATGTGCACTGAGTCGAAATGACCAGACGCTGCGGCATTGATGGACAGCGCTTGGGGTACCGGGGCGCGGCATATGGGCCTGCGACGAACATCGCTTGCCCCTCCCGCCCGTGTCCGCTTTCGGCCAGAAGCGGACGCCCGCGGCCTATGCAGCTGCGCTTGCATTACCCTTTCGGGGCAGGCGCGCGGCCATGCCTACCGGCAGACTGGCGTCTTCACCCTGGGAAGAAAACGAAATGAGCACCTCCAACCGCAAGACGGCCAGCTTCGGCGTGCCGTGGGAATCGGCTTACGGTTACGTGCAGGCCGTGCGCGTGAACAATTCGATCTTCGTGTCGGGCCAGCTCTCACACACGCCGGAGGGGCAGCTGGTAGCCCCGGCAGCTCTGGGTGCTGACGGAAAGCCTGCCAACTTCGACACCATGGAGGCGCAAATGAAGCGCACCTATGAGAACGCCAAAGCCTTGTTGGCCGAGCTGGGCGGATCGCTGGCGGATGTGGTGGAGGAAACTCTTTTTGTAATCGATGTGCCGGCCGCGTTCGCCGCCAGCGGCAAGGTCAGGCCCGCCGTCTATGGCCAGCCGGTTCCCCAGGTGGCCAGCAATCTCATCGGGGTTTCCGCGCTCGCCTTCCCCGAACAGTTGATCGAGATCGCGTTCCGCGCTGAAGTGCAGTCGTAGCCCGACCCCTGAAGCGAAGGAGCACCCCGGCGCTGACATGGAAAGCCCGCAGGCGCATTCACGCCCGCGGGCCTTCCTCACGTTGGCTCCGCAGCTTACATGCCCAGGTCGGACAGCCCCGGGTGATCATCCGGGCGGCGCCCCAGTGGCCAGTGGAACTTGCGTTCGCTGTCCTTGATGGGCATGTCGTTGATGCACGAGAAGCGGCGCTCCATCAGACCATCCGCGCCGAATTCCCAGTTCTCGTTTCCATAGGAGCGGAACCAGTTTCCAGAGTCGTCGCGCCATTCATAGGCGTAGCGCACGGCAATGCGGTTGCCGGTGAATGCCCACAACTCCTTGATCAGCCGGTACTCAAGCTCTTTCTTCCACTTTCGGGCAAGAAACTGCCGGGCTTCCTCGCGGCCGTTGGTGAACTCGGCGCGGTTTCGCCACTGGGTGTCGAGCGAATAGGCAAGCGCCACTTTGTCGGCATCGCGGGAATTCCAGCCATCTTCTGCCAAGCGAACCTTCTGGATCGCCGATTCGAGAGTGAACGGGGGAAGGGGGGGACGGGGTGCTTCTGCGGACACGGTGGGGCCTCCAATGGAAAATGGATGAACGGGGTACTGCGGCGGGATTTCGGTTACTGCGGCGTTAGCGCGTGGCTTGCTTCAACAACAACTGCGCAACATCCCTTGCGGTGTCTGCGGCGTCGTAGTCACCCATCACGCGCGATACGGTGATGGCGCCTTCCATCAGAACCAGCAACTGCCGCGCCAGAACGGCCGGCTGCGCGATGTTCAGTTGCCCGGTGAGCTCCAGCGTGTAATCGAGCAGTTTCTGTTTGTGGTGCTTGGCGATCCTGCGGATCGGGTCGTGGGAATCGCCGACCTCGCCTGCCGTGTTGATGAAGGCACAGCCGCGATAGCCCTCGGACTCGAACCAGCCTTTGAGCACCGTGAACATGCCCAGGATGCGCGCTTCCGGGCTGCCGGTCTTGTCGCATTCCTGCCTGAACCAATTGAGCCAGCGCACGTCCCGCGCGTTCAACGCGGCTGCGGCAACCTGGTCCTTGTTTTCAAAGTGTCGGTAAATGCTCTTGCGCGCAACGCCTGAGGTCTTCACCAGCAGATCCATGCCGGTGGCATGTATTCCGTTCTGGTAAATCAGCGCCTCCGCTGTGTCCAGAATCTTCAGTCGGGTGTCGGTCGTTGGCTTATCCATAGCGCCAAGGTAGAACGATCGTTCTACCTTGTCAACCAGCGCGTGCATCCAGAAGGCGAACGCCGAGGGCTCTAAGACCTAGCTGTTCAACCGCTGCCCAGGCTAGGTCCTCAGCCCGCTGACGCATGCTCCGCCGCAAACGCGCCGTACGTACGCAGCGGCCGACCCAGCAACTGCATCAACCGCTCCACGTCACCCGCGCCCGGCAGCATGCCGTCGCTGATGAAACGCTCGGCCATCTGTCGCATGTCGTAGGCCATCCACGCCGGCATGAACTGGCGCAGGTTCTGCTCGAAGGCGGCCGTGTCATCACCGCCGTAGGCGATCGGGCGATCCAGCACATCGCTCCAGATGGCGGCCACCTGTTCTCCGGTGAGTGCTTCCGGGCCCACCAGGTTGAGTCGGGTCAGCGCGCGGTTGTCCGGCGCCTGTTCGCGGTTGAGCAGTTCGATGGCGGCGATCTCGGCGATGTCGCGGGTGTCGATCATCGCCAGCCCCTTGCTGCCGATCGGCATGGGGTACACACCGTAGCCCTGCACCACGTCCTTGATAGTGAGGTCGTTATCGATGAAATAGGCCGGGCGCAGGATCGTGGCGCTGAAGCCCATCTGCTCGATCATGCGCTCAACGCCGAACTTGCCGGCGAAGTGCGGCACGTTGACGTAGCGGTCGCTGTGGATCACCGACAGGTACACCACGCGCTTCACCCCAGCCTCGCGGGCGACGTTGAGGGTGATGAGTGCCTGGGTGAATTCGTCGGCGACCACGGCGTTGAGCAGGAACAGCGTGGAGACGCCCTTCAGCGCTTGGCGGAGGGCATCCACGTCCAGCAGGTCGCCCTGCACCAGCTCCACGGTGGCGGGCAGGTTGGCGGTGGCGGGGGTGCGGACCAGTGCCCGAACGTTTGCGCCGCGCTGGGTGAGGTGCTGGACGACCTGACGGCCGATGGTGCCAGTGGCGCCGGTAACAAGAATGGTCATGGGGTACTCCGGGTGGGTGGTGAGGCCTCATGGTTGTTGATCCGCGTGCGGGCCGATAGCTCATATACTTGGACCACCTGTCTCGCTGGTGGAACACATGGACCTGCTGGCCTTGGCCGACTTCAACCTGGTGGCGCGCCACGGCGGATTTGGCCGCGCCGCGCGCGCAGCGGACCGCCCCAAGGCAACACTCTCGCGCCGCGTGGCTGAGCTGGAGGCCAGCCTGGGGGTGCGGCTGTTCGAGCGTGGCTCGCACACGCTGAAGCTCACCGAGGAGGGCCGGGCCCTGTTCGAGCGCACCGAGACGCTGCTTACCGAACTGGACGAAGCGGCTACGTCCATTGCCTCAGGTGGCGACACGCCCCGGGGGCGGCTGCGCGTAAGCGCACCGATGCTGTTTTCGCAGATGGCGCTGGGCAGGATTGCCGCCGAATTCGTGAAGCGCTACCCACAGGTGCGGCTCGATGTCACCACCGAAGACCGCGCCGTGGACATGGTGGAAGAAGGCTATGACCTGGTGATAAGGGTCAATCCGGACCCGGATGAGCGGCTGGTGGGGCGGGTGCTGATCCGGGACCGCCTGGTGGCGGTAGCGCACCCGGACCTGCCCCTGCCCGCGATGGGCGAGACGGCGCCTGCGGTGTTCCGGCCGTCCGGCGATGCCACCGGCTGGGACGTGGTGACGCCGAGAGGCGAGATACGTATCGCGGTGGATCCGGTGCTGCGCCTGGGCGCACTTACCATGGTGCGCGATGCCGTTCGTGCAGGCACCGGCGCGGCGATGCTGCCCTTCTCGCTGGTTGCCGACGAACTCAGGGAGGGTGCATTGGTGTCGTGGGGAGATGCAAAGGCCCCGCCCATCGAGATATGGGCGCTGTACCCGTCGCGACGGCTGCTCAGCTCAAGGGTGTCGGCGCTGCTCGACCTGCTCAAAGAATCCTTCCCCGAGGGTCAGGCGGAGGAGCTGGCCGCCTTCGCAGGCGGGGGCCGCTGACGGCCAGGAGTGGACTCAGGCCGTTACACAATCCGGATTTTGCTGGCTAACGGAACTTGTTCTTTATCGACACTCGTCAAGAACAGCACCGACCTGTCGCCAACGAGTCGAAAGTGGACACGGGGGCGGCCGGATGGCGCTGCGCTGGGGTGGGACCGGGTCGCTGGGCTCCGCCCAGAGCAACTCCCACCCGAACGGTCGATTGTCGATGGCCGAGCCTGCGGCGGCTAGGGCGACAGCCAGTACGTGCGGCGAAGAATTATGCCCTCGCTGTCGATCTCGAAGGACCAAGCTTCGTCCAATAAGTGCAATCTATTCACGTACCAGACGCGCTTCACGCACGCCTCTCTGCAATCCGTGCCCCGAAACACAGTCGGCGCGTCTATGCCATGCTCCTGTATCACAGATGGAGTTCCCATAACCCGGATCAGCTGATCTTGTGAGTCACCTATCTGCACCTTCTCGAAGTTCGCCCTGCCCATGTGTGAGGTGTAGCTACAAGAGCCCGCATACCCCAAAAATAGAAGAATCATCGACGCGCCCAGATTGGGCAGTGGACTCTTCGTCATCGTGATCATAGATTTCCAGCCCGAGTGCAATTCCACGTTGACCAAGGGCAAGTAGCGCTTCTGCAGAGAGCCCCATCCCGTCATTGCTACTACCCATGAAAAGGCCGCAGTAGAGGTTGGGTTCAAACCGCGCCAATGAAGCCCAGATGCTGAGATCCCGGGTAAGTTGCTGGAGGATCTCGAAGATCTGGCTTTCCAGGTCTTCCGGTTTACGCTCAGCCGCGTTGAGCCTCCAACTTCCGGTCTTGGTGATGCGCTTGATCCCGGTGCGGCTGCCGATAAGCTCCTGGCCTTTTTGATACGACACCGTTGGACTCGCCCCCAGCAGGGCGCTGATCTCGTCGGGGATGAGCTCGTCCCCGAAGAACCGTAGTGTTGCCAGGGATTGATCTGGTTCTCCCATACGTCCTCCCCATTTGTTGGACGGACCCGAGGTCCGATTGTGCACTTCTTATCTTCCCCGCCAGGCGTCATCACCCTTGGCAAAGCGTCCGGGGCGAGACACGCGCACAGCCCCTGATCCTCCCTGCGGGCCCGCCCTTTCCTGTGTATCGCTCAGGATTGGCGTCTGGGTAATATCCAACGCGTAGCAAGGAAAGTAAAAATCCAAACGCCGGCGGTAATGACGGCAAGTCCGGTTGTTGATGGAACGAAGAAACCGTTTAGATGCCTGCCAAGGCCGGGCACGCCGACCATGTCTAAAAATGCCAACGGAAGCATGAAGATAATAAGCAGCAGGACGGCCATAACTGGGATTGCGGTAAGTGCCCATCCTAAAGCGGTCACACTGGTTGCGACGACTAAGGGCCTCCAATCCATGACGCCTCCATCTCAACGTATCGTGTCACGGCATCATAGCGAATCGGAAACTGTAAAAACTCAGGGGTGCCATTTGGCCCGGCAGGCCTTAAATGGTTTGGAGATCGAAGTCCGCTTTCGGCCAACAGCGGACCAGTGACCACCCAATCCGCTCAGATCCCAGCGAGCACGCTCGGATCACCCGTCCGCCAGACGTTGTCGACGATCACATGCTTGATCTCCCACCCCGCGTCGCGGCGGGCCAGAACAACGTCATAGCGGTTCTTCATCAGGTACTGGCGTGCGCCATCGACGCTCGATACGTGCTGCGCTTCGACCAGCACGTCCACCCGCGCCGTATTGCCGTCCACCACCACCCTCGGGTTGCTGAAGGAGTGGGAAGTATCGAGGCCGCTGAGCGACGTGGACAGCGCCTCCACGATGGTTTCCCGCCCCTGCAGCACGGGGTATTCGAAGCCCGCTTTTGCGCCGGCGGGACGGAAATCGGAGATGGCGTCTTCTGTAAAGGCCGACGAAAGCAGCGCGCGGTCGCGTAGGTCGATACCTGCAGCGAAGCGGTACAGCGTGTCGACCACGGCCAGTGTGTCGTGAAGGCTATCGGGGGTGTTTTGGCGCAATGACATGGGGTGGATTCCTTAGCGAGTCGCGGGGGTGGCTGGGTCAATGAAGGTGATACGGGTGTCTGCGATGGTCTCAGCGAATCCGCTTCCGAATACACCTACAGGCGTCTGGAAGCCCGGGTGCGCCTCCCCTGCCAGCACACGGCGCGCAGCCACGATCGCGGCCAGGGGTGTGAAGCTGTAGCCGTTCACGGTGTCCAGCACTGCGCGGGTGATGGCACCGTCCGCGCCGACCACCTCTACCGCTGCCTGGTACCGGTTGTCGGCACGCTCCTGCGCGGTGGGTCCATCCGGCAGTGCTTCGATCCCGCCTTCGGGGAACGCGCTGCCGGAGACATGCACGTAGGTTTCGATATCGCCAACGCCGGTCTGCCTGGCGATGGTGATCAGATCAGGCAGCGTCACCGGGAAACAGCTCAATGGGCCTTTGCCGAAATCGAGGTCGCGCAGCTCGTCCGGCGCACGCGGTGTGAGTACATCATCCTTTCGCATCAGGCACGTGGCCGTTACGTGCTGGCTGGCACTGAGCGCCGATCCGCGTGACATCGACCCCGCTACATGCAGGGCGATACGGATGGATACCGGTGACGGCACACGCTCCACCGCACGCGCGGCCAGGCTGCCAAGCATCGCCACGCTGCCGCCGCTACCCGGCATCAGCATGACACCGGCCGTGGTGGCGCTCACGTCATGGCGCTCCGCCAGCTGGTAACTGTCCAGCTCTGCGGCAATATCCAGGTAGTGGACGCCAGCGCGCAGGCAAGCCTCCATCAGTGCTCCTGCGGTATGCGCGAACGGCCCAGCGCAGTTGAGCAGCACCGCGATGTCCTGTAACCCGTAGTCCACATCGCCAGCGTTATCCAGCGCAAACACGCGGTACTGCACGCCAAGGCGTTTGGCCAGCGCCTGCAGCGGGGCCTCGTCGCGCCCTGCCAATACCAGCTTCAACCCAGCTTCTTTCGCGTGCGCTGCAGCCATGCGCCCGGTGTAGCCGGATGCACCGTAGATCATCAATGTTTTCATCGTGTCTTCCTCGCCACCCTATTCGAGTGAGGCGTCAATGCGGGAGATGCGGCCTGCGGAATCCATGGCCACTAGAAGAATTCCGATCTCGTGACCGAAGTCGCCGGTAAAGTCGACCCGGGCCCGTGCACGCGCATCGCCAAGACCTTCCAGCGAAAGCAGCCGGGTAAGCGTGTGGTAACCCACGAAGTACTTTTCCAGATAGTCGCGCACACCGGCGTGCTTGTTGAAGGTGCACCCGGTGGACGGGTCATCGATCACTGCCTTCGTGCTGAACAACGCCAGGGCGCGATCGATATCGAACGCGTTCGTCGCGTTGATGAAGGCCACCACCGTGGCCTTCAGGGGGTGCGATGCAGTGACGTCATTCATGGCCGTGCTGCCAGCTCTTGTAGACGAACTCCAGGCTGTAGCCATCCGGATCGCGCACCTGCGCGGCGTAGTAGCGCGGGTCGTAGTGCAGCTGCGGGCCCGGCGGATGAATCTCGCTGGCGCCGGCGGCCATCGCCGCGGCATGCGCTGCATCGACCATCGCCCTGGAATCTCCCACGAAGCCAACATGCGCCGCCTGCGCCCCCGCCACGCCCTGCCGCAGCCAGAAGAAGACCCGGCCGCCTGCGCCGAAGCCCTTCAGGTCCGGGTGGCCGGGTGGACCCTGCCGGCCGTCGTAGTCGAGCCGGTTGACGATGCCCAGCGGGGCCAGCGCCGCCGTGTAGAACGCGACTGAGCGGGTGGTGTCGGTGACAGTGAGGAAAATGTGGTCGAGCATGTCGAACTCCGGTTGCGAACTAGATGTTGTAGCCGCCTGCAACTTCAATGGTCTGCGCATTGACCCAGGCCTGCTCTTCACCGAGCAGCCCGGCAATGACGCGGCCCACGTCGTCCGGCTCACCTACCCGGCCCAGTGCCGTCTGTGAGGCCAGCAGGGCTTCGAATTCATCATTGAGCCCGCCGCCCAGCTCGGTGCGGATCGCCCCGGGCGCGACCGCGTTGACGCGGATGCGGCGCTCGCCGAACTCCTTGGCCATATAGCGGGTGAGCACTTCCAGCCCGCCCTTGAAGGCGGCGTAGGGCGCCACCCCGGCGGTGGCCACACGTGTGGTGGCGCTGGTGACGTTGACGATGCTCGCGCCAGTACCCAGCAGCGGCAGCAGTGCCTGCGTGAGGAAGAACGGCCCCTTCAGGTGCACGTTGAACAGGCCGTCGAACTGTTCCTCGGTCACCGTCTCGATCGGATTGAACAGCCCGAAGCCGGCGTTGTTCACCAGGCCATCCAGCGCGGAGGCGCCCCAGGTTCGCTGCAGGGTGTCCTTCACGTTCGCGGCAAACGCCGCAAAGCTTCCGGTATTGCCCACGTCCAGCTGCAGGGCCACTGCCGTGCCGCCTTCTGCCTGGATACGCTCCACCACCTGCTGGGCAGCATGCGGCTGGGCGTTGTAGGTGAGGATGACGCCCATGCCGCGCTGCGCGCAGTGCAACGCGGCGCTGGCACCAATGCCACGGCTGCCGCCGGTGATCAGTACGTGTTTCATGCAGGTAGTCCTGTGCAGTGAGGGGATATGCACAGGCTAGGGTCGCCGGCTGCGGCGCGCCGACCTGATCCTCGCCAATTCCTGCCTATTCCTGCTTTCCGCCTTGCCAGCCCCCTGCGGCGGGTGTCCAATGTGTACATGGACAACGCACTGGAAGAACTGCGCCGCCTTGCGGCGCATGCCGAGAATCGCCGTACCGAGACGGGCATTCCCCGCGTTGCCATGGTGCAGGGCGAGATCCCGGAGCATGCCCTGGCGGCCGTGTACGAGCCGATGATCAACCTGATCCTGCAGGGAAGCAAATCCATGACGGTGGGTGAGAAGACCCTCGAGTACGACCCGGCCACGTACTTCATCATGTCCGTGGACCTGCCGGCGGTGGGTGCGGTGCACCCGGCCAGCACCGGCGAGCCGTACCTGGCGGTGAGCCTCACGCTGGACCTTGGCATCATCGCTGCGCTGTTGTGCGACACCACCGATGCCGCCACCGGGCGCGGCGAGCCCTCGACCCAGACCGAGGCCTTCAACGTCGCCGCCGTCACCCCCGAACTGATGGATGCGTGGGTACGCATGCTGCGCCTGATGGAACGCCCCGGCGAGATACCTGCGCTGGCCCCGGCCTACGAGCGCGAGATCCTCTACCGCGTGCTGCAGGGACCACACGGATGCATGCTGCGGCAGCTGGCCACGCCGGATTCGGCGCTGGCGCGAATCAGCAGCGCCATCCAGCGCATCCGCAGCGACTATGCCAAACCGCTGCGCATCGCCGCTCTGGCCGAACAGGTGGCAATGAGCGAGTCTGCGTTCCACCGCCACTTCAAGTCCGCCACCGCGCTGAGCCCGCTTCAGTACCAGAAGCAGCTGCGCCTGCTGCAGGCCCGTCAGATTCTGGCGACGCGCGGAACCAGCGTTACCGCAGCCGCGCTTGATGTGGGCTATGAGAGCCCCACCCAGTTCACCCGCGAGTACGCGCGTGCTTTCGGTCTGCCGCCCTCGCAGGATGCGGCGCGAATGGTCGCGAGTCGGCGCGGTTAAATCGCTTGAGGATCTGAACTTCAGAAGGGGGCAGGCGCACGCACCGGTGCGCCTGCGAACGTGCTCAACGATCAGTAGCCAACGCCACGCACGCCACCGGATGACCGGATCGATTCGCCGGTAACCCAATTCGCATCATCTGATGCAAGGAACACAGCGAGCCGCGCAATGTCTTCCGGCTCGCCGAAACGGCCGAGTGGCGTGCCTGCCAAGAGCTTCTTACCAAGCTCGCCGGTGAAATTGCCACTGGTTCCCGGGGTGTTCGTATGGCCTGGCAGAATGGAGTTGACCCGGATTCCGCGCCCACCCATCTCGCGCGCGAGGGCAAACGTCAGGGTATCCACCGCGCCTTTGGTAGCCGCGTACACGCTGGACGCCAAGTACGGGTCGGTACTGAGGATCGAGCTGATATTGATGATGCTGCCTGAGGAACCAAACAGCTTTGACGCCTCGCGAATGGCCAGCAGATACCCCAGTACGTTCAGATTGAACTGCTTGTGAAACGCATCTTCGGTCAGGTCTTCGATCATCTCAAAGACTGCCACACCGGCGTTGTTGACCAGGATATCCAGGCGACCGTACTCGGATCTCACCGTGCTGAACAGGTTGACCACGTCTGCAGAATTGCTCATGTCGGCCTGCGCTGCCAGCGCTTTACCCCCGCGGAGCTCGATCTCGGCAACGACACGTTCTGCGTCACTTCTACTGGAGGCGTAGTTCACCACCACTGTCGCGCCTTCTGCGGCAAGGGCCTTCGCTATTCCGGCGCCAATGCCTTTCGAGCCGCCGGTGACGACAGCAATTTTTCCGTCTAGTTTCATGTGCTGAGTTCTCTATGAGTAGGATCACTCGGTGGAAGCTGGTGCAGTTCCTTCTCGGCGCTGCGCTTTCACCGGGCCACCAGTATTGGACGGCCTGGAGCCTCCACGCGTGCCCTTTACTCGCACATCCTTGCCTATTCTTATCACTCGCCTGGCTATTCTCTACGCGGGGGCCCATGATCAACCTCATGAACGATTCAATGGCTGAGCTGCGCTCGATCGTCACGCGGGCGGGGGACAGATGGACCGAGACAGGCATCCCAAGGGTCGCCATGGTTCACGCTGAAGCCTGCGCCAGTCAGGTTTACCAACCGATGCTCCATCTGGTCCTGCAAGGCTCAAAGACACTATCGATCGGCGATCAGCTGCGCCGCTACGAGGCAGGAACGTATTTCATCGTCCCCGTTGATATTCCGGCCACGGGACAGATCTTTCCAGGAGAAGGCGGGCAGGCCTACATGGCAACCAGTCTCACCTTGGAACCCGCCATCATCGCGAGCATATCGGGCGGCGCAGAAGCGGCGCCCGCGACGTGGCGAGCGGCTTGTTTCGCCCCGACGCAAGCGTCATCGGAGATGACCGACGCTTGGCTGCGCATGATGCGCCTGGTTGACCGCCCTGGCGATAGGGAAGTCATGGCGCCTCTGATTGAGAGAGAGATCCTGTTCAGAGCCCTGCAGGGACCTCTTGGCGGTGCACTGCGTGAGATCTCCCAGCCAGATGGTCGCCTGTTTCAGATCCGCAGAGCGATCCAATGGATCCGCGAGAACTTCTCCAAGCCATTTCGAGTGGAGCCGCTGGCCGCGATGGCCGACATGAGTGTCGCCGCCTTCTATCGCCATTTCAGGTCTGTTACGGCCATGACACCCATCCAGTACCAAAAGCGGCTTCGCCTTCTTAGGGCGCGATGGTTGCTGCTGTTCGAGCCTCGCGACGCTGCGTCGATTGCATTTGAAGTCGGGTATGAAAGCGCCTCACAGTTCAGCCGTGAGTACGCACGGCTCTTCGGCCTACCACCTTCCCGCGACGCTGCCCGTTTCCGGGCAGGTGAATATGCTGACCCCATCAGCCCAGCAGCGTAACTCCCCCGTCAGGCTCTCAGGAGCTCGCGCATCTCAGCTGCGACGAAGTCGGTGAGCAGCCGAACGCGCGCCGGCAGCATACGGCCAAAGGCATGGATGGACTGCAAGGGCAAGCCAGGCAGGCGCTGCGATGGCAGCACCTGAACCAACGTGCCGTGGTCCAGGTCGTCCTGAACGGAGCAGCGGGTGAGGTGCGCCACGCCCACACCCGCCAGGGCCGATGCCCGCAGTGCTGCGCCGGTATCCAGGCCCACTCGACCGTTCGCCTGCACACTGGTGCGCCCTGCCTTCCTGCAGGCAATGAATGATCGGATCCCGGCAAGACGCATGGGCGCGGCGGAAGAACGGGCCAGTGCCGCAATCTTCCTTGCCTCGAGTGAGAGCAGCTTCGTCAATGGCGCCGAACTGCGCGTCGACGGCGGCAGTACTTGTCTTGGGGCTGCCGTAGCGGAAACCTGGTCGATAGGACGCCACCTGCCTTGCCGGATGGGTGGCGATCCGCCCAGTCTTGCTGATGGAGGCTCGATAGGGGGCAATTCCTGTTCATGGCGCTCATCCCATCGGTCGGGTTGGAGGGTCCCACGTAAGGAAGAACAGGCGGATACCGGGCGTCATCTCACTTAGAGCACCGAGGTAGGCATCCCACTCCTCCGGGGCCACGTCGTCTGCGAGTGAATTGGCCGGGTTGCTCGCCTCCGGCGGTGGCGCGCATGCGCAGAGTGGATTGTCCATGTCAGGTAGACGCCCCGGAGCGCTGCCCTGTGACGCTTCCACTGTTGCGCGGAAGTAAACACTGGCGTTACCCGCAGGTGTCTACCCGGGGCGAGTGGGCGGGCATAACGTGGCACCGCACTGCAGTCCCCCCCGCGCCCCTTCCCAGGACCCAAGATCATGACCCAACGTCTCGACTACCAGCAGCAGTCCCCCGAGCTGACCAAGAAGCTCATGGAACTCAGCATGGCTGAAGCAAAGAGCTCCATCGAAGCGTCCATCCGCCACCTTGTGCATATCCGCGCCTCGCAGCTCAACGGCTGCGCGTTCTGCGTCGATATGCACGTCAAGCAGGCCACCATCCACGGTGAAAGCGCACTGCGGCTTCACCACGTGGCCATCTGGCGTGAATCCAACCTGTTCACGCCGCGCGAGCGTGCGAGCCTGGCGTGGACCGAGGCGCTGACCTGCATTCCGAGTCAGGGCGTGCCGACCGAACTGTATGAGCGCGTTCGCGGTCAGCTTTCTGAGAACGAGATCTCCGATCTCACCTTCGTGATCGCGGGCATCAACGCGTGGAACCGCATCAACGTGGCTTTCCTCGCTGTCCCCGGTTCCTTCGACAAGGCATGGGGACTGGACAAGGCGGGCCTGTCCGTCGCCCCGGCGGTGGCGCAATGAACGCGCGCGCGATGTGGGCGGCAATCGCTCTCTCCATGGGCCTCTGCCTGCTTTCCGGCGCCGCCATCGCGCACGGTGGCACGCATGCAACCGATGCGCCGCACGCGGTGGTCGCCGAGGTGGCTTCGCAGGCGCTGCAGGACTACCCGGGCAAAGAGATCACGCTCATCACCGTGGACTACCCGCCGGGTGCGGTTGACCCCGTGCATCGCCATGATGCGCATGCCATCGTGTACGTGCTCGACGGCACCATCATCATGGGTGTGAGGGGAAAGCCTGAGCAGACCATCAAGGCCGGCGAGACGTTCTATGAGGGCCCGAACGATGTCCACACCGTGGGCCGCAATGCCAGCCAGAGCAAGCCCGCCAGGTTTGTGGTCTTCCTTCTGAAAGACAAAGAAAAGCCGCTGCTTATTCCGGCGCAGTAATGTCGCGCGCGTACCGCAGGCATACATGGCCTGCGGTACGCAGCGTGAGCAACCAACAAGGCTGCGCGGGCTCAGCCGAAGCGCAAACTCGATCAGCAGCACGGCCATCATCCGTTCGAACCAATGGCTAGCGCATATGAAGCGCCGCGCAACACGTCAGACAATTACCTCGTAGTCATCCGCATTCAATTCAGCGAACTCGGAATCACGCAGAACGCTGACCTCGGCTGTGCTTGGATCTACCAGCACACTGAACACCACCACAGGCTCAGTCTTACTACCCCGGGTCAGAACCACCATTTCATTACCTCTTGCTGGATTGAGGCGGAGTAATACACGACTACCATTGATCAGGCTCCATCGCTCACCAACTCCCAACGGTTCCTTCTCGAAGAGGATGAAATCGACCTTCCATTCGCCGCCGGCAGACCTGGCGCCACCGATGGTGACGGCTCGATCAACCCATTCGGGCAACGACCCGCATGGATGAATCTGGTTGAGCTTCGCGACAGCAAGGCGCCTGGCAGATTCAAAATCCATCATTCAATTCGCAACAGTAGTGCAATTGGTAGATGTCTCGATCAGAGCCTACTTCCAGCCAGGCTCAACACACACTCATGGGGCGTCTTCGTCAACTCCGATGATCAAGTCGGCGCCTGCAGCTTTCGCATGATAAAGCGGCGGCGACTTCCAGCCTCCGCAGCCTCGGGGCCTTAGGCTTTCGTTGGAAGTTCGAACTCGCCGCCTAGATGGAGGCGCCTGACGATGGACATCGCCATGAAGCGGTAAGCCGCCTCCGGCGGGGTATCGTTCTCTACATACCGAATCTCCGCGACGGAATAGTCCGTCCCCAGTTCGCTATTGGCTTCGGCCACGCCCTCAAGCACACACCTGACCAGCGCCTCTTCATCCAAGGGCTTGTGCTCGCATTCCCCTATCGGAGGAAGTCGCTCGCAGCTCAGGCGGCACTCTGTGCTGTCGAAGCGAATCTGCAGGAGGTTATGCGTGATGCCCGTGACGCGAGTAACCGTGAGGAATTCGCCTTGCCGTACGAACTGCATATATGGTCTCTGCTCACGACCCCGTGACCCCGACGAGGATACTAGCATCGCGTTGGCAGATCCTCCACTTGCGGCCAGAAGCAGTCAGAAACTAACTGATCTCCCAGAATGCTCTGTGCACGGCATGCGCATAGGTGTTAGCGGAAACTCCAGGGCACTCCTTCCTGCTCATCCCAGAGTAGCTCGACCCCCTCCTCCACGCCATTCACCTCATCCTTGACCTCGACTATTTCATCGGCATTGATGACTGGCCGTGGTAGATCAACCTGTTCGGCTTGGGCAATCTCCGTCCATTTCCGCTATGCCAATCCGATCGCCCTATCGAAAGCTTCGTTGGCGCTATCCGCGCAGCCGAAACCATCCAAGCAGAATCCAGCATCCCTATTGGCCCTGAGGAATTCCCCTCCATAACCAAGGATCTGCCACATCTTCATCGCGTGCGCTCCACTACGCCTTCCACACTTTTCCACTTGGTGGCAGGCAACTGCAAACATTGCTGGCCGAGCGCCGCAGTACCTGCCCGGGCAATCTTATTCGGCGCGCATCCGGGGTCGCTTACGACTTTTTTCCTCCAGGCATCGTTCAAAGATTGCGTACTTCTGACATCAGGGAATGACCTTGAATTGGGATGTTCGTTCCAGTGATTGCGCGCGTAGGCCGGAGTTCCGGCTCAGTTGCGTCACACCATTGACCCAATGAATCGAACATGTCGGTATGCTGGCCAAGTATCAACTTCTATTTGCTTGAGCAACTGTGCATCGTCTGGATTCGGGGCTTGATATCCCCTTGTTAGACCCATGAAAGCATGAAGTTCTGCGTCGGGAGGGTGGCGAATACAACACCCCCTTGGGAAATAAGTCACGCCGATGGTCTAACGGATATCAACCTCCCGACTCCCTTGTCGCCGACAAGGGAGTACTTCCGATGGAGTAGACGCATGCGCAGTTCAAAGATGGATTCATGCAACGATGCCAGCCAGCAGGTTGGCATCGGCTGGTATCAGCCCAAGAGCCTACGCATTTCCGCCCTGCGGCACCCTGCCGGCAACATCCTGCCGCCGGGTCTGTCCATTCCCTACCTGTCGCTCTGCGGGGTATGGATGGAGCGGTTGGGATTCAAGACGGGGCATCGGGTGTTTGTTGAGGTCTCACCCGGGCGCGTCACGTTGACGCTGGATGAAGCGCCGGTGCCACTGCCGTACCGGTATCAGAAGCACAAGCCGAAGAAGAGTCGTTCGGACGCGTTGAGCGACTAGCTGGAGGCTCGCACGTCGGCCGTCCGGCTGTAGTCGAGGCATTGGAGACACGCCGGCGTGTCTCCGCCCCGCCGTCCGCCGAGTTTGTGTTACGCCATGAACACCAATCGCAGCGCGAATCCGATCAGCAGCACGCCCATCACCCGTTCGAACCAGTGGCTGGCGCGCATGAAGCGCTGGCGTACGGCTGCCGTGGAGAGCGCTACGCTGACCAGGACGAACCATGCCGCGTTGATCAGGCACATCCACAGGCCGTAGAGCATCTGTACGGGGAGCGGTGTCTTTGCGCTGACCAGTGTTGTGAACACCGCCAGGAAGAACAGGGTCGCCTTGGGGTTGGTGGCGTTGGTCATGAAGCCGATGGCGAAGGCTTGTCTGGGGGTTTGCTGCACGGCGTCGCTCGTCGCATCGGTGGTCGGCTCGCCGCCCGTGCTGGGCTTGCTGCGGAGGAACTTGATGCCGAGGTAGAAGATGTAGGCGGCGCCGAGCCACTTGGCTGCTGTCATCAGCCAGGGGGTTGTGTGCAGGAGTGCGCCTACGCCGATGAGGGTGTAGAGGACATGGACCGAGATGCCTGCGCCTATTCCTAGCGAGGTATAGATGCCTGCTTTTCGGCCGAAGCGGACGCTTTGGCGGACAGCTACCGCGAAGTCAGGGCCTGGGGCGACTACTGCGAGAAGGTGGACAACCGCGAGGCTGAGGAACTCTCCCCAGTAGGGTGCAAACACAATCAGCTCCAGAACGAGAGGGGGCTGGCCGACCCACGATAGCCAACGAAACAAGACAGACTAAGACGCGTGGCATCCATACTAGGCGAAACAGCGTGCATACAGGTTGAGTTAAACAATAGAAGATCACCCGCCTCGGGCCTTACTTCCACTGTTGGCTTCCCAAGCAGGACTGGATCGACTCCGTAACTTCCGCCTCGCATGGCATCGAACTCTTCCACTGAGATCTCGGTGTCCCATATCTGCAACGCTCCGCCTTCGAGCGGCATCGAAAGGTAAACATTGGCCGCGAGTTGGGCGCGGAGGCTTTGTGCCTCGAAGCTATCCGGGGCATCCTTAGAGAAGATGTCGTGATGCGCCAGCATTGGAACTCCTGGTTCGACCACTCTCGAAAGCCCAACGTACATCTTTCTGCCGTAAAGCGTCTCGATCTTTGCGCCCGCAGGCCATATCTCGTCTAACGTACACCGCAGCAGGTCAATGGGAGAGAGGTAAGGTGTGCAACGACCTCTGAGCTCCCTGATGTTCTTGGCGGCATCGTCGAAGTACTCATGGATGCGCACCGGATCGTTTTCCGTCTCATAGAACGCGAGCCCTACCTTTCCTATGCTGGAAGCGTTTATGTACTTGTCGAACCCCTTGGTAAGAATTCCGTACTTGAGGGTTTCGGCCAGCTCCTCTGTAATGAACTTTTTCCAGCGAACAGCAAGCAACTCCCCACGTGCCAGCTTCTCGATACAGGATGCGTCCAAGGCGTCAATTTCTTCGATCACTATTCTCTTCCATGCAGTTCGTGGGCAGTAGCGAAGATCGAGCACTGGCGCTAAGCGCTTCGCTTGGCATCGCGCGTACGCACCTAAGCTAGATCCTCATTTCGAGATCACATCGTCATGGACGTGATTGCTCTTCGGTCGGCACTGCTTCACACTTTTACCGAACTGTTCGGCGGTCACCTTGTAGTGGGATGCGCGTCGCGCAAGAT
Source organism: Stenotrophomonas rhizophila (assembly GCF_001704155.1). Classification (NCBI taxonomy): domain Bacteria; kingdom Pseudomonadati; phylum Pseudomonadota; class Gammaproteobacteria; order Lysobacterales; family Lysobacteraceae; genus Stenotrophomonas; species Stenotrophomonas rhizophila. The sequence continues at coordinate 443,654 of NZ_CP016294.1, read as the reverse complement.
CAGTGCGTCCGCGCCCACTTTCCGCGATCTTGGCGCCAGTATTGAGAGCTCAGAGGGCACCGGCAGCAAGACGAGCTGTCGCCTTCGGGCTCCGTCCTAGCAGCCAGTAGATGGTCCAGGGCTAGGCTCAGGTATTTGGCACAATAGGGTGCCAGCACTTGTGACTTCGTGGCGGCGCGCTGGCGCTCTAGTCTCTCGTGCGGTGCCGCCTGGGGGCCGGCACTACCGGGCGGCTGCCGGCATTTTTGGAGGATGGCCAAACTGCGGGCATCGAGAAGGCCGGCCAACGGCCGGCGCTACCGCGTCTCTTGCGACTGTGGGGGTCGCTATCAGAAGACTGCGGCGCGGTGTCCGTCGAGCATGCCTGCGTACGGCGCGGCCCAGTACCTGGGACCTGTAGTCTGGCTCAGAACCGCTCGGCTAGTTTGCAGAAAGGTACTCTGAGACTTCTATCAGGTTGAGTTCGGGGTCCCGGACATAGACAGATCGGATCTTGCCCAGTGCACCGGTGCGCTCGACGGGGCCCTGTTCGATCTTCACGGAGTTGCTGCCTAGCTTCTGGATGACCTGATCCAACGGTACTGCGGCAATGAAGCAGAGGTCCAGGGCGCCCGGCACAGGTAGGTGAGCCTTGGGTTCAACCTCATGTCCCTTGATGTGCAGATTGATCTTCTGGTTGCCAAACCGGAATGCCTTTCTGCCCGCCCCGAACGTTTCCAGGGTCATCCCCAAGACGTTGACGTAGAAGTGGGTAGTGGCCTCCTCTGCAGATGTGGTCAGCACGAGGTGATCCAGGTGGTCGATCATGGGGGCGGTCGCAGTTGGGCGGTGGCTTTATCGTAGCCGTATGCACATTGCACGTTGTGGCGCCTTGCAGCCTAAAGGCGCCCAGCAGGAGGAGCCGCCCCATCGGTTACCTGAATACAACGGTGCGGTGCCCGTTGAGGATGATGCGGTGCTCTACGTGCCTGCGTACGGCACGCGCCAGTACCTGCGATTCGGTGTCGCTGCCGAGGCGGACCAGGTCGCGGGGGGTCATGGCGTGGTCTACCCGCGCGACGTCCTGTTCGATGATCGGGCCTTCGTCGAGATCGGAGGTGACGTAGTGGGCCGTTGCGCCGATGATCTTTACACCGCGTGCGTGGGCCTGGTGGTACGGCTGCGCGCCCTTGAAGCTGGGCAGGAAGCTGTGGTGGATGTTGATCGCGCGGCCGGCCAGCGCCTGGCACAGGCGCGGTGAGAGGATCTGCATGTAGCGCGCCAGTACCACCAGGTCGATCTGCTCGCGTTCGACCAGATCGATGATCTGTTGTTCCTGCACTTCCCGGTTGTCTGCATTCACCGGCAGGTGGTGGAACGGAATGCCGTACGAACCCGCCAGCGGGCCGAAGTCTTCGTGGTTGGACGCCACTGCGGCGATATCCACCTGCAGCTGACGGCTGTGCGCGCGGAACAGCAGGTCGTTGAGGCAGTGCCCCTGCTTGCTCACCAGCACCAGCAGGCGCGCACGGCGCCGGGCGTCGTGCAGCTGCCAGTCCATCTTGAAGTCAGTGGCCAGCCCGGCCATGCGGGTCTGGATGGTGTCGATGGGCTGGCGCGGGTCGCGGTCGAAATGCACGCGCAGGAAGAACCGGCCGCTCTCGTCATCGCCGAACTGCTGTGCATCCAGGATGTTGCAGCCCTGCTCGAACAGCAGGCCGGAAACGCGGTAGACGATCCCGGTACGGTCCGGGCATGAGAGGGTGAGGATGGAATCAGGGCGCATGGATGAAGTCTATGCCAGCGGCTTCCGAGGCGAAATGGTGTTATCAGATGTAACTATGGAGATCGTCGTCGCTCCATCGGCTCTTCAACCACTCGGCTCCGCCAAGCCTCCAGGACTTCACCGTCCTCCGGCATCCCGCGAAGGGTATCAATGACCCGGCCATTCTGTAGTAGATGAAACACCGGCGTCTCGTTGGTTGCCACACCCTTCGGCGTACGTCCAGGCACCTCTGCTGCCATCGGGTGGGTTGGGTGGTGCGCGTTCCATTTGCGCATCTCGCCCTCCTCCCATGCAGAGCCTGCTGGGACCAGCAATGTCAGCATGGGTAGCATCCACGACCACGTGCTGCCGTCCATCACTTTCGACATAGCCCGGTGGGAAGGCGCGCAGTGCGGATGTACTACCGCCACGATCTGCCACCCTTCCTGGTTGGGCCAAGGTACGTCCGTGACGCCATCTTCGCTGAGAAGCAGGCGGCGTGGTCCGGTACCACCTGCCAGCTCCAGGGCGGGAAGCTCGGATACCGAGATACCAAACTTGCGGCGGAGCTCATTGGCCGCGCTGAAACGCCTGGATGCCACCAACACCCCATGCACCCTGTGGTGATGGTATGGACGCGCGTTGTTCGTCGCCACGATTGCGTCATGGAGGCAGATGAGGCGATCGACAAGTACAGCATCCGGCCTGTGGACTACGACCAGATGCGTCGCAAGGAACAGATCCTCCCGCCTATCGATGGGTATGGAGTCGCATTCCAAGCTTCTCAGTGCGGGAGGTATGCCTTCGTCATAGGCATGACGCATGATCCGTAGGCGGTCATCTTCTGTTTCCGGCCTACTCTCGATGTCCCGCACCGTCTCGTAAAGCGTAGAAGTGCTGCTATCGGGCTTTGGCAAGGCCGACAGCAGCACTGTCATCAATAGAAGAGCCTGCACGCGGTCAGCACTTTGGGGTGCAGATGGAACTGGCCGACGTTTTGCAGGTGCCAGTACCTACGCACTGGTAGCTGTAATGATGGTCCTCACAGCGAGGACTCAGCATCTTCATGATTTCCGAGTCCCGCTCTCCCTGAATCGGGATGGGGAGGCGGCGGGCTGAGCGTTGCGCGCCCAGCAGGGATAGCACGTCGTAGGCTTGGCCCAACGTCAGTTCGCGCTCCATTTCGATGGTTGAGAAGCTGGTCAGGCCCCTCTCGTTGAATCGGAGAGATGCGACGAAGCTTGCCATCGCCTCATCACTGAACGCCCGGAGCGGGGAGTTCTGCGGCATGGCGTTGAGGTAGTCCAGTAGACCGGTTTCGCTTTGGATGGAAGCCGCCGACTCTTCCGCAAGGCTCAGCTGCCTGTCTATCGGGGACGTACCCGTGCAGTCTGCGTATGCGTTTGCACTAAAGAGAGTAAGACACAGGAAGGCTACGTTCTTGTAGTTCATATCAACATTCTTCAGGTCTGCGGCGTTGTTGCCGCAGACCGAATGTGCGGCCAACGCAAACGCAAATCTGTGTCCGACGTACTGGTGTGTGAAGAATCAATCGAAACCTGGATTTCGAATGTTTTCATCAACCGTCAGCGCGGCGGGTGCACGGTCAGCGCGACGAGGCGCATCACCACCGGACGCACCAGCAGCACGCAGCAGAACGCGGTGGGCATGGCGAGCTGGTAGGCGCCGAGTACGCGCATGGGGAAGTCGGCGTTGATGCCGGCGTTGGCGGCGGTGATTACCAGGCACATCAGCATGGCCATGATGGAGGCCATGAAGAAGGCAAAGACGTACGGGGTGGCGCGGGCGCCGAGCTTCCAGCGGGCAGTGGCCAGGGTTTGAGCTTGTTGCGACATCAGGGGTCCAGTGGGCGGCAACCAGCGGTTGCGGGACCGGCACGATAGTCAGCGGGGCCAGGTGCCGGTAGACCGCCGGGCGTTGGCTCTTTATAAAGTAATTCTTTGCAATGACCGGCCAGAATTGGCGCAAGCATGAACATTTTGCAGTCAATCCGCAGTTTCATCCGTACCGCCGATGCAGGCAGCCTGGCGGCGGCCGCGCGCACGCTGGGGATCAGCCCGGCGGCGGTGGGCCAGAACATCGCGCGGCTGGAAACGCATCTGGGCGTGCGCCTGTTCAACCGCACCACGCGCACGCTGGCGCTGACCGAGCGCGGCGCGTTGTATCTGGCCGAGGTGCGGCATATCGAGCGCGACCTGCAACGGGCGCAGGCGGCGGTGACCGATCCCGAAGCCACACCGCATGGTCGCCTGCGCATTGCCAGCACCTCCGCGTTTGGCCGGCATGTGCTGGCGCCGATGCTGCCGGCGCTGCAGGCGCGCTATCCACGGTTGTCGATCGAGCTGCTGCTGGCCGACCGCAGCGTGGACCACGCGCATGAAGATGTGGATGTGAGTTTCCGGATCGAGCCGCAGCTGGTGGAAGGTTTGGTGGCGCGGGCGATTGCGCAGGTGCCGTTCCAGGTGTGTGCGGCGCCTTCGTACCTGGCGCAGGCGGGAGTACCGGCCACGCCGGAGGATCTGCGTGAGCACCGTTGCCTGGTGTTCCGGTATCCGGTCGATGGGCGGTTGCTGCCGTGGGGATTCGTGCGCGATGGGATCCGCTTCGAGGCGGAGATGCGGCCGGCGCTGGTGTCGGATGACATTGATGCGTTGGCGGCGATGGCGGCCGCTGGCGGTGGCATTGCGCGGTTGGCGGCGTTCGTGGCGGCGCCTTGGTTGGCGCGGGGCGAGCTGCAGGTGTTGTTTGCGTCGGGCGATGGGGCGCGGACGTCGCCGGAGCCGATGCGGTTGTTTCTGTGTGTGAGTGATCGAAGGGATTTGACGCCCAAGGTGCGGGCGTTGATGCAGCACGTGGTGGAGGGGTTGCCGGCCGCGTGGCGGGTGGATGTTGCGTGAGATCAGGCGGCGCACGACCAACGGTCGTGCGCTACCGGTTCAATCAAGCAGACGGGGCGGTGAATACGCCGCGGGCTTCGCGCGGTTCGCAGCGCAGGTATTGCGGGGCGGGGGTGATGGAGTCGCCGAGGGCGGCGGCGGCGTGCCACGGCCAGCGCGGTTCGTAGAGGATGCCGCGGGCCAGTGCGACGGCGTCGGCGTGGTTGTGGCGCAGGATCGATTCGGCTTGGGCCGGGTCGGTGATCAGGCCGACGGCGATGACCGGCATGCGCACCTTGGCTGCCTTGATCGCGGCGGCGAACGGCACCTGGTAGCCGGGCTCGAGGGCGATCTTCTGGCGTGCGTCGAGACCGCCGCTGGAGACGTGCAGGAACTGGCAGCCGCACAGGTCGAGGATCTGCGCGAGGGTAGTGCTCTGTTCGATGTCCCAGCCGCCGTCGACCCAGTCGCTGGCGGAAATGCGCACGCCCACGCTGATGCGGTCGGAGACCGCCGCGCGCACGGCGTCGAACACGCGGATCAGCAGGCGCATGCGGTTTTCCAGCGAGCCGCCGTACTCGTCCTGGCGCTTGTTGCTGAGCGGGGAGAGGAACTGGTGCAGCAGGTAGCCGTGCGCTGCGTGCAGTTCGATCAGGTCCAGGCCGGCGCGCTCGGCGCGCTTGGCGGCCGCGGCGAAGGCCTCCACCACGGCGTCGATGCCGGCTTCATCCAGCGCTTCGGGCGTGGGGCCATTGGCGGTGAACGGCAGCGCCGAGGGGGCTTTCACGGTCCAGCCGTTCGGGTCGGTCGGCGGCAGCGGGCCACCGCCGTCCCACGGGCGTGCGGAGGAGGCCTTGCGACCAGCATGCGCGAGCTGCACGCCCACCGGCATCGGCGACCAGCGCTTCACCGAGGCGATCACGTCGGTGAGGGCGGCTTCGGTGGCGTCGTCCCAGAGGCCCAGGTCGGCGTAGCTGATGCGCCCTTCCGGCAGCACGGCGGTGGCTTCGAGGATCAGCAGGCCGGCGCCGGACTGGGCCAGCATGCCCAGGTGCTGGCGGTGCCAGTCGTTGGCCAGGCCATCGGTGGAGGAGTACTGGCACATCGGGGCGATGACGATGCGGTTGGACAGCGTCAGCGGTCCGAAGGTTACGGGGGAGAAAAGCTGGCTCACGGGCGGGCGACTCGGGGGAGATGAAACAGGAGTGGTATTGCACCGCGAAGCGGGTTTGCGGGCAACCGTATGTGTGGAACGGTGAGGCTAGCGAGGCATGGCCTCGCTCTACGAGTGGCGCATATAGGGGAATCTTTGGGTGGAACGGTGGGGCCGGCGCGGCAGGCCACGCCAGGCGTTCAGGCAGTTTGCGCGTGCGGGTTTCGTTCGCGGGTCAGGCCGATGCGGTGGCTGGCAGGAGGAATGACAGGGCTTCTGCGCAGGACTGCTCTACCTTGAGGGTGAGGAGATCGTCTGCTCGGGTGCGGCCAATGTTGAGGGCGGCTACGGGTAGGCCGGCCTTGGCGGCGGCCTGGACGAAGCGGTAGCCGGAATAGACCATCAGGGAGGAGCCGACCACGAGGACGGCGTCTGCCTGTTGCAGGTGGGCGTGTACGGCATCGACGCGGGCGCGCGGTACGTTTTCGCCGAAGAACACGACGTCCGGCTTGAGGATGCCGCCGCAGGTGGGGCACGCGGGCACGTTGAAGGTGCTGAAATCCACGCCTTCAAGGTCGGCATCGCCATCGGGGGCCTGGGCGGCGTCGAGGCGGTCCCAGCCGGGGTTGGCGGCGAGCAGCGCCTGCTGGAAGGCTTCGCGGTTGCTGCGGGTTTCGCAGCCCATGCAGCGCACCTGGTCGAGGCGGCCGTGCAGGTCGATCACGGCGGCACTGCCGGCACGCTGGTGCAGGCAGTCCACGTTCTGGGTGAGCAGCACTTCAACCTTTCCACGCGCTTCCAGCGCGGCCAAGGCGGCGTGGGTGGCGTTGGGCTGGGCCTGGCCGAAGCGCGGCCAGCCGAGCAGGCTGCGCGCCCAGTAGCGTTGGCGGGTGGCCGCTTCGCCCATGAAATCCTGGTAGTTCACCGGTGGGGTGCGCTTCCACTGGCCGTCGGCATCGCGGTAATCGGGAATGCCCGAGTCGGTGCTGCAGCCGGCGCCGGTGAGGACGAACAGGCGGCGGGCGCGGTCGATGAAGTCAGCCAGAGGGGTAGACATGCCAGCTAGATGGGGGCGATTGGAGGGTTCGCAATCGCCCCTGCCCGTTCAGGGTCCGGCGATATCGGCCGGCAACGCAGGCACGGCGGTGGGCTTGTGGTTTTCGTCCAGCGCGATCATCACGAAGTGGCCGCGGGTGCACAGTTTGCGCTCGCCGGTGTGCAGGTCTTCGGCGATGAGCTCTACTTCGACCTTCATCGAGCTGCGGCCCACTTCGACGATGCGCCCCACGGTTTCCACCATCTGGCCGATGCTGATCGGCAGCTTGAAGTCCACCTGGTCGGAGCGGGCGGTGACCACGGTGCGGCGCGAGTAGCGCGCGGCGGCCAGGAACGCGGCCTTGTCCATCCACGCCAATGCCTGGCCACCGAACAGGGTACCCATGTGGTTGGTGTGGTTGGGGAAGACGATTTCGGCCATGCGCACTTCAGTGGGCGGGACGACGTCAGGGGTGGCGGTCATGGCGGTGGGCCGTGCGATGGGGTCGACGAGGATGATACGGCAGCGCCCGCAAACAAAAAGCCCCGGCAGTGCCGGGGCTTTCTGGTACGCATGGTGCGCTTGGATCAGAACGACATGTCGAAGGACACTTCGCCCTGCACGCCCACCTGGTAGGCCGAGGGGCGGCGTTCGAAGAAGTTGGTCAGCTCCTGCACGTCCTGCAGTTCCATGAACGGCAGCGGGTTGCGCACGTTGTACTTCTTTTCCATGCCGAGGCGGTGGAAGTGGTTGTCGGCGCAGTGCTGCAGGTACTGGCGCATGTCGCGGGTGGAAATGCCGGCTACGCCGCCGGACAGCACGTCTTCGGCGAACTGCACTTCGCATTCGATGGCTTCGGCCAGCATGTCGTAGACCTGCCGCTTCATTTCATCGTCGAACAGGTCCGGCTCTTCCTCGCGGATGACGTCCACGCATTCGAAGGCGAAGTCCATGTGCGCGCTTTCATCGCGGAACACCCAGTTGGTGCCCGAAGCCAGGCCGTTGAGCAGGCCACGCGAACGGAAGTAGTACACGTAGGCGAACGCGGCGAAGAAGAACAGGCCTTCGATGCAGGCGGCGAAGCAGATCTGGTTGAGCAGGAACTGGCGACGCTGGTCGCGGGTTTCGATGCGGGTGAGGCCCTGGATGGAGTCGATCCACTTGAAGCAGAAGTCGGCCTTCTTCTTGATGGAGTCGATGTTCTCCACTGCCGAGAATGCCTTGGCGCGTTCTTCCGGATCCGGCAGGTAGTTGTCCAGCAGGGTCAGGTAGAACTGCACGTGCAGCGCTTCTTCGTACAGCTGGCGCGACAGGTACATGCGTGCTTCGGGCGCGTTCAAGTGCTGGTACAGGTTCAGCACCAGGTTGTTGGACACGATCGAGTCGCCGGTGGCGAAGAAGGCAACCAGGCGGTGGATCAGGTGGCGCTCGCCCGGCGACATCTTGGTGTGCAGGTCGCTGATGTCGATCTGGAAGTTGATTTCTTCCACGGTCCAGGTGTTCTTGATCGCGTTGCGATACATGTCATAGAACTGCGGGTAGCGCATCGGGCGCAGGGTCAGTTCAAAACCGGGATCGAGCAGCATCTGCTTGCGGGTGTCGGCCATGGTGGGTCTTTCCTTCTGAGGTGTACCGACCAACGGTCGGTACCTACCGGGTGTGTGTGCCGACCAACGGTCGGCACCTGCCGGGTGTTTGTTCCGGCGGTTGGGCCGGTGGAGCGGCCGGGCAGAGCCCGGCGCTGCGGTTGGTCGAGGCCGGCCAACGGCCGGCGCTACCGGGGCGGTGGGCGCCCCGCGGATTACTGGCAGGCTTCGCAGGCTTCCGGGTTTTCCAGCGAGCAGGCGATGGCTTCTTCCGGGCTGAACACCTTTTCCGGGGCAGCCGCTGCGGTGTGGCTGATGGTGGTCTTGGCGATCTTGGTGGCCGGACGCGAACGCAGGTAGTAGGTGGTCTTGATGCCCTGCTTCCAGGCGTACATGTACATGGAGGACATCGCGCCGATGTTCGGGCTTTCCATGAACAGGTTGAGCGAGGCGGACTGGTCGATGAACGCGCCACGGTCGGCGGCCATGTCGATCAGCGAACGCATCGGCAGTTCCCACGCGGTGCGGTAGATCTGGCGCAGGCTTTCCGGGATCTGGGCGATACCCTGGATGGAGCCTTCGGCCATCTTGATGGTGTCACGCATTTCCGGGGTCCAGTGGCCGAGCTTCTTCAGCTCGTTCACCAGGTAGCGGTTCACCTGCAGGAAGTCGCCCGACAGCGTTTCGCGCTTGAACAGGTTGGACACCTGCGGCTCGACGCACTCATAGCAGCCGGCGATGGAGGCGATGGTCGCGGTCGGGGCAATGGCGATGATCAGCGAGTTGCGCAGGCCGTGTTCCTTGATGCGGGCACGCAGGGCGTCCCAGCGCGCGCCGTCTTCCGGCACCACGTTCCAGGCGTCGAACTGCAGTTCGCCGCTGGCCGCACGGGTGTCGTTGAACGACGGGTGCTTGCCACGTTCCTGGGCCAGTTCGACCGAGGTTTCCAGGGCGTGGAAGTAGATGGTCTCGGCAATCTTCTTCGACAGCGCGCGGGCTTCGGCGCTGTCGAACGGCAGGCGCTTGCGGAAGAACACGTCCTGCAGGCCCATGCAGCCCAGGCCGACCGGGCGCCAGCGCATGTTGGCGCGGCGGGCGGTTTCGATCGGGTAGAAGTTCAGGTCGATCACGCGGTCGAGCTGGCGCACGGCCAGGCGAACGGTTTCGGCCAGCTTTTCGTAGTTGAACTCGTTGTGCTCGTCGAAGTGGTTGCCCAGGTTGATCGAACCCAGGTTGCACACGGCGGTTTCATCGTTGGAGGTGACCTCCAGGATTTCGGTGCACAGGTTGGACAGGTGGATCACGTTGCCCGGACGCAGGGTCTGGTTGCTGGCGCGGTTGCACTTGTCCTTGAAGGTCATCCAGCCGTTACCGGTTTCGGCCAGGGTACGCATCATCCGCGAGTACAGCTTGCGCGCGGAAATGGTGCGGTTGGCCTTGCCCTGTGCTTCGGCCTGCAGGTAGGCGGCCTCGAAGGCTTCGCCGAACAGGTCGGTGAACTCGGGCACCACGCGCGGATCGAACAGCGACCATTCCTGGTCGGCTTCGACGCGCTTCATGAACAGGTCCGGCACCCAGTTGGCCAGGTTGAGGTTGTGCGCACGGCGCGATTCGTCGCCGGTGTTGTCACGCAGCTCGAGGAAGTCTTCGATGTCGGCGTGCCAGGTTTCCAGGTACACGCAGGCCGCGCCCTTGCGCTTGCCACCCTGGTTCACCGCAGCCACGGACGAGTCCATGGTCTTCAGCCACGGCACGATGCCGTTGGAGTGGCCGTTGGTGGACTTGATGAGCGAGCCGCGCGAACGCACGCGGGTGTAGCTCACGCCGATGCCGCCGCTGAACTTGGACAGCTGGGCGATGTCGCCGTACTTGGAGTAGATCGATTCCAGCGAATCCTGCGGCGAATCGAGCAGGAAGCACGAGGACAGCTGCTCGTGGGTGGTGCCGGAGTTGAACAGGGTCGGGCTGGACGGCAGGTAGTCCAGGTTGCCCATGCGCTTGTACAGCGCCAGGGTTTCCGGCACGTCTTCGCTCAGTGCGCTGGCGATGCGCAGGAAGAACTGCTGCGGGGTTTCGATCACCTTGCGGGTGTGTGGATGGCGCAGCAGGTAGCGGTCGTACAGGGTACGCAGGCCGAAGTAGTCGAAGTTCAGGTCGAGGCTGAGGTCGATGGCATCGTTGAGCTTGCGCGCGTTGGTCTGCACGAAGTTCAGCAGGCGGTCGTTGATCAGGCCCACTTCGTGGCCACGGCCGACCGACTGCGAGAAGGCGTGGATTTCCTGGCCCGACACTTCCTTGGCGATGTAGTTGGCCAGCAGGCGCGCGGCCAGGCGGCCGTACTCGGGCTCTTCACCGATCAGCAGGGCGGCGGTGCGGATGGACAGCTCGTCCAGTTCCTGGGTGGTGGCGCCGTTGTACAGGCCGGAAATGGTGCGGGTGGCCACGCGCATCGGGTCCACCGAATGCAGGCCTTCAGCCGAACGCTGCACCGCGCGCACGATCTTGTTCAGATCCACCAGTTCGGTCGTGCCGTTGCGCTTGGTCACGCTCATGGCGGTCGCGGTCGGCGGCGAAGTCAACAGGAATTCGCTTTCCTGGTCGGTGGCTGCGCTGGTTTCGGTGCTCACGGCGTTTTCCTCTTGGCGTGATTTGGGGTGGTGCAGGGTCGCCTGCGGGGCAGGCGTGGGGCCGATGCGCTCAGCGCTCAGGGTGGACTATCGGTGTCGCATGGGACGCGACCGGCGCACTGGCGCTGCGGACGATTCCCCTTGCGTCACCGGTCATCTCCCCCCGGAGACTGGTGCTACCAGCACCGCACCCTGTACGGCATGCGGTTGTCGGTGGGCGTTGGGCCCGTTGGACCCTTCGACTTGTGGTCGAAGAGACCGACGGCCACAAGATAGTGGGGGTATAGGGGGCCGTCAACGCCAAATGTAGGGAATCAGGCCAATCCCTTGCGGCGCAAGGATTCGGTGTTGCAGGCGTCCGACGAACGGTCGCGACCCGTCGAAAGCGAGTGCGCAGTCAAGGGTTGGGGGCGACTTTTCGTGCGATGGAGGGGGTCGAAAAACGGAACAGTTGGGCGTCACGCGGGCGTAACAATTACGCGCGGATCGGGCACCGCGCGGACACGCATGGCGTGTCCCTACGCCTTGTTCCGGCTCGTTGTTCCAGCCCGGGTGACGGCGGCCGGTTGCCCCGGTTACGCCCTGTGGGGCGTGCCGAGGTATTCGGCGCTCTGCATTTCTATCAGGCGCGAGGCGGTGCGCTCGAAGGCGCCCTGCAGGCGGGTGCCGGTGTAGAGGGCTACCGGGGCGTCGGTGGCGGTGCAGACCAGGTTGACGTGGCGGTCGTACAGCTCGTCGATCAGGTTCACGAAGCGGCGCGCGGCATCTTCATTCATGCGGTCGAAATGCGGGATGTCACCCAGCAGCACGGTGTTGAACTCGCGGGCGATCTCGATGTAGTCCGAGGGGCCGCGCGGGCCTTCGCACAGGGCCTTGAAGTCGAACCAGACGATGCTCTTGCCCCGGGCGCGCACCGGAATCTTGCGTGCTTCGATCTCGATGTTGCCCGGCTTGGGCGGCTGGCCGCCGCTCAGCGCGGCCCAGCGGCTGGCCAGCCAGGCATCGCTGTGCTCGTCGCGCGGGGCCTGGTAGACCGGCGAATGGGTCAGCGCGCGCATCCGGTAGTCTTCGGTGCCCTCGGCGTACAGCTCCACGCAGTAGGTCTGCAGCAGGCCGATGGCAGGCAGGAAGCTGTCGCGCTGCAGGCCATTCAGGTACAGGTTCTCCACCGCCGTGTTGGAGGTGGTAACCAGGGTCACCCCTTCGGCGAACAGGCGTTCGAGCAGGCGCGCCAGCAGCATGGCATCGCCGATGTCGGTGACGAAGAACTCGTCCAGCACCAGTACGCGCAGCTTGGCGCGCCATTCCTGGGCGATCCGGGCCAGCGGGTCGCTCTGCCCCTGGTGTTCGCGCAGGCGCTCGTGGATGCCGCGCATGAAGCGGTGGAAGTGGGTGCGGTACTTCTGTTCGATCGGCAGCCCGTCGTAGAACAGGTCCACCAGGAAGGTCTTGCCGCGCCCTACCCCGCCCCAGAAATACAGGCCCTTGACCGGGTCCGGCTTCTTCCAGAAGGCGGACAGGCGATCCAGCCAGCCGTCCTGGGCGCTGTCGACCAGCGCCAGGTGGATGCGGTCCAGCTCGGCCAGGGCGGCGTGCTGGGCCGGGTCGTTCTGCCATTCGCCCCGGGCCACGCCTTCGGCGTAGCGCTGCGACGGGGTCAGTGCGGTATCGCTCATGCGGTGGCGCTTTCCGGGTTCGGCAGCCAGCCCTTGACGCCGTGGAGCACCGCGCCGCGCAGGTCGATCAGCTTGCGGTGGAAGAAGTGGCTGGTTTCGGGCATGCGCACCAGTTCGTGCGGGGCGCCCAGCTGGTCCAGCCAGTCATAGACCGCCTGCGGGTCGACGATTTCGTCGGCCTCGCCCTGGATGACCAGCCAGTTGGCCGGCGGCTGCACGCCGCCGAAGTCCCAGCGCCCGGCGGGCGGGGCGATCGAGATCAGCACCTGCGGCTGCAGCTCGGCGGCCGCGCGCAGGGAGACGAAGGCGCCGAAGCTGAAGCCGGCCAGCCACAGGGTGGCGTCGGGGCGCTGCTGGCGCACCCAGGCCACCACGGCCTTGAGGTCGTCCTGCTCGCCCACGCCATGGTCGAACCCGCCGGCCGAGGTGCCGACGCTGCGGAAGTTGAAGCGCACGGTGGCAATGCCCAGCTCGCGCAGGGTGGTGCCGACCATGGTCACCACCTTGTTGTGCATGCTGCCGCCTTCAGTGGACAGCGGGTGGCAGATGACCGCCACCACCGGCTGCGCGGGCACGTCGGCCTTGGGCGGGTCGACCATCACGTCCAGCGCGCCAACCGGGCCGGCCAGCTGCAGGGTGGTGCTTTCATTGGGGAAAGGGGGATTGTGCATGGCGTCATAATACCGCTCCCCCGCGGGCTGCACTGCCGCGCCTGCCTGGAACCCCATGTTCTATCTGCTTTTCAGCGTGGTCTGCAGCGTGTTGGTGTCGGTGCTGCTGAAGCTGGCCGCACGCCGCCAGCTGGATGTCGCCCAGATGGTGACCTGGAATTACCTGGTGGCCGCCGGGCTTACGGCGGGGGTGCTGCAGCCGCCGCTGGAGGCGCTGCAATCAAGCCATGCGCCGTGGCCGGCGCTGCTGGTGCTGGCGGTGGTACTGCCTTCGCTGTTCCTGGTGCTGGGCCGCACGGTGGCGGTGGCCGGGATCGTGCGCACGGATGTGGCGCAGCGGTTGTCGCTGTTGCTGTCGTTGTTGGCTGCGTTTGTGTTCTTTGGGCAGACCGCGACCGCGCTCAAGCTGCTTGGACTGGGGCTGGGGTTGGTGGCGATGCTGGGCATCAGCCTGCGCCCGCGTGGGCCGGCGGTGGCTGGTGAGGCGGGCAGCTGGCGCTGGCTGCTGGCGGTGTGGGTGGGCTTTGCGCTGGTGGATGTGCTGCTGAAGCAGGTGGCGCTGTCGGGGACGCCGTCGATGGCGGCACTGCTGGCGTGTTTCAGCATTGCGTTTGTGTTGATGCTGGGGCTGCAGCTGTGGCGGCACTTCAGTGGGCGCAGCCGCTTGCGCGCGCGCAACGTGGGTGCGGGGGCGCTGTTGGGGCTGCTCAACGGCGGCAACATCCTGTTTTACGTGCACGCCCACCAGGCGATGCCGGACAGCCCGGCCACGGTGTTTGCCGGGATGAATATCGGCGTGGTGGTGCTGGGAGCGCTGGTGGGGGTGTTGGCGTTCGGCGAGCCGACCACGCGGTGGAACCGCGCGGGCCTGGTGTTGGCGGTGGTGGCGATTGGGTTTATCGCGTGGGGGTGAGACCGCGCGCAGTGCCGACCAACGGTCGGCACCTACCGGTTCGATATCCGTTCGTTTCCGGTTCGATATCCGCCTGTATTCGGGGCGTTACCGGTCGAAACCGAGGATCAACGGGTCGTGGTCGGAACTGCGCCAAGGGCCGGCTTCGTTGCGGTCGCGGTAACCGACGTCGTCGGCTTCGTCTGCATTGATGTGCCATTCGGCCGCGCCGCGCAGGCGCTTGGCCATGCCCGGGCTGAGCAGGGCGTGGTCGAGGCGGCCGGTCATGCCGTTGTAGACGTAGCTGTAGGGGCGCTCGACCTTGGCCACGGCGAAGGCATCGCGCCAGCCGGCGTCGTGCAGGGTGCGGATCGGGGCTTCCATCGCGTAGGCGTTGAAGTCGCCCAGCAGGATCGCGTCGGTGGTGCCGGCGCCGGTCGGGTCCGTGCCCAGCCACTGGTTGAGCAGGCGCGCCGATTCCACGCGGGTGGCGTTCCAGCAGGCCTGGCCGTCGTTCTGGTCGGCATCGGCGCCGGCCGCTTCCGAGCAGCCCTTGGACTTGAAGTGGTTGGCCACCACCACGAACGGCGCGCCCTTGCCGGCGCGGAACGCCTGGGCCAGCGGTACGCGGCTGTGCGGGCCGAACGGGGCCGTATCGAGCACGGCCGGGGCGCCGACCGGGGTCACCCGCGAGCTGCGGTAGATGATGCCCACGCGGATGGGGTTCTCGCCCGGGCCCTTGCCGGCGTCGATGAAGGCCCAGTCCGCACCTTTGCCGCGGTTGGCATTGAGCGCGGCGACCAGTTCGGCAATCGCCGACTGCGGGCCGTAGCCGTCGTTTTCCAGTTCCATCAGCGCGGCCACGTCGGCGCCGAGCGCGTTGACGGTGGCCACCAGCTTGGCGGTCTGGGCCTGGTGTTCGGCCAGGGTGCGGGCGCCGCGCAGGGTCGGGTAACCGCCGCCCTGGCCGTCGCCGTTGAAGAAGTTTTCCAGGTTGAAGGCGGCCACCTTGAGCGCGCCGGGCACCACCGGGGCGGCCGGCCGGTTCAGTGCCGGCAGCGTCAGCGGGGTGGTGACCTGCAGGCGCGGGGTGCCCTTGGCGTCCACGTGGACGATGCCTTCGACGTTGCGCAGCACGGTGCCGGTGCGCAGGGTGGCAGCGGCGGGCAGGTAGGCCACCGGACCCGGGTCGCGCGCGGTGCTGCCGTCATCGAGCAGCAGGCGGCGGCGCTGGTTGTCGGCGATCACTTTGGCGTGGGCGTCGGTGCCGGGAGCGGCCACTTCGCTGGGCTGCCAGAGGCGGCCGTCGAAGGCGACGGTGAGTTCGCCGAAGCGGGCCAGGCCGTCGGTGCCGGCCAGGGTCAGCGGGGCGGCGATGCGCACGTGCTGGCCGTCGAGGGTGCGCCAGTCGGTGGGCGCGGCGGTGAGGGTGATGGTGGCGGAGGTCGCCGGGGTCGATGCGGTCGGGTGTGGCTGCGGCTGGGCCTGGGCGAAGGCGGTGGCCGGGAGGATCAGCGACAGAGCAAGGGCAATGGTGCGACGGCGCATCGGCGGGGAGTCCGGGAACGGGTGCACAGGGTAACCGTGAAATATGAAAGTCGGCTTTGCCGGAGAGGCTGGATGCGCGGACCGGGCGGGTCGGTTGGACCCGGCCGGTAGAGCCGACTAACAGTCGGCTTGGCTCCGGAGCACGGGAGGTTGCAGGGTCCGCGCGAACGGCAGCCGACTGACAGTCGGCTCTACCCTCAGCCGACTGACAGTCGGCTCTACCCTCAGCCGACTAACAGTCGGCTCTACCTGTCGGCTCTGCCGTTCGTGATGCTCGCCGGTTATTTCAGGTTTGCGAGCATCCAATCGACGGTGGCGTGGATCTGCTCTTCGCTCAGGCCAGGGTTGCCGCCCTTGGGCGGCATGATCCCGCCATCCGGGCCGGTGTAGCCCTCGATGGCGTGCTTGTAGAGGGTGTCCTTGCCCTGGGCCAGGCGCGCATCCCAATGGGCGTGGTCCAGGGTCGGTGCCTGGCCGACGCCGGTGGTGTGGCAGGCGGTGCACAGGTTGTCGAAGATCACCTTGCCGTCGGTGGTGCCGCCGTAAGCCACCTGCGAGGCGGCCTTGGCCATCGCCGCCGCCTTGGCGGCGGCCTGGTCGGCAGCACCGGTGGCGCCGGCATAGACCGCACCGGCCGGGGCAATACGCAGTTCGGTGCGCTTGGCGGCCTGGGGGGAGACTTCAGGGGGAATGCGGGTGTGCAGGTACGCGGCGAACAGGATCAATCCGAGCGTGATGGCCATCAATAAGGCAATGACCATGGAAAAGCGTTTCAGGAACTCGAGGTCGTAATTCCGCACTCTCTGTTACCCCTGGCTGGTAGTCGTTGGACCACGGCTTGTCGGCCGAGTATGACCAGCGTCGGCGGCGCTCTGCAAGCCGCCTCCCACTACCGCAATGCAGCATCAGACCTGGGAGGCGCCTGCAGCACGCAGGCAGAAAACGCAGATGGATTCGACCAGCGCGGTCTGGTCGCCGTGCGCATCGCGGCTGGGCGCGGTCGGGCCGACCAACGCTTCGGTGAACGCACCGACGATGCAGGCGGCCGCCACGTCGGTGTCCTGCGCAGGGAAACTGCCGGCTTCAACGCCATCGGCCACGATGCGGCGGAACACGTCACCGAACAGGCGGCGGCAGCGGATGCGCTCGGCTTCCACTTCCGGATCCACCGGTTCGGCGATGAAGGCGTAGGCCAGCCCGGGACCGGCCAGCGCGCGACGCACGAAGGCGGTGATCGCCCGGCGCAGGCGCTCGGGCGCGGGCAGCGGTTCGGCGGCGATGGCTTCGAAGATGCGCAGTTCGTGCTCGACCGCGTCGGTCAGCACCTCCACGAACAGCTCGGCCTTGGACGGGAAGTGCCGGTAGATCAGCCCGGTGGATACCCCCGCTTCGGCCGCCACGGCGGTGACCGGGGCATTCCGGTAGCCGCCGGCCGCCACCAGGCGCCGGGTGGCCAGCAGGATCCGCTCGCGGGCTCCGGCCAGGCGTTCTTCCATCAAAGCTGAGCGTTTATAGGCCATTTGCTGATTCTATGTTCAATTTTTGAATTTGTGTTCACTTTTACCCCCGGGAGGACTAGGCTGGGAGCATTCGACCCCTTCCAGCCGTTGCGGAGCCGCCTCATGCACGTCCCCACCATGAACTTCGACCTCGGCGAAGAGATCGACATGCTCCGCCAGAGCGTGGCCCATTTTGCCTCGGCCGAGATCGCGCCGCTGGCGGCCAAGGCCGATGAGGAAAACCTGTTCCCGCACCCGCTGTGGCGCAAGCTCGGCGAGCAGGGCCTGCTCGGCCTGACCGTGGAAGAAGAATACGGCGGCAGCGGCATGGGCTACCTGGCCCACGTGGTGGCGATGGAAGAAATTTCGCGCGCCTCCGGCGGCATCGGCCTGTCCTACGGCGCGCATTCGAACCTGTGCGTGAACCAGCTGCGCAAGAACGGCACCGAGGAGCAGAAGCAGCGCTTCCTGCCCGGCCTGTGCAGCGGCGAGAAGGTCGGCGCGCTGGCCATGAGCGAACCGGGCGCCGGTTCGGACGTGGTGTCGATGAAGCTGCGCGCGGACAAGCGCGGCGACCACTACGTGCTCAACGGCAACAAGATGTGGATCACCAACGGCCCGGATGCCGACGTGCTGGTGGTGTACGCCAAGACCGACGTGGAAGCCGGCGCCAAGGGCATCACCGCCTTCCTGGTCGAAAAGGGCATGAAGGGCTTCTCCACCGCGCAGAAGCTGGACAAGCTGGGCATGCG
This sequence comes from Stenotrophomonas rhizophila, assembly GCF_001704155.1. Lineage (NCBI taxonomy): Bacteria > Pseudomonadati > Pseudomonadota > Gammaproteobacteria > Lysobacterales > Lysobacteraceae > Stenotrophomonas > Stenotrophomonas rhizophila. Next base: position 425,573 of record NZ_CP016294.1, on the reverse strand, counting down.
CGGCTCCAACACCTGCGAGCTGGTGTTCGAGGACTGCGAAGTGCCCGAAGCGAACGTGCTGGGCGCGGTCGGCGGTGGCGTGAACGTGCTGATGTCCGGCCTGGATTTCGAGCGCGTGGTGCTGTCCGGCGGCCCGCTGGGCCTGATGTCGGCCGCGATGGACGTGGTGATGCCGTACGTGCATGAGCGCAAGCAGTTCGGCCAGGCGATCGGCACGTTCCAGCTGATGCAGGCCAAGCTGGCCGACATGTACGTGGGCCTCAACGCCTGCCGCGCGTATGTGTATGCGGTGGCGCGCGCCTGCGACCTGGGCCGCACCACCCGCCAGGATGCGGCCGGTGCGATCCTGTATTCGGCCGAGAAGGCCACCTGGCTGACCGGCCAGGCGATCCAGATCCTGGGCGGCAACGGCTACATCAACGAATACCCCACCGGGCGCTTGTGGCGCGATGCCAAGCTGTATGAAATCGGCGCGGGCACCTCGGAAATCCGCCGCATGCTGATCGGCCGCGAACTGTTCCAGCGCACCAAGTAAGGACGAAGCCATGACGGTACTGAGCACCCAACTGCAACCGGGCAGCGAGAGCTTCGAGGCCAACCGCACTGCGTTGCAGGCGGTGGTCGACGACCTGCGCGCCACCCTGGCGCAGACCGCGCTGGGCGGCACGGAAGCGGCGCGGCAGAAACACACCGCGCGCGGCAAGCTGCTGGTGCGCGACCGCATCGATGCCCTGCTCGACCCGGGCAGCGCGTTCCTGGAGATCGCACCATTGGCGGCGCACGGCATGTATGGCGACAGCATCGCCAGCGCAGGCGCGGTGGCCGGCATTGGTCGGGTGTCCGGGGTGGAATGCGTGATCGTGGCCAACGATGCCACGGTCAAGGGCGGCACCTATTACCCGATGACGGTGAAGAAGCACCTGCGCGCGCAGGAGGTGGCCGAACAGAACCGGCTGCCGTGCATCTACCTGGTGGATTCCGGTGGCGCGTTCCTGCCGCTGCAGGACGAGGTGTTCCCGGACCGCGACCATTTCGGCCGGATCTTCTACAACCAGGCCAACCTGTCGGCGCAGGGCATTCCGCAGATCGCCTGCGTGATGGGTTCGTGCACCGCCGGCGGCGCCTACGTGCCGGCGATGAGCGATGAAACGGTGATCGTGCGCGAGCAGGGCACCATCTTCCTGGGCGGCCCGCCGCTGGTGAAGGCCGCCACCGGTGAAGTGGTCACCGCCGAGGAACTAGGCGGTGCCGATGTGCACACGCGCATTTCCGGGGTGGCCGACCACATGGCCGACAACGACCTGCAGGCACTGGCCCGGGTGCGCGCGATCATCGCCCAGCTCAACTGGCGCAAGCCCGAGCCGGCGCTGGCGGTGCAGGCGCCGGTGGAACCGCGCTACCCGGCGCAGGAACTGTACGGGGTGATCCCGGCCGACACGCGCAAGCCCTACGACGTGCGCGAGGTGATCATGCGCCTGGTGGACGATTCGCGCTTCGACGAATTCAAGCCGCGCTACGGCAACACGCTGGTGACCGGCTTCGCGCACCTGCACGGCTACCCGGTGGGGATCATCGCCAACAACGGCATCCTGTTCTCCGAATCGGCACTCAAGGGCGCGCACTTCATCGAGCTGTGCACCCAGCGCGGCATTCCGCTGGTGTTCCTGCAGAACATCACCGGCTTCATGGTCGGGCGCAAGTACGAACACGGCGGCATCGCCAAGGACGGAGCCAAGCTGGTGATGGCGGTGGCCTGCGCCAAGGTGCCCAAGTTCACGGTGGTGATCGGCGGTTCGTTCGGCGCCGGCAACTACGGCATGTGCGGCCGCGCCTACTCGCCCAACTTCCTGTGGATGTGGCCGAACGCGCGCATCGGCGTGATGGGCGGCGAGCAGGCGGCCAGCGTACTGGCCACGGTGAAGCGTGATGGCATTGAAGCCAAGGGCGGGCAGTGGTCGGCGCAGGACGAAGACACCTTCAAGAGCCCGATCCGCGACCAGTTCGAGCAGCAGGGCCACCCCTACTACGCCAGCGCGCGGTTGTGGGATGACGGCGTGATCGACCCGGCCGACACCCGCCGCGTGCTGGGCCTGGCCTTGTCGGCCAGCCTCAACGCCCCGGCCCGCAAGACCGATTTCGGCGTGTTCCGGATGTGATCCGGCCCCCTGGCATGCGCAACGAGACTTCCATGTTCACCAAGATCCTGATCGCCAACCGTGGCGAAATCGCCTGCCGCGTCATCGCCACCTGCCAGCGCCTGGGCATTGCCACGGTGGCGGTGTACTCCGACGCCGACCGCGATGCACGCCATGTGCGCCTGGCCGACGAGGCCGTGGGCATCGGCCCGGCACCGGCGCGCGAAAGCTACCTGCGCGCCGACGCCATCCTGGACGCCGCGCGCCGCACCGGCGCGCAGGCGATCCACCCCGGTTACGGCTTCCTGTCGGAAAACGCGGACTTCGCCCAGGCCTGCGCCGAGGCGGGCATCGTGTTCATCGGCCCGTCTGCGGCGGCGATCCGCGCGATGGGCGACAAGAGCGCGGCCAAGGCGCTGATGGCGCAGGCCGGCGTGCCGCTGACCCCGGGCTACCACGGCGACGCGCAGGAACCGGCGTTCCTGCGCGAACAGGCCGACGGCATCGGCTACCCGGTGCTGATCAAGGCCAGCGCCGGCGGCGGTGGCAAGGGCATGCGCAAGGTGGACGACAGCGCGGCCTTCACGGAGGCGCTGGCCAGCTGCCAGCGCGAGGCGCAGTCCGCCTTCGGCAACGCGCACGTGCTGGTGGAAAAGTACGTGGAGCGCCCGCGCCATATCGAGATCCAGGTGTTTGGCGACAGCCACGGCAACGTGGTGTACCTGTTCGAGCGCGACTGCTCGGTGCAGCGCCGCCACCAGAAGGTGCTGGAAGAAGCACCTGCGCCGGGCATGACGCCCGAGCGCCGCGCCGCCATGGGCAAGGCCGCGGTGGATGCCGCGCGCGCGGTGAATTACGTGGGCGCCGGCACGGTGGAGTTCATCGCCGGGCCCGACGGCGATTTCTATTTCATGGAAATGAACACCCGCCTGCAGGTGGAGCACCCGGTGACCGAGTGCATCACCGGTACCGACCTGGTGGAGTGGCAGCTGCGCGTGGCCAGCGGCGCGCCGCTGCCGCTGCAGCAGGAACAGCTGCAGATCAGCGGCCATGCGCTGGAAGCGCGGCTGTATGCCGAAGATGCCGACAAGGGGTTCCTGCCTTCCACCGGCACCCTGCGCCACCTGCGCCTGCCGTCCGGCAGCGCGCACGTGCGCGTGGATGCGGGTGTGGAACAGGGCGATGCGATCACCCCGTTCTACGACCCGATGATTGCCAAGCTGATCGTGTGGGATGTGGACCGCGATGCCGCGCTACGCCGCATGCAGCAGGCGCTGGCCGAGTGCGAAGTGGTGGGCGTGACCACCAACGCCGCGTTCCTGCGCCGGCTGGTGATGACCGATTCGTTCGCCAACGCGAAGCTGGATACCGCGTTGATCGAACGCGAGCAGGCCGCACTGGCGCCCCATCAGGGCGATACCGACCCTGCCCTGTGGGCGCTGGCGGCCGTAGCTGCGATGGCGACGGACGCAGCGGCGCCTGTGGATGCGCGCGACCCGCACTCGCCGTGGCAGGCGCGCGATGGCTGGCGGCTGGGCCAGCGTGCGGCGCGGCGGCTGACGCTGGAGCATCGTGGCCACCAGCAGGTGCTGGCCGTTGAAGGCCATGGCGAGGCGTGGTCGATCGAGGTGGGCGGCACCACGGTATCGGCGCAGGGCCGGATGGTGGGCGAGCGGCTGGCACTGCAGGTGGGAGAGCGCCTGCACCGCGCCCGCGTGGTGCGCGATGGCAGCGAGCTGTACCTGTTCGGCAACGATGGCGTGCAGCGCTTCACCCTGCATGACCCGGTGAGCGAAGCGGACCACGCTGTAGCGGACGCCGGCAGCCTGGTCGCACCGATGCCGGGCCGCATCGTGGCCACGCTGCTGGCACCGGGCACGCAGGTGGTACGCGGTACCCCGTTGCTGGTGCTGGAGGCGATGAAGATGGAGCACACCCTGCAGGCCCCGGCCGATGGCACGGTGCAGGGGTACCGGGTCAAGGCCGGCGACCAGGTGGCCGATGGCGCGGTGCTGGTGGATTTCGAAGCCACGTAACCGCGTCGCCGAACGAAGAACGGTGCCGGACAACGACGCACACTCACCGCCGCAACGTAGCGTCCGACACCGTGTCATGCACGTTCAATGCCTGCATCAACTGGGTGTTGGCAACCTCCGCGATCGCCCTGCCCCGGTTCTCGAACAGCCATTCGTTCTGCTTCTGGAACTGCTCACCATCGCCCAGCAGGCGGTACGCCTCGCGCAGCGCCACATGCGCCTGCACCGGTTCGCTGCCATCCATCATCGGCTGAAGCAGCGCCACGGCCTGCTGCGGTGCACCCCGGCCGATTTCCTGCATGGCCAGCACCATGGTGCGCCACTTTCCGATCACCGGGTTCTTCTGCTGCACCACCTGCGCGTCGTACTCGGCCAGCAGCCGGTTGGCCAGTACGTGGTCGCCCTGGCGCTGGGCCAGGTAAATCAGCGACAGCAGGCGCAGGATGCGGTCGGGCGTGCTCGGATCGGTGGTCGCGGCCAGCAGCGGGCGCAGCTCGGTGGCGATATCGGCCAGCGCCTTGGCTTCGCCCTGCTCGCACGCGGTATCCACCACGGCCCGCATGAGCGCGGCATGTACGTGGAAATCGGCCGACTCCGGTGCCGCTTCCGATGACAGCGCCGTGCGCATGCCCGTGCAGTCATCCTGGTCAGCCGCCAGCAGCAGCCGCACCCGCACGTTCATCAGCGCCTGCAGTTCGTCGCGCGGCTTGCCCAGCTGGGCAAGTACCGCTTGTGCGTCCCCGTACCGGCGCATGGCGATCAGCACGTCGGCGCGTGGATCGCTGGCCGCCCGCCCGGTCAACGTTTCGGACCATCTGAAACTGCGCAGCGCATCATCAAAGCGGTTGGTACCCAGCTGGATCCACCCCAGCTGCGCGATGGTGTAGGCACGCATCGGGTTCTGCGGTACTGCGGCGCCGACGGCGTAGCGCTCTGCCTCTTCGTAGCGGTTGTCGGTCAGCAGGTACCAGGAGGTGTTGGCCAGGCCGGCAAAGGAATCGGGATAGACATCGGCCAACACGCGCCAGTCGTCCAGCGGCCACGCGTCCGCGCTCAGCTCGTTGCGCCAGGCCTTGAGGTAGAGCCGTTCGCGGTGCGGCAGGCGCTGGCTCACCGCCAGCGCGCGGGCCAGGTGCGGCTGCGCTTCGGCACGCTGGTCCAGACGCACCAGAAGCCTGGCGAGGCCGATATGGGCCATGGCGAAATCCGGGTCGGCATCAATGGCCGCCTCATACAGCTTGGCCGATTCGGAAAAGCGCCGACGGCCGAGGGCGCTTTCTGCCAGCGCGAACGACTTCAGCGCCTGCAGGTTGGCAGTGGAGGCCTGCGGCAGCGGCACCGACTGCTGCACTGACGCCACCGATTCACCGAGCCCGGCACGCAGCTGGCCCACCACGTCGTCCACCGCCGCCATCACCTCGGACGAGGTGCCGGCCTTCGCGCGGTAGCTGCGCACCACGGCGCGGCGGTTCGGATCGATCAGGTCCACGCTCACCAGGTAGTGCCCACGGGACTGGCGGATGGCCGGCGCCACGACCATTCGGGCGCCCTCGCGCGCCGCCACGTCGCTGGCCAGCTCACGGTCCAGCCCGCGCCCGGAGGGGATCCGCAGCAGGCCACGCGATTCGGTCACCCTGCTGGTGGACAGCACGTTGACGTAACGCGACTGCTCCAGGCTCATCAACACCGCGCGCTGCAGCGAGTCGTCGAACAACGCCTTGCCGCTCGCGTTGTCCACGTCGGCCAGCACCACCCAGTCGCGTTCTGCAAACGCGATGGCCGGCTCTGGTCGCAACAGCATCCAGGCGCCTGCGCCGACCATCGCCAGCGCCACCAGGGCGACCAGCGCCGCCGATCGGCGCCAGCGTGGGGATCGGGGAGCCGGCTTCACGGCCCGGTTTTCCAGGTATGCCCGGCGGGATCCATCTCCGGCGTCCGCATCTGCTCCGAGCGCCAGCCAAAGCCGCACACGGCCAACGGGCCTTCCCGCATCGGATCGAGGCCCAGTACCTGCTCCACCTCTTCTTCGTTGATGGCGGCGGTGACGAACGCGCCCAGCCCGTAGGCCGTGGCCTGCGTATAGAAGGCCTGTGAGATGTGGCCGGCGTCGAGGGTCACCGCGCGATAGGCCTTGGCGTGGTTGCGGTACTTCCAGAAGTTGCGTTCAAAGCGGCAGACCAGGATCACCAGCGCATGCGCATCGGCGAACCAGCTCTGGCCAGCCAGCAGCCGATGGGCAAAGGCCGGCAACGCCGGGGGTTGTACAGGCAAGCGGGCAAGCTCGTGCGCGACGGCATGGTAGTGATGGAGACCAGGCTCCAGGCCTTCGACGTTCTGGACCAGCACATACGCTTCAATCGGGTGCAGGCCACCGGCGGACGCCACGTTCTTCTTCAGGAAGCGCACGCCGGGCTCCGGTTCCACATGGGCGCTGGCCAGCAGGACCTCTCCCAGCATGCCTGCGAGCAGCGCCAAGGGCAGCGGCCGGGACGTGTCGAAATTCCTGCATGTGGTGCGGCGCAGGAGCAACCCGTCCAGGAACCGGTCGCCCAATGGCGGCAGCGCGACCGCGCCGGGCAGGCGCGGCGGCGCCTCCGCGGGAGGATTGCCCAGCTTGCGTACCAGGTCCTGCGCCGTGACCATCTGGCTGCGCTCCATCTCCTCCACGCTGTCCACGCCGGTCCAGCGCGACAGCCGGTGGAACAAGGCCGCCACCGACCACCAGTGGGATGCCCTGAGCGTGGTGTCGGCGGCCGCATGCACCGCATGGTCGGCCGAATCGCTCACCAGCACCCCTTCCGCCACCAGCCGCATGACGCGGGCACGCGCCTCGGCCGAGGTCGGCAAGGGCTGCCAGGTTTCGGCACTGCAGGCGAGCAGCAGCGCGGCATCGTCCGGCGTGATCGGAACGGGACCGTCCAGGTGGGGCGCCATGGCCACGACGCGCTGCTCGTAGTGCAAGCCGGTCCCGCCGGCCAGCAGGTCCTGCAGGCGGAACCCGGGGGTTTCCCGAGGCTCGAGGAACAGGGTCTGGCAGCGGCGATACTGCATGGCGAAGGTCTATGATCCACCGGGGCGAGCCGCACTATAGCCGGCCGGTTCGATGGCTTGCACCCAACTTCCGGCAGGCTCAATCCAGCGTCGCGGCTGCCGATAACCTCCTGTCACCCCTCCAACACCGGGCCTTTCAAATGACTTCGACGAACACCCCTCTGCCGGAAGATACCGTCCAGCGTCTGATGGACCTTCTGATCAATGACGATGCGTTCCGCGCGGCTTTCTCCGCCAATCCTTCGAAGGCGCTGGCGACCCTCGGCGTGGATGAGGAAGCCACCAGGGACTGCTGCGATCCGCTCACCACGCTCGCGACGAAAGAAGAGTTCAAGGCGCTGCGCGAAAAGCTGGCCAAGCACCTTCAGGTCAACTCGCCGTTCCGCGTTGTGTTCTGCTTCGAGGCGGGTCGTGCGTCGTCGCAGCTGGGCGACGATGCCTGATGCGGGTCAGAGGGCAGCGACACGTTGCGTGTCGCTGCTCTGCAGGCGTCTTGCATCATCCAGATTCAGGGACTGCAGGACGTAACTGCTGATTTCTTCGGCGTAGGCGCGACCGCGTTGCTGATCCAGCCAGTCACGCTGCTTCTTCTGGCCGGCCTTGTCGCCGAGGGCCTCATAGGCGTCATGCAGCACGACGTGCACCTGGTAAAGCTCATCGCCGTGGACGAACGGCTCGAGTGACTTCACCGCGCTTTCCGGCCGACCATCCTCTACGTCCAGCACGCCCTGCACGAGCGCCCAAAGCTGGCTTGCCCGGGGCTCGTCGTCTTTCTGCACCAGCCCTTTCAGCACGCCGGATCGAGCCCGGACGGCTCCCGAATGACCGGCGCGGACCGCGTGGTACGCCGTGGCCAGAATGAACAGCACGCTTTCCCTTCGCGAGGCTGCGTCCTGCTGCTCGGCCTTCTTCAGCCACAGATCCAGGATTGCCGCATACGATTCCTTGGGCGTCGGGTTCCCGGTCAACCTACGCTGGTGAAGCGCGATGACATCCAGCACGCGGCAGACTTCCACGACTTCGCTGCACTGGGACTGGGCGCGTTCGATCAGCTCGTTTGCTTCCACGAACCGGCCTTGGTCAACGAGCGCGCTGGAGCGTTCGATCTGCTCGCCGGGTCCGCGCAGCGGACGGCGCGCGAAGATTTCCTCGGAGGCTGGATAGTCCTTTGCCGCCGCCAGGCTCAGCGCCCACCATACGTCGCTGGCGCCGCGGTCCATTGCAGCCGTTTCCTTGAACATGCGCTGCGCCTCGCCCACATCGGCAACGGCCAGGTGGATGCGCCCGACGAAGTTCTGCGCGAGGCCTTTCTGGGGATTCTGGGCGAGCAGGAGTGGCCGCGCTGCTGCGAGCGCGGCATCGTACTTGCCCATCACGTACAGGGCACTGGAGTAATTCATGTGCCCGGCGTAATCGTCCGGGTACAGCTCCGTCAACATCCGCCACTGCTCGGCCACCGCGGGCATGGCGGCACCGGCGAACTGCGACCCCCACGCCTGCAGATACAGCCGCTCGCGCGGCGTAAGGCGGTCTGGAAGCCCGTTGGCCGTGTTGAACAGGCTGCGCGCCTCTTCGAGGTGGCCCTGCCCGTAGCGGATGCGCATCATGCCTACGTAGGCGAACGCAAAGCCGGGATCGACAGTGGCGGCCTGCTTGAAGAACATCAGCGCACTATCGAAATCCTGCGTCGACATCGCAGCCAGACCCTTGGCGTAAGCATGCAGCGCATCGATGCTGGGGGTCGCGACCTTGGGCAACGGTGCCGAGTCGCGCGAGATGTCTTCCATCGCCTCGCCAAGGTCATCGCGCAGCGCGGCAACGACCTGGTCGGCAGAGGTCAACACCGATTCCAGCCCGCGCCCGTCGGCAGAGTGGGAGTAGACGGTGTTGCCATTGGCGGGATCGATGACCTCAACGGTCACGCGCAGCTTGCCGTTGATTTCCAGCACCGACGGCATGATCACCGCCCGCGCTCCATCGCGCATCGCCACCTCGATCGCGGTCTGCCGGTCCAGCAGCGACCCGTCGGGTTTGCGCATCAGGGCCAGCGTTTCACGGACCTTGATATCGCTGAGCACGTTGACGTGGCGCGACTGCCCCAGGCTGATCCTGAAGGCCTGGTCCAGGCTGTCATCGAGCAGGCGCTCGTCCGTCAGGTTGCGCACCTCTCCCACCACGACCCAGTCGCGTTCGGCAAACGCGATGGCCGGGGCCGGCCGAAGCAGCAGCCAGCCGCCCACCACCACCGTGGCCAACACCAGTACCTCGGCCGCCAGCGCGGCAGGCTGACGCCAGAGCGGAATGTCACGGCGCGCCTTGGTTGATCCACGCGGCATGCGCAGCGGCGCCGCCCCGATCTCCCCCACCTCGTAGACTTCCTGGGTGGCGGGGATGCCTTTGAAGCGCCAGCGCCCGTGCGACTTCCAGACCAGCCGCTCGGCGCGTTCGCCCAGGGTGGATGTGGCGCGATGGGTGAGTGACTCGGCGACGGCCGACAGCAGGATCTGCCCTGGCCTTGCCAGCATCATCAACCGTGCCGCCATCGGCTTGGCCAGGCCCTCGACTTCGACCGACTTGGCGCCGGCCTTCACCGCTTCGGCGCTGTTTTCCCAGGTAAGGACTTCACCCACGTGCAGGCCGGCGCGGGCGCGCAGCTCGAGCTTCTGCGCCTGGCCCAGCGCCTTCAGTTCCCGCTGGTAGTCCAGCGCGAAACCCAGGCCATCAATGGCGCGTTCGAACAACAGGAACAGGCCATCGGAACGGTCGATCTGCTGGCCATTCCATTGCTGTTGCAGCGTCAGCACCAGCCGGTCGTGCTGCTGGAACAGCTCGGCTGCGGCGCTGTCGCCGATGCGTTCCACCAGGATCAGCGAATCGCACAGATCGGTGAACAGCAGTGCGCGCAGCTGTGGGGCCTGGGTCGACGTTCCGTTGTCACCGTTCATTCGGATTCCCCGTCAGGGAGTGGCGATCGCATCATGCGACCAATACGAGCGGTTGCCGCCTTGCCGCTTGGCTTCGTAGAGCGCATTGTCGGCGCGGGCGTACCACCCGCTCCAGTCACCATCGGCCTCCAGCAGGCTCATTCCGATGCTGACCGGGCAGACATGCGGATGGCCGCCGGCCCGGCTCATCAGGCCATGCACCGCGCCGAGGATGAACTCGGCGGCATGCTGCACGGCTTCTGCGTTGGCGTCGCGCAGCAGCAGGCAGAACTCATCCCCGCCCAACCGGCAGGCACGATCCTGTTCGGTGGCTACCGAGCGAAGGATGTTGGCCACGCTCTGCAGCACACGGTCGCCGGCCTGGTGGCCGTACTCATCGTTGACCTGCTTGAAGTGGTCGCAGTCGATCAGCAGCAGGCCCTGCGGCGCGCCGTTGTCATGGTTGCGGCATTCCTGCAGGTACAAGGCCAGGCCGCGGCGGTTGTGCAGGCCGGTCAACTCGTCGGTACGCACCAGTTCGCGGGTGTGGGTGAGCTGGTGGGTGGTGACGTAGAGGTTGTCCAGCGCGGTTTCGAGGTCGTGGTTGCGCCGGCGCAGCTGCCGGATCAGCACCTGTTCGTTGCTCACCACGCGCATGATCGTGCGGCGCAGGAAGTAGGCCACCAGGCCCGGGTCGCGGTCGACCAGGCGCTGGAAATCGGTGTGGTCCAGTTCCAGCACCAGCGAATCGGTGGTGGCGCGCGCGTCGGCGCTGCGCGGGTGGTCGCCGATCAGCAGGCCCAGTTCGCCGAAGAACTCATGCTGGCCCAGCGTCTTGACCACCAGGTCTTCGCCGAAATCCAGCTCAATGGCACCGGTGACGATGACATACATGGTGCTGCCGGCCTGGTTGCGCAGGAACAGGTGCTCGCCGGCGCGCAGCGCGCGATGCTGGCCGAATTCGGCAAACAGGGCGAATTCGCCGGCGCTCAGGACAGCGTGCACGATCTCAGCCATCGCGGTCTGCGCGATGTCTGACGCTCGTTCGCACACATTCGTCGCAAGCTTGCCGGTCATTCCCGTACACCCGCTTCCCAGCGTTCCCCGGTGAGCGAATGAGGATAGCACCCCTTAAAAGTGTGCGCCTCATCCCATTTCCATGCCCCGGCGCCCGGATTTCTCCGGCGCTCCGGCCCAGTCTTCCCCAACGCAGCGACCGGATTGAACCGGCCATCCCCTACCGCATGGAGCCTTTTGCGGACCGTGGCATCTGGCGGGGGCATATAAAAGAAGGGCCACCCCTACAGGGGCGGCCTTCTTCGGGGTGAGTTCCCGGGGATCCGGCCAACGGCCGGGGTTACCCGGGTGGCGCGGCCACCCGGCGGCGGCCGCAGCCGCCGATTCCGGACGTCACGCCGCCCGGAATTGTTCCTCTTCGGTAGAGCCGGCCAGGGCGGTGGTGGAGGACTGGCCCTGCTGGATGGCCTGGGTGACGGCGTCGAAGTAGCCGGTGCCGACCTCGCGCTGGTGCTTGACCGCGGTGAAGCCACGGTCGGCGGCGGCGAATTCGGCTTCCTGCAGTTCCACGAAGGCGCTCATCTGGCGGCGGGCGTAGCCGTGGGCCAGGTTGAACATGGAGTAGTTCAGGGCGTGGAAGCCGGCCAGGGTGATGAACTGGAACTTGTAACCGTACCTGGCGATTTCCTTCTGGAACGTCGCAATGGTGGCGTCGTCCAGGTTCTTCTTCCAGTTGAAGCTGGGCGAGCAGTTGTAGGCCAGCAGCTTGCCCGGGTACTTCGCGTGGATGGCTTCGGCGAATTTACGCGCGAATTCCAGGTCCGGCTTGCCGGTCTCGCACCAGATCAGGTCGGCATAGGGGGCGTAGGCCAGGCCGCGGCTGATGGCCTGGTCCAGGCCGTTGCGGGTCTTGTAAAAGCCTTCCACGGTGCGCTCGCCGGTGGCGAAGGGCTGGTCGTTGGCGTCGATGTCGCTGGTCAGCAGGTCGGCGGCTTCGGCGTCGGTGCGGGCCACCAGCAGGGTGGGCACGCCCAGTACGTCGGCGGCCAGGCGCGCGGCATTCAACTTCTCGATGGCCTCGCGGGTGGGCACCAGCACCTTGCCGCCCATGTGCCCGCACTTCTTCACCGAGGCCAGCTGGTCTTCAAAGTGCACGCCGGCCGCGCCGGCTTCGATCATCGCCTTCATCAGCTCGAAGGCGTTGAGCACGCCGCCGAAGCCGGCTTCGGCATCGGCCACGATGGGCTGCAGGAAGTCGATGTCGTCCTTGCCTTCGGCGTGGTGCAGCTGGTCGGCGCGCAGCAGAGTGTTGTTGATGCGCTTGACCACGGCCGGCACCGAATCGGCCGGGTACAGCGACTGGTCGGGGTACATCTGGCCGGCCAGGTTGGCATCGGCGGCGACCTGCCAGCCGGACAGGTAGATGGCGTTGAGGCCGGCCTTGACCTGCTGCATGGCCTGGTTGCCGGTCAGCGCGCCGAGCGCGTTGACGAAGTCCTTTTCATGCAGGTACTTCCACAGCTTCTCCGCGCCCAGCCGGGCCAGCGAATGCTCCACGTGCACGGTGCCGCGCAGGCGCACCACGTCGGCGGCGCTGTAGTTGCGCTGGATGCCGGCCCAGCGCGGGTCGGTGTTCCATTCGTGCTGGATCTGTTCGGCGGTCGGCAGCTTGGTCATGGCAATTCTCCAGGGGATGAACATCGAAAGCGGTAGCGCCGGGCCCTGCCCGGCTGAGCGGGTCAATCGATCCTGTCGTAGGCCGGCAAGGTCAGGAAATCGGTCAGTTCATTGCGGCGGCTCAGCTCACCGAGCAGGGCGATGGCCTCCTCGATCCGCGCCCCGCCCGGCAGCGCGCTGCGCTCGCCCAGGCGCGCCGGCAGTGCGGCCAGGGTGGCGTCGAGCAGGGCCAGGTCGATGGCGGTGCCGTCGTCCAGGTGCTGGCCGGGCACGTGCAGCCACTGCCACAGCTGGCTTCGGCTGATCTCGGCGGTGGCCGCGTCTTCCATCAGGTGGTGGATGGGAACGCAGCCGTTGCCGTCCAGCCAGGCGGCCAGGTAGCGCACGCACACTTCCACGTTGCCCTCGAACCCGGCGCGGGTGATGGTGCCGGTGGGCGCGGCGATCAGCTCGTCGCGGCCCACCCGCACGTCGCGGCGCAGCACCGCGTGCTGGTTGGGGCCGGGCATGTGCGCGTCGAAGATGGCCTGCGCCACCGGAATCAGCGCCGGGTGCGCCACCCAGGTGCCGTCGTGGCCGGCGGTGACTTCGCGCAGCTTGTCGGCGCGCACCCGCGCCATGGCCTGTTCGTTGGCGGCGGCATCATGGTTGATCGGGATCTGCGCGGCCATGCCGCCCATCGCGTGGGCGCCACGGCGGTGGCAGGTCTGGATCAGCAGTTCCGAATAGGCCTTCAGGAACGGCTGGGTCATGGTCACCTGGCCGCGTTCGGGCAGCACCTTGTCGGCGTGCTTACGGAAGGTCTTGATGTAGGAAAAGATGTAATCCCAGCGGCCGCAGTTCAGGCCGACGATGCGGTCGCGCAGCGCGTGCAGGATCTCGTCCATTTCGAACACCGCCGGCAGCGTTTCGATCAGCACGGTGACCTTGATCTGGCCATGCGGCAGGCCGAGCATGCCTTCGATGTGCGACAGCGCGGTTTCCCACAGCGCGGCCTCTTCCATCGACTGCAGCTTGGGCAGGTAGAAGTAAGGGCCGCGCTGGCGGCACATGAGGGTGCGGGCGTTGTGGAAGGCGAACACGGCCGCGTCGAACAGGCCGCCGGCCAGCGGCTGGCCATCGATGCGCACGTGCTTTTCATCCAGGTGCCAGCCGCGCGGGCGCACGATCAGCACGGCCTGTTCGTCGAGCGGGCGCAGCGCGTAGTGCTTGCCGGGCTTGCCGTCCGTGCCGGGCGCGGTGTGGGTGAGGTCGCCGCGCACTGCGCCGATCAGCGCCTGCTGGCCGGCCAGCAGGTTGCGCCAGGCCGGGGCGGTGGAATCCTCGAAATCGGCCATGAACACCTTGGCACCGGAGTTCAGCGCGTTGATGACCATCTTCGGGTCGGTCGGGCCGGTGATCTCGACGCGGCGGTCCTGCAGGGCGTCGGGGATGGGCGCCACGCGCCAGTCCTCGCTGCGGATGGCGGCGGTGTCGGTGCGGAAATCCGGCAGGCCGCCGCCGTCGAAGAAGGCCTGGCGCTCACGGCGGGCCTGCAGGCGGCGCTGGCGTTCGGGTTCCACCGCGCGGTGCAGCGACACCAGCAGCGCCAATACCCCCGCCGGCAGCAGGGCCGACTGGCCGGCAAGCTGGGTGGTCAGGGCGATGCCCGGGGTGGGCGGGGCATCGGCCGGGGTGGGCTGGGCGGTGGCGAAGGCGGCGACAGCGGACATGTCCAACTCCTGCGTTGCGGGTGATGCCACCGTGCGCCGGAGTGTGGTATTTGACAAAACAGTTATCGCAATGCTTTACATAAGCTGCGCTTATATTCGTTACGCCATGCCCACACCCAAGCCGCCAAGTCCCCGTTTTTCCTACAAGTCTGACCGGCTCAAGCCGCTGCGGGCGTTCTGCCAGACGGTGCGATTGGGCTCAGTCTCACGTGCGGCTGAGGCGCTGTTCGTCAGCCAGCCGGCGATAAGCCAGCAGTTGCAGGCGCTGGAACGCGAATTGGGGGTGGGCCTGTTCGAGCGCAGCGGGCGGCGGCTGGTGCCCAGCCGCGAGGGCCAGCTGCTGTTTGAAATGGCCCAGCCGCTGGTGGAAAGCCTGGACGGGCTGGAGGCCAGCTTCCGCGACAAGGTCAAAGGGCTGGATGCGGGCGAGCTCAACATTGCCGCCAACAGCTCCACCATCCTGTACCTGCTGCCGCGCATCGTGGAGCGCTTCCGCCAGCGCCATCCGGACGTGCGCCTGACCCTGCACAACGCGATCAGCGCCGATGGCACCGACCTGCTGCGCAGCGATGCGGCCGACCTGGCGGTGGGCTCGATGACCGATGTACCGGCCGACCTGAGCTATGCGCCGGCCTACCGCTTCGAGCAGGTGCTGATCGCCCCGCCCGACCACCCGCTGGCCACCGCGCCGGAGCTGACCCTTCAGGCGATCTCGGCCTACCCGCTGGTGCTGCCGCCCAAGCGGCAGATCACCTACCGGCTGGTGGACCAGGTGTTCCAGCGCCAGCGGGTGCCGTACACGGTGGCGCTGGAGGTGGGCGGCTGGGAGGTGATCAAGCAGTACGTAGCGATGGGCATGGGCATTTCCATCGTGCCGGCGCTGTGCCTCAACGATGCCGACCGCGGCCGCCTGGTAACGCGCTCGATGAGCGCGTGGTTCCCCGAGCGCAGCTATGGGGTGATCGTGCGCCGGGGCCGCTTCCTGTCGCCGCAGGCGCGCGCCTTCATCGAGCTGATCCAGCCGGACCTGTTCAGTCCGCGCAGCTATGATGAAAGCGGTCATTCCGAACGCTGATGCGCTTGACTCAACCATCTATTCAAACGTGCCCATTCTCACTAGATTACCCAGACTGAGCTTGCGGGACTGGAATGAGTTACCTGACAGGTTTAGACAGCAACCAAATATGGCGAATTAGATACAGGGGCAACGATTCATCATGAACAAAGACATGGAAGTAGAGCTAGAGAGCATCGAAGGATCCGATGACCTTCAAGGACTCAATGTGCTGCTCACAGAGTCCATGAAACGCATGCAGATACAACAGTTGATTAGAGGCGACAATCTTTCCAAGATTGTCTCGACTGTTCTTGATCTCGCCGCAAGCTGTCCAGTAGAGGAAGAGCTATTCGCCGCTGCAATCCTTGGCCGCCTCGCGGCGGTCGCTCGAGGCAGGGAGATCGAAGTGTTCTCGCGCGCTCCTGATCTCTTCAGCGGTGAGCCCGGATCACTTGAAACGCTCAGCGATGGCGATGAGAAGGAATATGCAGCCAGAGCCATTGCATACGCAGGCACTAGCTGGCTAGCCCCCTACTGCGCACGGGAAGCACTTGCACTCGACACAGCAAACAATGCACGCAAAGAAGTTCTGAAGACCCTCTTGATAGCGTCTGGCAGCATATCTGACTGCATCGCGCATCTGTCTGATGCACAGACAATTGTCAGGAACATTGAGCAGCCCGATTCCCGTATCAAGCGAGTCAGGAGAATTTTCGACTCTTTGGCCGAGGTCATCCGCAACTACGATGGAGAGGTCGGGGTTGAGCCTGGTAGAGCAATCTCGATGCTCATGGATTCGTTCCTCAAGGTCGCTCATAGTAGTGACACTGACGCCACACACGCAACAATTGACTCTGCGATCTCGATCGTCGTTCGAGTAATCGAACTTCGGTTCTCCCACGCGCTTCATGCCGAAACTTATAGCGTCCTTCAGTCAGGAAAAAGGCTCCTGACAGTCGGGCCTTGGACCCGTTTCCTCGAGTCATCACAGAACATCCGTAAGGTGCAGATGAATCTGCTCGAGACCGCCGTGGTCCTAGCTCGTCAAAACAGGACGGACAAGGAGATACTCCGCGCTATGGAGGCGAGCTGGCCGTCTATGGCATTCATATCATCAGCGATCAAACTCCATTTCAAGGAAGCCGTTGATATCGATCCAGAGATTTCTGACTACTGGATGAAGGTTGGCAGAGTGCCCCAAAGCGAACGGGCGGCAGAGCACAAGCTTGGCAACACTGAAGACCAGCAGATTGGCGAGCTACTGATTCAGCTTGACGCTAACCGCGACAACATGGCGAAGTTACACCGCGCCGTCGTCCCAGTGCTCGAAACATTCGACCCGATTCAGGCCGCGACGGTGCGCCGAGCGGCCAACGGCTATGAGAGCATCGCCCAGGTTGCGGAGCGTCTTGCGAGGATGCGAAAGCTGACCAAGACTGATTTTCTGGGTGACTCGGTTGAGTACAACCCCATCGAACACGACATGGAGGGCGGCCACCGCTCCGGCGTGCGTAACGTAACTGTTGTTCGCGACGGTATTCACAAAGAATTTGGCGGAAAAAAGAAGACGCTAGTCAAACCACGGGTGGAGCCTGAGAAATGAGCATGGACGTAACCAAGGCCAGGATTATCCTCGGCAATCTGAGGGAGCGGATTGAAATTGGCGATGATGGAAAATTCCGTCTCTCAGGGGTGATCACTCAGAACGAACTGAATGCACTTGAGCTGTTTGCATTTGGATCCTTATCTAAGGAATCGTCTCCCGTTGATGCAGCGGGCCTGCCGGTCACTTCGATGGAATCCCCAGAATCGAACGTCATCGCATTCCCTTCTGGCGGGTCCGAGGATTCGGTTGAGACTAGAGACCCTGTTGAGCTCGACCTGACAACACTCCTCCTGCCGGATGTCGACTCCGACTATCGCGTGTGCATGGACTTCGGCACCGCCATGTCCAAGGCCACGTTTGTTAAAGATGACACTAGTGGCTTCGAACAAGTTCAAGTACTACGCCTGGGTATCCCAGGGGACCAGGAACAGATCGACGAAGTTATGCTCGTGTCTTCGGTCTTCATTGATGCCGAAGGTCTAATCTGGTTTGGCCAGCGCGCAGTGGAACAGGCGCAGCTTGCGCCGGAGGGCCGAAACCTGCGCATGGACAACATCAAGCGCGCGCTCTCCGAAGGCGTTCTGGGCGAGCCGGTCCCAGCCGCATTCAATCCAACCTCCGAAGATTTGACCAACGAAGACGTTGTACTGGCTTACTTGGCGTTCTTCACGTGGGCCGTCAACCAGTCCCTGAAGCAAGACGTTGACGACATACAAGTTTCGCGCAATTTTGCACGAAGATTTGCCATGCCCTGCTTCCCTAGAGCAAATGCAAAGATTGTTGAGTCAAAGCTTAAAGTTTTACTAGGGGAGGCGCAGATTTTGTCTGACACGTTTGAGCACGAAATGAACAGCGGGTTGCACCTTAAGGATTTCCTGAGCGCTTGCGAGCAGCTCAGAAGTCAGTCTCGCAACTACGCGTTCATTGAGTGTAGCGTCACCGAACCGTTGGGTGTTGCTGGCTCCCTGCTCAGCTGGAACTCCTCCCAGGATTCTCTCGCACTGGTCGTGGATATCGGTGCGGGAACCAGCGACTTCAGCTTGTACCGCCTCAATGTCGTTGTCGATGAGGATGGCGAGATCACCAACGCAACTGCCGGCGAGGTTGATAAGACGGCCCGAGGTATTACCGAGGCAGGTAACCACTTGGACAAGCTCCTTCTTGGCCACATCTTGAAGAAGGCTGGAGTGTCGTCAAGCGATCCGAAGTTCAAGGTCATAACACATGATCTTGAACGCAGCATTCGTGACTATAAGGAGTCCCTGTTCAATGGCGGCGTGGCTGCCGTGACACTGAAGAACGGTGAGAGCGTTGAGGTCACACTTGAAGAGTTTCTATCGTTGGACACGGTGGGCGCATTTGAACAGTCTCTTCGAACGACACTGATTGAGACACTTGAGTCATCTCATCCTGACTGGATTCAATGGGTGAGGGCTAACGCCAGCAGATACCTTACTGTTGTTCTAACCGGGGGAGGCGCCATGTTGCCCATGGCCAGGAAGCTGACGGAGGGCTTTGTAACCGCTCACGGGGTTAGCATTCCCGTGATCGCCGCCAAACCTTTCCCGGAGTGGCTAAGCAAGGACTATCCAGATCTTGAGCATCACTATTCTCGAATTGCAGTCTCGCTGGGTGGTGCCCGTCGGAAAACGATTTCTTCCATGGGGGTCCTCAGATCCACAGGAATTGGAATTGGCGGATACAAGCTGGACCGCTTCCAATCGAGAGGGAGTTGAGTTTCTTCCATGTCGATTGAACTGCGCCACCTGCGCTACTTCCTGGCGGTGGCCGATACCCTGCATTTCGGGCGTGCCGCCGAGCGGCTCGGCATGTCGCAGCCGCCGCTCAGCCAGCAGATCCGGCAGCTGGAAACGCTGCTGGGCGCGCGCCTGTTCCTGCGCAGCAACCGCCGGGTGGAACTGACCGAGGCCGGGCGCGTGCTGCAGGCGCAGGCCACCGACGCGTTGGCGCGGGTGGACCAGGCCATCGAACTCACCCAGCGCGCGCAGCGCGGTGAAACCGGCGAGCTGCGGATCGGGCTGACCCGCGCCACGCCGTTGTCCACGCAGATTCCGCGGGCGATCTTCGCCTACCGCCAGCAGTTCCCGCAGGTGCAGTTGAAGCTGCGCGAAATGAACACGTTGCAGCAGATCGATGCGCTGGTAGCCAACGAGCTGGATGTGGGGTTGATCCGCAAGCGCGCGTTGCCCACGCCGCTGATGTCACGCAAGTTGTTCAGCGATCCGCTGGCGCTGGTGGTGCATGACCAGCATCCCCTGATCCGCGACCTGCCGGCCGGTTCGCCGGTGGCGCTGCGCCAGTTCGCGCATGAGCCGTTCGTGGGCTTCCTGCGCGAGGTGGGCGCCGGCATCCATGATCACTTCATTGCGCTGTGCCGCAGTGCCGGCTTCACGCCGCGCATCATCCAGGAAGCCGGCGAGGCGTCCACGCTGATCAGCCTGGCCGCGTCCGGGTTGGGGGTGACCGTGCTGCCTGCTTCATGCAGCCACATCCACGTGGAAGGCGCGCGCTTCGTGCCGCTGAGTGATCGCGCGGCGAGTTCGGAAGTGCATGTGGCCTACCGGCGCGGTGCACCCTCGCCCCTGATTACCCATTTCACCCGGCTGCTGCAGGGCGGCTTCAGCGGCTGAGTGCGAGCGCGGCCGGCAGCGCCTGTGCGCGGCGGCCCAGCCGCCAGGCGATGGTGGCGCCGATCGCAGTGAGCACGGCGGTGAAGGCGCACACGCCCCACCAGTGCCAGCGGGTGTAGAACACGCCGCCGGCGGCACCGGCCAGGCTGGAACCGAGGTAATAGGCGAACAGGTACAGCGCCGAGGCTTCGGCGCGCATCACGCCCGCGCGGCTGCCGACCCAGCTGCTGGCCACCGAATGGCCGCCGAAGAAGCCGAACGTGACCAGCGCGATGCCCAGCGCCATGCAGCCCAGCCACGGCAGGGACAGCAGCACGATGCCGAGTGCGATCAGGCCGTAGCAGATGCCGAGCACGCGGCCCCGGCCGTGCCGGTTGGCCTGCTGGCCCATCCATGCCGAGCTGAAGGTGCCGACCAGGTACACGCTGAAGATCAGGCCGACCACGGTCTGGCTGAGCCGGTACGGCGGCGCCAGCAGGTGGTAGCCGAGGTAGTTGTAAAGGGTGACGAACACGCCCATCAGCACGAACGCGGTGGCGAACAGCGAGGGCAGGCCGGGATCGGCGAACAGCTGGCGCCAGCGCGCGGGCAGTTCACGCAGGCCGCCGCGACGGCTCTGGAAGTGGCGCGACGGCGGCAGCTGCACCCACAGCAGCACAGTGCTGAGCACGGCGATCAGCGAGACCACGCCGATGCCCCAGCGCCAG
>NZ_CP016294.1:0-102500 GCF_001704155.1 Stenotrophomonas rhizophila | reverse complement strand
GTTCCGTAAGCCGTTGAAGGTGGATTGAGAAGTCTGCTGGAGGTATCGGAAGTGCGAATGCTGACATGAGTAACGATAATGCGGGTGAAAAACCCGCACGCCGAAAGCCCAAGGTTTCCTTGCGCAACGTTAATCGGCGCAGGGTGAGTCGGCCCCTAAGGCGAGGACGAAAGTCGTAGTCGATGGGAAGCAGGTTAATATTCCTGCACCTCGCGTAAGTGCGATGGAGGGACGGAGAAGGTTAGGTGTACCCGGCGTTGGTTGTCCGGGGGAAAGGCGGTAGGTTTGGATCTTTGGCAAATCCGGGATCCTTTAAGACCGAGCACCGAGACGAGTCTTTAAGACAAAGTCACTGATACCACGCTTCCAGGAAAAGCTCCTAAGCTTCAGCTTACGCAGACCGTACCGTAAACCGACACAGGTGGGTAGGATGAGAATTCTCAGGCGCTTGAGAGAACTCGGGTGAAGGAACTAGGCAACATGGCACCGTAACTTCGGGAGAAGGTGCGCCCTTTTTGGTGGCTCATGCGAGCTATAGCTGAAGAGGGCCGCAGAAACCAGGCCGCTGCGACTGTTTATCAAAAACACAGCACTCTGCAAACACGAAAGTGGACGTATAGGGTGTGACGCCTGCCCGGTGCTGGAAGGTTAATTGATGGGGTCAGCCGCAAGGCGAAGCTCTTGATCGAAGCCCCAGTAAACGGCGGCCGTAACTATAACGGTCCTAAGGTAGCGAAATTCCTTGTCGGGTAAGTTCCGACCTGCACGAATGGCGTAACGACAGCGGCGCTGTCTCCACCCGAGACTCAGTGAAATTGAAATCGCTGTGAAGATGCAGCGTTCCCGTGGCAAGACGGAAAGACCCCGTGAACCTTTACTATAGCTTTACACTGAACGTTGAGTTCGTCTGTGTAGGATAGGTGGGAGGCTATGAAACCATGGCGCTAGCTGTGGTGGAGCCATCCTTGAAATACCACCCTGTCGTGCTTGACGTTCTAACCTGGGCCCATTATCTGGGTCGGGGACCGTGTATGGTGGGTAGTTTGACTGGGGCGGTCTCCTCCTAAAGAGTAACGGAGGAGCTCGAAGGTACGCTCAGCGCGGTCGGACATCGCGCACTGTGTGCAAAGGCATAAGCGTGCTTGACTGCAAGATCGACGGATCAAGCAGGTAGGAAACTAGGACTTAGTGATCCGGTGGTTCTGTATGGAAGGGCCATCGCTCAACGGATAAAAGGTACTCCGGGGATAACAGGCTGATACCGCCCAAGAGTTCATATCGACGGCGGTGTTTGGCACCTCGATGTCGGCTCATCACATCCTGGGGCTGTAGTCGGTCCCAAGGGTATGGCTGTTCGCCATTTAAAGTGGTACGCGAGCTGGGTTCAGAACGTCGTGAGACAGTTCGGTCCCTATCTGCCATGGGCGTTGGAGATTTGAGAGGGGCTGCTCCTAGTACGAGAGGACCGGAGTGGACGAACCTCTGGTGTTCCGGTTGTCACGCCAGTGGCATTGCCGGGTAGCTATGTTCGGAAGCGATAACCGCTGAAAGCATCTAAGCGGGAAGCGCGCCTCAAGATGAGATCTCCCGGGGCACAAGCCCCCTGAAGGAACCATATAGACTATGTGGTTGATAGGTCAGGTGTGTAAGTACAGCAATGTATTGAGCTAACTGATACTAATGATCCGTGTGGCTTGACCATATAACCTCAAGTTGCCTTGGCCGACATGACATGTCGATAGAGCCCAAGTGCACGCTACGTCACAAGAACTATGAGAGGCAGGCGCCTAAATCCGTTGTTTGGATGGCGACGCTCCAACCGTCTCCCTGGTGAAATTAGCGCTGTGGAACCACCCGATCCCATCCCGAACTCGGAAGTGAAACGCAGCTGCGCCGATGGTAGTGTGGCTCAAGCCATGCGAGAGTAGGTCATCGCCAGGGTTTACACCCCAAAAACCCCGCTGCTTACGCAGCGGGGTTTTTTCTTTGCGTCAAAGCGTGCCGACCAACAGTGGCACCCGCCCAACGCATGAAAAAGGCGCCCCGCAGGGCGCCTTTCGGGCATCACGACCAACGGTCGTGATCTACCAGGTCGTTATCGACTGTCAGTCGATACGCACAACCCTTCAACGGAACGCTGCAACCGCCTCGGTCAGGCCTGCTGCCTGCTGCTCGAGCTCGCGCGCGGCGGCGCTGGCTTCTTCGACCAGCGCGGCGTTCTGCTGGGTGGCCTCGTCCATCTGCACCACCGTCTGGTTGATCTGGTCGATGCCGGCGGCCTGCTCCTGCGACGCCGACGCAATGCTCGCCATGATCTCGCTGACCCCCGCCACGCTGCCCACGATTTCCTGCATGGTGTGGCCGGCGTCCTGCGCCAACCGGGCACCATCGGCCACCTCGCTGACCGATGCATCGATCAACTGCCGGATCTCACGCGCGGCCTCGGCCGAACGTTGTGCCAGGCTGCGTACCTCGCTGGCCACCACCGTGAAGCCACGGCCCTGGTCACCGGCGCGCGCCGCTTCCACCGCCGCATTGAGGGCAAGGATGTTGGTCTGGAAGGCGATCCCATCGATGACGCCGGTGATCTCGCCAATACGCTTGGATGCGCCGTGGATGCTGTCCATGGTGCTGACCACGCGCCCCACCACGGCGCTGCCACGCTCGGCCACGTCCTGCGCCCCACGCGCGAGCGTGCTGGCCTTGTGTGCATGCTCGGCGTTCTGTCGAACCGTGGCCGTAAGCTCTTCCATCGAAGAGGCCGTTTCCTCCAGATGAGCTGCCTGCCGCTCCGTACGGGTGGAGAGGTCATGGTTGCCACTGGCGATTTCCTCAGCGCCCAGCGCGATGGCGCCGGCACTGCGCCGGATGCGTTCGACCATGCTGCCCAGCTGAATCGCCGTCGCATTCGCATCGCGCTGCATGGCGGCGAACGATCCCTCGTAGTCGCCCTCCATGCGCTGTCCCAGATCACCCTCGGCCAGGGCCGACAACACGCGGCGAAGATCGCCGACGGTGCTGCCCACCCGCTCCAGCAGTTGGTTGATGCCGGTGGTGAGGCCATCCATGAAGGCGGCACCGCTGTCGGCGCGTGGCAGGCGCCGGTCCAGGTCGCCGCGCGCCGCGGCATCGACGATCTCGGCCACGGCCGTCTCCAGCACCAGCTCCTGGGTACGGTCGTGCCATTCCACGGCGAAGCCGACGCGCGCTCCGGCCGCGTCGAACATCGGGCTCACCACCTGGGCAAAGTGCACGTGTCCGATCCGCACGCGTCCATGGTGGGTGGCCTGCAGGGTGTCCAGGATGGCGCGGATACGATCCGGGTCGGCGTGGAAGCGATGGATGCTGGTCCCCACGAGGGTGTCGGCGTCGAAATCCGGAAACGCCTCGCGCAGGGTGGCCTGCTGGTTGCGCAGCAGGCGCACCACGGCGGGGTTTACATAGCGGATCACGTGGGACGCATCGGCAATCATCACCGCCGTGTGCGAGACCTCCAATGCGAGGCGCAGGGTGGCGTCGGCCGCAGCGCCGGCATGCTGGCGAGTGCAATGCGCCTGCAGCTGCGAATGGCCTGCTGATACGCGCGCCAGCTCAGCGCGCAGCGCGTCCCTGCTGCGCCGCACCCGCGGCGCCAGTACCACCAGCGCGCCGGTCGCGATCGCGATGCCAAGCACGGTGACGGCCTGTTGTTGCCAAAGGGCGCCGGCGAGTCCGCCAACCAGCCCAGTGGAGAGCAACCCTGTGAGGATGCGCTGCCCGCGCGGGTGCGGGTGCAACGCAGGTGGCAGCAGCATGGCGTCGGGTGGACGTGAGGAGGGGTGGGGAATGGCAGACATGACAACTCCAGAGGCAATTCGAAACGGAACGTCATCCGCTGAAACGCGGACGAACGGATGCGAGGCCCGGCGACCCAGCGGCGGAAGACCTTGCACAGACGTGGATGGGGGAGAGCACTCCTTCCTTGGAAGCCGGATGACACGCGGCTTCGCAGACGGCGGAGCAAGCGACGACACAGGCACGCTGCGCGTGCCTGCTGCATCGGTATCGGTTGGCGTCGCTGGAAGTTGAGTGCGACAGGGTGTCGCAGCGGTCAGCCGGCGAGGAAGCGCGTGATCACGTCGGCCACCAGTGCCGGGTGCTCCATGTGCAGGTGATGGGTGCCGGGGAATACATCCAGGCGGCCGTCGCGAAGCAGCTTGATGCGTTCACTGCGCAGCGGCTCGGGGTAGTACGACTGTGCCGGCGTCGCGTAGATCACCTGGGTGGGGCATTCGATCGCCGCCAGCAGGTCGTCGATCTGCGCTTCGCTCAACCGCATCGCGGTGGGCAGCATCAGGCGCTGGTCGCTGCACCAGCTGTAGCCGCCTTCCACCGGCATGACGCCGCGTTCAACCAGCAGGCGCGCGCAGGGCTCGCTGAGCTGGTTGGCCATCATGCGCGCGCGTACCGGCGCGGCCAGATCGGAAAACACGCGCAGCTTCTTCGATGGCAACGCGCGCACGGCGCGTACATGCTCGCGAAGGCGCTGCGCGGTTTCATCTTCCGGCCCGCGCAGGCCGCCGAGCGCTTCAATGGCGATCAACCGCTCCACGCGATCGGGCGCGGCGGCAGCGGTGAGGCTGGCAATGCCGGCGCCCATTGAATGGCCGAGCAGCGTAAAGCGCTCCCAGCCCAATGCATCGGCTACGTCGAGCACATGGCAGATCGCGCCCGGGGTGTTGTACTGCGTGCCCGGCGGCATATGCGAGCTGTGGCCGTGCCCGGGCAGGTCGATGGCCACCAGGTCCAGCCCGGGCAGTGCTGCGGCCAACGGCACGAAGCTGGCGGCGTTGTCGAGCCAGCCGTGCAGCGCCAGCACACGCGTGCCTGCCGTCGGCGTCGAACGCAGGCCGGCCACGCGGGTGCCCGCCACCGGCAGTACAAACGGTTCGAGCGTCATGCCAACGCCGTGATGCTCAGCCGCGACAACGCCAGCGCGTGCGCGGGATCGGCGTTGAGGCAAGGGATGTAACGCATCTGCGCACCGCGCGCGGCGACGGTTTCGGTGAAGCCCATCGCCACTTCTTCCAGCGTTTCCAGGCAATCGGTGGCGAAGCCCGGGCAGACCACGTCGATTTGTTTGACGCCGCGCTCGGCCATCGCCCACAGCGTGGGTTCGGCATAGGGCTGCAGCCACTTCTCGCGACCGAAGCGCGACTGGTAGGTGAGCTTCCACTCGCCATCCGCCAGGCCGAGTGCCTGCGCGATCGCCTGCGCACTGGCTTCGCAGCGCTGCGGATAGGGGTCGCCGGCATCGGCGAGGCGCTGCGGAATGCCGTGGAAGGAAAACACCAGCTGCTCGCCGCGGCCGTTCTGCTCCCACCATTGCCGGATGCTGCCGGCCACTGCCGCTACCCAGTCCGGGTCCACCGCGTAATCGCGTACCAGGGTGACGGTGACGCCCGGATGGCGGGGCTGCCAGTCACGCACCTGGTCTTCGATGGAGGCGGTGGTGGTGGTCGAATACTGCGGGTACAACGGCAGCACCACGATCCGGCGCATGCCTTCGGCAGCCAGCCGGTCCAGCTCGGCGGTGAGCGCGGGCGCGCCGTAACGCATGGCGTGGCGTACGCGCACATTGGGCATCAGCTGCTGCATGGCTTCGGCCAGGCGGCGCGTGTAGACCATCAAGGGAGAGCCGTCGGGCAGCCAGACCTGGGCGTACTTGGCGGCCGAGCGGCCACTGCGCAGCGGCAGGATCAGCCCGAACAGCAGGGGCTTCCACAGCAACGGCGGAATCGCGACCACGCGCCGATCGCTGAGGAACTCAGCCAGGTAACGCCGCACCGCCGGGGCGGTGGGCGTCTCGGGTGTGCCTAGATTGACCGCCAGCACGGCGGTATCGGGTGCGTCGAGCATGGGACCATTCTCGCAGGTCTGCGCGACGGCCGGGATCGAATCGCGCCATCACTGCCATAGAGTGGCTCGATTGAACCGAACATACTCATTGCGGATTCATCAGAACCCCACTAATTTCGGGGAAAGCGTATCGACGCTGTCCGTATTTCCCTTTCTGGAGCACCCATGCGCCGCTTGAGCCTTGTACTGCTGATATCCGCCAGCCTGCTGTCGACCCAGGCGATGGCCGGGCCGGAGGAGGACCAGCGCGCCCGCAACGCGGTGCGTGTGTTGAATGACATCCAGAATATTCCCGAGCAGGGCATTCCGGACAAATTGCTGGACGAAGGCCGCGCGATCGTGGTCATTCCTGACACGATCAAGGCAGGCCTGGTGATCGGCGGCCGCCGTGGCCACGGTCTGATGTCGGTCAAGAACGCCGATGGCAGCTGGTCCAACCCGGTGTTCATGAAGCTCACCGGCGGCAGCATCGGCTTCCAGGCCGGCGTGCAGTCCTCGGACGTGGTGCTGGTGTTCCGCAACGACCGCAGCCTGGACAATCTCGTCAACGGCAAATTCACCCTGGGCGCCGATGCCGGCGTGGCGGCCGGTCCCGTGGGCCGCAATGCCGCTGCGGCCACCGATGGCCAGCTGAAGGCCGAGATCTGGTCGTGGTCGCGCGCGCGCGGTCTGTTTGCCGGCGTGGCGCTGGATGGCGCGGTGCTGCAGATCGACGATGAGGCGAACCTGGATGCCTACGGCAGCAACACCACGCCGCGCATGGTGTTCGAGGGCCGCATGGGCGAAGCGCCGTCGATGGACGTGGTGGCCTTCCGCGACCGTCTGGAAGAGGCGACGTATTCGGCACGTGAAAAGCGCGGCACCGCTGGCAGTGCACCGGCCCCACGTGCGGCGGCCCCGCAGCCCCAGGCAGCGCCGGTCGTAACTGAACAGGCCAATGCCGGTGCCACCACCGCGCCGTTGCAGGCCGTTCCGGCGCAGCCGGCACCGCAGCAGGGCTTCCAGCCGGTGGGCGAAGGCGAAGTGCGTACCGAATCGCTGGACGGCAACTGACTTTCGTCACGCGCGCCGCCCTACCGGCGGTGCGCTATGCTCAGGTCCTTGTAACCGGGTAATGCGAGCAGAACATCATGGGCAGTATGAGCTTGTGGCATTGGGTGGTGGTACTGGTCATCGTTCTGCTGGTGTTCGGCACCAAGAAGCTGACCAGTGGCGCCAAGGACCTTGGCAGTGCCGTGAAGGAATTCAAGAAGGGCATGCGCGACGAGGACAAGCCGACCGCGCACCTGAGCGATGAGTCGCGTCCGCAGGATCCGACGACGACATCGCAGAACGAGCACGACCGCGACCGGCGTTGATCGGGGCGGCATGGCGTGTTCGACATCGGTTTCAGTGAACTGCTGGTCATCGCGGTAGTAGCGTTGGTCGTGCTGGGTCCCGAGCGTCTGCCCAAGGCAGCCCGCTTCGCGGGGCTGTGGGTGCGGCGCGCGCGCAACCAGTGGGATTCGGTGAAGCAGGAGCTGGAACGCGAGCTGCACGCAGACGAGATCAAGCGCCAGTTCCGCGATGCGCAGGATTCGGTGCGCGATACCGAGGCGCAGCTGCGTGCCAGTGGTGAGGCGGTGCGCCGCGAAGCCGAGCAGGTGCGCAACCAGGTACAGCGCGATGGCGATACGCCAGCCAGCACCGACGAGCCGGTCATGACCGGGCCCGCGCCGGGTTCGCCGGCGAGCGTGGCCCAGCACGTCGTGGCACCCGAGCCCGAGGCGGTGCCTGAAGAACCGCGTGATGCGATGGCACCGCCGGGCATCGACGGGCAGGCGCCGCGCGATCCGCCGCCTGCGACGACGGAGGCCCCGCGATGAGCGGTAACGAGTCGCCGGAAAGCGGGCTGATCGAACACCTGATCGAACTGCGCGCGCGCCTGATGCGGGCGCTGATCGGGCTGGGCGTGGTGCTGCTGGGGCTGATGCCGTTCTCGCGGCAGATCTACACGTGGTTGGCGCAGCCGTTGATCTCGCAGCTGCCCAACGGGCAGTCGATGATCGCGACCAACCCGGCCGGTGCATTCTTCGCGCCGCTCAAGCTGACCTTCTTCGTGGCCGTGTTCATCGCGGTACCGTGGCTGCTGTACCAGCTGTGGGCGTTCGTGGCGCCTGGCCTGTATGCGCGCGAAAAGCGACTGGCGGTGCCGTTGCTGGCAACCTCGGTGCTGCTGTTCTACATCGGCTGCGCGTTTGCGTACTTCCTGGTACTGCCGGCGGTCTTCCACTTCCTGACCACGTTCCGCCCGGAGGTGATTGCGATCACGCCGGATGCGAATGCGTACCTGGATTTCGTGCTGGCGATCTTCTTCGCGTTCGGCAGCAGTTTCGAACTGCCGGTGGCGATGGTGATCCTGACCCTGCTGGGGTGGATCACGCCGCAGCAGTTCAAGGACGGCCGTGGGTACGCGATCGTGGGCATCTTCGTGTTGGCCGCGGTGTTGACGCCGCCGGATGTGGTTTCCCAGTTGATGCTGGCGATTCCCATGTGCCTGCTTTATGAGCTTGGGATACATGCTTCGCGGTGGTTGGTGCCTGCGAAGGGTGATGAGCCTCAGGCGCAGTAGCGCTTTTGGAGCTTAGGAGCAGCGTTTTCTTTGCTGCGTGCTGGGGAGGCCGACGGGCAGCCCCTTACGGGACACGCCGTAAATACATCCTTGTAGGCTTGGCAAAAACATCCATGTTTTTGACAGTCCCTACAGGGGCTGCCCGCCGGCCTCCCCTCTCGTGCATCGCAGGTGCGGATACGAAAGCAAAGCAGCGACGCATGGCGTCGCTCTACGTCTTTGAATTTTTCAATGCGTTACCGGATACATCGCACGCGCACGGTAGAGCGACGCCATGCGTCGCTGCTTTTCCATCCGCACAGCGGGATCCATGACGGGGCCGGGCGGCGGGTAGCCCCCGGAGGGACTGTCAAAAACATGGATGTTTTTGCCAAGCCTCCAGGGATGGATTCACGGCGTGTCCCGGAGGGGGCTGCCCGTCGCCCGGCCCCAGCCCGCAGCATCTGAAACGCTGCTGTTGCTGTTGCTGTTGCTGTTGCTGTCGCGGCCAATCAAGCCGCGAAAATATTCCCAGGCCCGTTCGACGGCGGTACCGGCGGTGGGGCGGCGCGGCCGCGGTGGGCGAACATCTGGTTCCAGGCGGCGTACACCGCGCCCACGTAAAGCGGCATGATCACCGCCGTGTTGGTCAGCTGCATCACGAACGCGGCTGCACCGGCGCCGCCGGCCATCAGCGCCAGCTGCATCACGATGATCATCACGAAGTAGATGCACATCGCCGCGATCAGGCCCAGCAGCATGAACACCGCCATCGCGCCGAAATTGCGGATGCAGCCCTGCAGGCTCATGCGCAGCGCGTGCATGCCGCTCTGGTGGTCGAACACCACCAGCGCCGGCTGGGTGAACATCGCCATGCTCAGCGCCACGAACGTGCCGAATGCAATCAGCAGCCACAGCAGGATGCGCACCACCGGTACGCCGGCCATCAGCGCGATGGTCTGCTCATTGCTCGGCGTGGCGCCGGACTGCTGCAGCTCCTGCATTCTGCGGAACATCTCGGCCGTGGCAGTCAGGCCGTCGGGGCCCATCATCACGTACAACAGCGTGCCCAGTGCAATCACCGCGATCAGCTGGATCGCCAGCGGCACCAGCAGGTGGCTCACGCGGCGGTCGCGGATCGGCTGCAGCAGGTGGGTCGGCATGGCGCGGTGGCCCTGGGCCACTTCGCTCACCGCCACCAGCATGCCGCCGAACACCAGCGGGCCGACCGCCACCGAAACCAGCTGCAGCAGCACGCCGAGCCAGCTCGGCAATGCCTGCGCCAGCACCAGGATCAGCGAACTGACCAGCATGCCGATCACGCCAAGGACCGCCAGCTGCAGCGGTGCGCGGCGATACAGGGTGAACGCGTCCAGCAGCCATTGGGCGCCCGCCGAGGCGGGCAGCTTGCGAATTTCGCTCATACCATTCCGGAACAGGGGGAAGGGCGCGTACGCCCCGAATACCAACGATTATCCCTGTTTTCCGTGCCCATCACCTGAAGGAAAGGTCGCTCCCGGCGGTCTTTCAGTTGTTGCGCGCCTGGCGGACGAACCGGCGCAGCAGCTGGCGGGCCAGCGGGGCCGCACTGACCCCGCGCGCCACGCTGCGCGCGCAGCCGCCGTGGCGACCGATGCACTCGGCACGCGCCCGCACGTAGCCGCGCATGTGGTGGGTGGCGAACTCCGGGTGGAACTGCACGCCCCAGGCCTGCTGGCCCCAACGGAAGGCGTGGCAGTTGTCCTGCGCCGAGCGCGCCAGGATGGCCGCGCCCTCCGGCGCGCGCAGCACCGTCTGCAGGTGGGTGGCATGGGCCGGGAAGCGCGCCGGCAGGCCCGCGAACAGCGGGTCGTCCACCGCCGAGGGCTCCAGCGCCAGCTCGATCGTGCCCGACTCGCGCCCCGCCGGGTTGTAGGCCACCTCACCGCCCAGCGCATGTGCAAGCAGCTGGTGGCCGTAGCAGATGCCGAACACCGGGCGGTTGTCATGCGCGGCGGTGCGCAGCCACTGCGCGCTGCGCTCGCTCCAGTCGGCACGGTCGGTCACGTAGGCGGCCGAGCCGCTGATGATCACCCCGGCGAAATCGCGGTGGTCGGGCAGCTCGCCGCCGTGCTCCACGTCCACCACCACCGTCTCGTCCGCATCCAGCCCCGCCGCGACCCGGATCCAGTGCGGAAAACGGCCGTACCGGCGCAGCGAAGCGACCGGTTGGCCGGTTTCAAGAATCAGGAAAGGCGAGCGGTTCATCGGGGGGAGGCAGCACGCTGAGGACTTCCTCGATTGTAGTCAGCCCTGCCGCCACCTTTTCAAGCCCCGCGCGGCGAAGGGTTCGTACTCCTTCAGCACGCGCGGCCCGGTTGAAACCGGCCAGATCCATGTCCGCCCGGATCAGCCCGCGCAGCCGCGAACTCAATGGCAGCAACTCATACAGGCCTACCCGGCCCATGTAGCCGGTGCGCCGGCAGTCGAGACAACCGGCCGGCGCATATGGCGTGGGTGACTCTGGTAATGCCTCATCGGCATCAGCCAGCACCGCCCATTGGGCCGCACTGAGCGGCTTGGGCACCTTGCAGTGCGGGCACAACGTGCGGACCAGGCGCTGGGCCAGGACCCCGTTGATGGTGCTGGCCAACAGGTAATGCGGCACGCCCAGGTCGAGCAGCCGGGTGATCGCCGAAGGCGCATCGTTGGTGTGCAGCGTGGACAGCACCAGATGGCCGGTCAGCGACGCCTGCACGGCCATCTGGGCCGTTTCCAGGTCGCGGATTTCGCCGATCATGATGATGTCCGGATCCTGCCGCAGCAGGGTGCGTACGCCGGCGGCGAAGTCCAGGTCGATGTTGGTCTGCACCTGCATCTGGTTGAATTCCGGCGCGATCATCTCGATCGGATCCTCCACCGTGCACACGTTCACGTCCGGGGTGGCCAGCCGCTTCAGGGTGGAATACAGGGTGGTGGTCTTGCCCGAACCGGTCGGGCCGGTGACCAGCACGATGCCGTGCGGGCGCTCCACCAGCGCGGTCCAGCCAGCCGCTTCCTGTGGGCTGAAACCGAGCTGGTCGATGCTCTTGAAGGCCGCATCCGGGTCGAAGATGCGCATCACGCACTTCTCGCCAAAGGCGGTGGGCATGGTCGACAGGCGCATTTCCACCTCGCGCCCACCCGGCGAGCGGGTCTTGATGCGGCCATCCTGCGGCCGTCGACGCTCGGCCAGGTCCATGCGGCCCAGCACTTTGATCCGGCTGACCATGGCGGTCATCACCGCCGGCGGCACCTCGAACACCTTGTGCAGCACGCCGTCGATGCGGAAACGCATGCGCCCCATGTCACGCCGCGGTTCCAGGTGGATGTCCGAGGCGCGCTGCTCGAAGGCGTACTGCAGCAGCCAGTCCACGATGTGCACCACGTGCTGGTCATCGGCGTTCACGTCGCCGGAGCGGCCCAGCTCCACCAGCTGCTCGAAGCTGGGCAGGACGCCGCTGGCTTCGCCGCGCACATCGCCACGCGCCCCGCGCACCGACCGGGTCACCCCGTAGAACTCCATCGTGTAGCGGTGCAGGTCCAGCGGGTTGACCATGGCCAGCTCGATCCGGCGCCGGGCCAGGTGCTGCAGGTCGAGCAGCCACTCCTGGGCCAGCGGCTCGCTGGTGGCCACCAGCAGCCGCTCGCTGTCCACCGCCAGCGGCAGGAACCGATGGCGGCGGGCATAGGCATGGGAGACCAGCGCGGTCACCGCTGCCACGTCCACCCGGGTGGGATCGATGCGCAGGTAGCGGGTGCCGGTTCGGGTCGCCAGCCATTCGGTCAGCCGTTCCAGGCCCAGCTCTCCACCCGAGGCGGCCGCCAGCTTCAGGTTGGCCAGCAGCACCAGCGGGTGCACCTCGCTGGCATTGCGGGCGCCGTTGCCGGAAAAGCGGATGCGCTCCACATCACTGGCCGCGACCAGCCCGTCGGCCACCATGGCGGCCGCCACCTGATCGAAATCCAGCCGGCCCGGCGGCAGGGGCCCCGGAGCAGGAACGGGGGCGAGCGTTGCCGGTGAGCGGTGTTCCATGGCGCCAGAATCCTCGGAGCGGGGCCTGCACGGCGTGATGGCAGCTTGCCTGGAATGCCGGCGGGCGGTCCGTCGCTATACTAGCGCACCCCCTGAGCAGGCAAGACTCCGCCGCATGTCCGCGACCCAGAACGTTCCGATCACTTTCCAGGGCCTGATCCAGACCCTCAACCAGTATTGGGCGCAGCAGGGCTGCGTGCTGATCCAGCCGCTGGACCTGGAGGTCGGTGCCGGCACCTTCCACCCGGCCACCTTCCTGCGCTCGATCGGCCCGGAAAGCTGGAATGCCGCGTACGTGCAGCCCTCGCGTCGCCCGACCGATGGCCGCTACGGCGAAAACCCCAACCGCCTGCAGCGCTACTACCAGTACCAGGTGGCGATGAAGCCCAGCCCGGACAACATCCAGCAGCTGTACCTGGATTCGCTGAAGGCACTGGGCATCGACCCGCTGGTGCACGACCTGCGTTTCGTCGAGGACAACTGGGAATCGCCGACCCTGGGCGCCTGGGGCCTGGGCTGGGAAGTCTGGCTCAACGGCATGGAGGTGACCCAGTTCACCTACTTCCAGCAGGCCGGTGGCCTGGAGTGCAAGCCAGTGCTGGGCGAGATCACCTACGGTCTTGAACGCCTGTGCATGTACCTGCAGAACTGCGACAACGTGTATGACCTGGTCTGGACCTACGGGCCCGACGGCACGCCGGTGACCTACGGCGATGTGTACCTGCAGAACGAAGTGGAGCAGAGCACCTACAACTTCGAGTACGCCGACGTGGAAGAACTGTTCCACCGCTTCGACGCGTGCGAGAAGGAAGCACAGAAGCTGGTGGAAGTGGGCCTGCCGCTGCCGGCCTACGAGCAGGTGTGCAAGGCCAGCCATTCGTTCAACCTGCTGGATGCGCGCCGCGCGATCAGCGTGACCGAGCGCCAGCGCTACATCCTGCGCGTGCGCGCGCTGGCCCAGGCGGTGGCGAAATTGTATGAAGCCAAGCGCCTCGAAGCGGTGGCGGCCAAGGAGGTGCAGGCATGAGCACGATGCTGCCGCTGCTGATTGAACTGGGTACCGAAGAACTGCCCGTGAAGGCGCTGCCGGGCCTGGCCCAGGCATTCTTCGATGGCGTGGTGGACGGCCTGGCCAAGCGTGGCGTGGAAGTGGAACGCGGCGACGCCAAGCCGCTGTCCACCCCGCGCCGGCTCGCGGTGCTGCTGCCCGGCGTGGCCGTGGAGCAGCCGGAACAGCGCGGTGAAGTGCTGGGCCCGTACCTGAACATCGCGCTGGACGCCGATGGCCAGCCGACCAAGGCGCTGCAGGGCTTCGCGGCCAAGGCCGGGATCGACTGGACCGCGCTGGAGCGCACCAGCGATGCCAAGGGCGAGCGTTTCGTGCACCGTTCGGTGACCCCGGGTGCGCGCACCGCGGCCCTGCTGCCGGAGATCCTGGCCGAAGCGATTGCCGCCATGCCCATTCCCAAGCCGATGCGCTGGGGCAGCCACGCCTACGGCTTCGCTCGCCCGGTGCATTGGCTGGTGCTGCTGCACGGCAAGGACGTGATCGAGGCCGAAGTGCTGGGCCTGAAGTCCGACCGCATGAGCCGCGGCCATCGCTTCATGCACGACAAGACCGTGTGGCTGTCCTCGCCGGACGACTACGTCAGTTCGCTGCAGGCCGCTTATGTGCTGGTGGACGCCGACGCGCGCCGCAGCCGCATCGTGGAGGCGGTAAACGCCGAAGCCGCCGCCGCCGGTGGCCAGGCGCGCATCACCGATGACAACCTGGAACAGGTGGTCAACCTGGTTGAATGGCCGGCGCCGGTGCTGTGCAGTTTCGAACGCGATTTCCTGGCGGTGCCGCAGGAAGCGCTGATCGAGACGATGGAAATCAACCAGAAGTTCTTCCCGGTACTGGACAACAGCGGCAAGCTGACCGAGAAGTTCATCGGCATCGCCAACATCGAATCGAAGAACGTGGCCGAAGTGGCCAAGGGCTACGAGCGGGTCATCCGCCCGCGCTTCGCCGATGCCAAGTTCTTCTTCGACGAAGACCTGAAGCAGGGCCTGGAATCGATGGGCGACGGGCTGAAGACAGTGACCTACCAGGCCAAGCTGGGCTCGGTGGCCGACAAGGTGCAGCGCGTGGTGGCACTGGCCGGGCTTATCGCACCGCAGGTGGGCGCCGATCCGGTGCTGGCCAGGCGCGCCGCCGTGCTCGCCAAGAACGACCTGCAGTCGCGCATGGTCAACGAGTTCCCCGAGCTGCAGGGCATTGCCGGGCGCCATTATGCGGTGACCGGTGGCGAATCGCCCGACGTCGCGCTGGCGATCGACGAGGCTTACCAGCCGCGCTTCGGTGGCGATGACATCGCGCTGTCGGACCTGGGCAAGGTACTGGCCATCGCCGAGCGTGCTGACACCCTGGCCGGTGGTTTTGCCGCAGGCTTGAAGCCGACCGGCAACAAGGACCCGTTCGCACTGCGCCGCAACGCGCTGGGCCTGGCGCGCACGATCATTGAATCCGGCTTCGAGCTGGACCTGCGCGCGCTGCTGGAAACGGCCTTTGCCGGCCTGCCGGCGGCGGTGCAGCCCAGTGCCGAGCGCAAGACCGACGCACTGCCGCAGGAGCTGTACGACTTCATCATCGACCGCCTGCGCGGCTACTACGCCGACAAGGGTGTGCCGGCCACGCACTTCAACGCCGTGGCCGAACTGAAGCCGGCCTCGCTGTACGACTTCGACCGCCGCATCGACGCCATCGGCATCTTCGCCGCGCTGCCGGAAGCCGAAGCGCTGGCCGCCGCCAACAAGCGCATCCGCAACATCCTGCGGAAGGCTGAGGGGGCGATTCCCGGCATGGTCGATCCGGCCCTGCTGGCCGAACCGGCCGAGAGCGAACTGGCTGAAGCCGTCGAAGCGGCCATCGACGACAGCAATGCCAGCCTGCACCAGAAGGACTACGTCAGCGTGCTGGCGCGCCTGGCCCGCCTGCGCCCGCAGGTGGATGCGTTCTTCGATGCGGTGATGGTCAACGCGGAAGATCCCGCACTGCGCGGCAACCGTCTGGCGCTGCTCAAGCGCTTGGGCGACCGCCTGGGCAGCGTGGCGGCGATCGAGCATTTGTCCAGCTGACGGCAACAGCCTTATCGCGTCTCACCCTTGAAAGCGCCCGACTGGTTCGGGCGCTTTCTTTTTATGCGCATTTGCTCGAATGCGACGAAAACTGCAATCAATCTGAATATTGATTGAGCGTTTCTTAGGAAAAATCAGAAAACGATAAATTCGTGCAATCGGCATTTCCCGGCGCCGCGTGATCATCCGGCGCCGCACTTCCACGCGGCACCGACACGTCGCGTGCGTCCTGCGCGGCTCGCCCCCGCTTCGCATGGAAGTTCTGCCGCATGCCCATCTTCGATCGCGCCGCTGGCGCCTTGTCTACCTTCAACCCGTTCAACGCACCGGCCAACGAGCCTGTGGCGCAGGATGCGGCTGGGACAGGCGCAAATACCCCCACCCATGTAAGCAATGCGACATCGCCGTATCCGCGGGAAGCCACCGCACTGGATGTTGTGCTGACCCCGCGTGAGAGGGCGGTGCATGATGCGATCCTCGAAACAGAAGCGCCGGAACGCGCCGCGCTGGCGTGGACGATGAAAAAGTACATCGCCGCTGCCACCACGCCGGTAGAACGCGACGCCATCACCCAGCGGATGGAGCAGGCGCTTGCCGCGCGAGGTCGCGATGTGGCGATGCTGCGCCACCTGGGCATCAACACGCTGGACAGCGCGTTGACGCGGGCAGCGTGGACCACACTGATGGCCGAACTGCCCGGCTGGGCCAGCAGCGCGATGACCGCAGGCCAGCTCGCCCGCAGCGTATTCACCGGCACGTGGGGCAGCGTGGCCGCCGTGTTGCCGTCATTGGCGGCGGCGCTTCCGTCGCTGCGCAGTCATGAGCAGTTCGACGCGCTGGTGCAGTCGTTGCCCGAAACACTGCGGGCCAGCCTGTGGACCCTGCATGAGCAGATCGCACAGGCCGACGCGCAGCTGCGCCCCACCCTTGGCGGCGGTCACCTGGTGTCGGCGCTCGCGGTGGCCGCACTGCTCTGGCAGGTGCAACGCGCGCTGCCCCGACCAATGGCACCGCTGCAGGGCATGGCCCGGTTCATAGCCGAGCTGCCCAATCACTGGCAGCGCGTTGCCGTGTTGAACGGGGTGGGCGGCGCGCTGTTGCAACCGACTCACCGTGCCGAGGGCGATGTTCTGGCCGCGCCCAGGAACAAGCTGACCAAGGCGGAAAAGCAGGCGCGTATCCTGCACCAGAAGGCGGTGGACCGCCGAGAGGCGGTGGTGCCGGACTGGCATGGCAGCACGCCCGACCTGGAGGCGGCGCGCCCCCCCGGCGCGCCATGCGTCGGCGGAACGGTCGCCACCCCGCTGCCTGGCCACCCTGCCGTAGCGCCGGGCGACGCCGCGCGCTCGCCGGCATCGCCCCTGCAAGGGGGCTTGCTGGCCGGGCTGGGTGCGGGTATTGCCATGCTGCGACAGGCCGCGTGGAGCGGCTTCCAGGCGGTGCCGCAGGCGCCCCCGCCGGTGGAAATGACGTTGATGGGCGGCTCGTCGCTGCGCGAGGTGGTGACCGAGCCGCTGATGTCGCCCGAAGCAGTTGAAGTGGCGACGGGAGCGGCTAGCACCGCGCGCATGTTCCCTAACCTGCGACGGACGCGGCTGGCGCTGGCAGCGGCAGCGACGGTAACCGGTGCGGGTGCGGCAGTGATGGGCTTGAAGCGCTATTTCTGGCCAGACACCGCCGCCGCCGCGCCGATCGCGCTGGCCGAACAGCTGGCCGTCGAGGTGGTGGCGCTGCCAGATGGCCAGTGGGGTACCGGGCTGGACCTGCTGCTGGGCGATCTCGATCCGGCGCCACGCGGTGCGCGGGTGCGCCGCGCAGCCCCCGACACGGATGGCGCACTGCCCGTTGCCCGCGACGTCACTGCCGGGCAGCTTCAGGGAGTATCGCCCGAGCAGCTGGAAGCACTTCGCGCCGACCCCGCACTGATGCAGCAGGCGCAGACGGCACGCGTATGGTCGGTGGCGGTCGCCCGCGACCTCGCCACCCATCCGGGCTGGGCCTGGGTTGCGACACTACCGGCATCGGAGCAGGAACTGCTGGTGAGCCAATGGCAGGCGTTGCGCACGCTCACGCCGGCGTTGGCAGCGGTGGAAGCGGCGACGGATGCGACGATCAGCGCCGTCCTGCAGGACGTGGGCTGGAGCGGGGAGTGGCGCGATATCGAGGTGCGCCTGCCGTCCGTCCGCGTGGCCGGGATGACGGTGGATGATCGCCTGCCACTGCTGCAGTTCTGCATGGGACGCGACGACCACGCGGGCGCCTCGTTCCTGCGCGGTGACCTGCCGGTGTCGGCAGTCGAACAGGCGACGCTGGCCCGCTTCGTCAGCGGTACCGATATCGAGGGCCTCCGCGCGCGAATCACGGCAGCGGCCGAGCAGGTACGGCCAGCGCTGAGCCGCGCGCTGCAGTCGCGGCTGGTCATCGATGCCCTCAAGGCCAAGGCGCAGGGCGTGCTGGGCAGCGGCAGCGCGCACCGACGCGGAGCCGACGTGGTGCTGGGGTTCCTGCAGGGAACCGGCGCGGTCGAACGCGCCACGTTGACCTACACCGACCGTCTGCCCAACGGCACGCCCGTGACCGTGCAGGTGCCGAACTACCTGGTGCTGCGCAGTGCCGGTGAGCCGGGCCTGCACGGGCAGGTGGTGCTGTACCGCGCGGACCTTGCCCGCTTCCAGGCCTTCGGCGATGAAAGCGCGTTCCGCCAGTTCCTGGACACCCAGCGTGCCCGCACGGGCGCGTTCGCGGGCGACGGCGGTATTGACCGCACGCTGGCCGACGACATCGTGCAGGCCGCGCTGCCAGGCCAGCGCGTCGCCGTGCGCGGGCTGGTGCAGTCATGGGAAGCGCGGCTGGCACGCTACCAGAGCGGCCAGCGCGGGCCGCAGGCGTGGAACCCCATTGAGAGTTTCAAGCTGGCGTTCGCGCCGGTTGACGAGGCGGCAGGGAACCGCCAGCAGTGGGCCGACGCGCTGGTCGAACACGGCGAGGCACTGGCGAACGAGCGCCTGGAGCGCAATCGATTGCGCTGGAGCCCGCTGGGCATCGCCAACGTGGCAGCTGAAACGGCGTACCGCCAGCAGCAGGACAGTGCGCTGCAGTCCCTGCGCCAGCATGCGCATGCCAGTGTGACCGAGGCGATGCAGCTTGCATTGCGCATGGCGGGCCTGCAGGGCTCGCTGGAAGGGTTCGATCCGGACCAGGTGCGGCTGCGTGTCGGCGGCCAGGAGATGGACCTGACCGACTGGGCCACGCGCGGCTGGCAGCAGCATGGGCTGCGCCGCCCGGCGATGCCGGGCAACCTGCCGGACTGGTCGCCGGACGCTGCAGGCCTGCCCAATGCGCGGCTGGCAGCGGCGTCGTGGCTGGACGATGAGACCCTGGACGCGATGCAGATGGTGGCCCACCGGCGCGACGCGGAGGGCGCGTTGAGCAGGGATGACGCGCTGAGCGGAGCCTTGCAGGATCCGGCGCTGCGCCGCGCGATCTGCGGAGTGCTGGAGGACTTCGCAGACAGCAACCGGCTGGCGGACGCCTATCTCGACCACCTGCGTGCGCTGCCGGGCACTGCGGAAGGACAGGCGTTCGCCACTGCATTGGGCAACCAGATCCGGGCCCGCACCGCGTGGATGATCGAGGTTGCCCGGCAGGACGGTGCGTTGGATGCCGCCACGCATGCCGCGCTGAAGACCGCGCATGCCAACCTGGATACGGTCGGCACGCGGGCTTCCACGTTGCAGGGGGTGACGCTCAAGGGCCATGCCATCGTGGGACTGTGGGCCATCCGTACCCCGCGTGGGTGCCATGTATTCCTGCCCGACACCGCGCACGGTGATCGCCTGCTGGATGAGCGCGCCTTTGGCGAATGGCTGCGCCAGCCCGACGCCGAGGGCTACATCCGCGCCCGCGCCCAGTACCGGCATCATCCGGACCTGGCGGCGATGTTCCAGCACACCGCCACCTCGCGAAGCCTCCCCGTCGGGTTCGTGGCCACGCGCGGCCCCACGGCAGCGGCCGCCGCGCTCATCGCCGCGCGCATGGGCGATGTGGACGAAATGACGCTGAGCCAGCTGGAACGGCTGGGCGACACCCTCAAGCTGATCGGTGCGATCGGTGTCGGCGCGGTGTGCTCGCTGGCCACCGCCGGCGCGGGCGCTGCGCTGTGCGTGGCGGGCACGCTGGCGCTGGTTGCGGAGAGCATCCGTGCGGGCGTCGATCAACTGGAGCGCGGTGACAGGGATGCCGCCATCCTTGAGCTGGGCGGCGGGCTGTTGGATGCCGCGGACATCGCCCAGGTCAGCGCCATTAGCGCCATTCCGGCCATGCTGTTCCGCCTCGGGCGCGGCGCGATGCGAACCCCCGCCGAGGCCGCGCGGGCACTGGTGGAGTGGAAGGCGCAGGGTCGCGCGTTCGACCGCAGCGGCGTGCTCACCGACGCACTGGCGGTCCCGCGCACGGCCCTGGACGAGGCGCCGATGCTGACCCGCGAGGAACGGGGTGGCGGCACGCTGTATCGGCAGAACGGGCGCGAATTCGTGCGGCACGAAGGTGCCTTCGTGGAAACCTGGCTGGACCCCCACGGCGTGCGCCGCCTGCGCGATCCGCTCGACGCGGATGCGGCCGGTGCGCCGGTACGCTACCAGCAGGGCCAGTGGCGCCGCATGGACCAGCGGCCGTCCCTTCGCGGAACCACCACCCCGGCGTCGATGCTGGACAGGCCGGAGTGGGTCAAGGCGGTGCCCGAGGCCGGGATGCTGCCGCCGGCCAAACTTGATGAGCTGGAGGCGGTGTTCGGGTTCCTTACCCTCAAGCAACGGCCGGACACCGACCTGCTGCAGACGGTGCGCGAGCTGAGCATGAAAGCGCGCATCCAGCAGATCGTCGATGCGCCCGACACGCTGGGCCTGCCCGGCGATGAAGCCATGATCCTGCGGGCATGGGCCGATACGCCCGCCCTCGGCAACGGGCGCAGCGTGGAAACCTACATCGAGGAAGTCGGCGACTGGACGCGCGGAGCACGTTTCGGAAACGGGCCGGTCGGCGTATTCGTCCGCACGGACGATGCGCGCACGCTGCCTACGCTGGAAGCGCTGGTTGACGCAGCCGACGAGCAGGCGCTGCTCGCGCGCCTGGGATTGGAGGCGGACGCCAGCCAGGACACGCTGATGACGGCGGTGCGCGAAGCATTGGCGCACACCATCGCCGCCGCACCCGCGCAGAGCCTGCAGACCTGGCAGCGCTGGGCCGCCATGCAGCATCGCCTGCCCGCGGCTGCAGACAACCTGGTCAAGCACTACCCGGCGCTGACCCGGGCCGAAGCGCAGGCCCTGGTCGACAGCGATCGCGAGCTAAAACAGCATGCCGAGTCCTGGCTGTTCCCGCAGCAGACCGCGGCCAAGGTGGCCGACGTGCTCGGCAACCGTTCGCGGAGGCAGCAGCGGGAAGCGGTGGTGGGCGGGCGTATCCGCTCGCTGTCGGAAGTGCAGCTGCTGGGCAGCCACCTGCAGGCCATCGTGCCGGGACGGGACTGGAGTGTTACCGCCGGTGCCACCAGCGATGCGGCGATGCTCGTGTTCCGTCATCCCTCGCGGGACGGCATGGCCGGGCAGCTGGCCTTCGGCGGCGATGGTCGGCCTTACATCCCGGTTGCCGATGGCAGCGGCAACCCCGTGCAGAGCTGGGAGGAGGGAATCTTCGCGCAGCTGGACGCCACCGAGCGGCAGCCGTTGTCGACCCCCGACGGGTTGCGCCGCGCGGTGGTCGACCACATGAAGCAGACCCCGCTGCTGCGCGCGTGCACGCTGCCGCGCGCGCTGCCCGGGGCGCGGGTCAAGCGCGGCCTGGACACGTGTGATCCGCCCGCAGGCGTGTCCCTGACCCAGGAGGAGGTAGCCACCCGCGACGCGGTCAACCATCAGCTCTACCAGCTGCACGAGCGCGCCGAGCAGGAATACGCCGGCATCCGCGCGTTGCTGGCCGAGTCGGAGGCATTGAAGGCCGAGAAGCGCGCGCTGCAGGCGCAGGGCAAGTCGCTGCCGGAGCCCAAGCTGGCGCGCATTGCCGAGCTGGCGACAATGGACCTGATGCACGAGCGCAACTTCCGGGTCAAGAACTTCATGACCTATGCGCTGGAGGACCTGCGCTTCAATGGCGAACCGTTGTCGCTGCCGGCTTTCCCACTGCAGGGCGGCGCGTACAGCGGGCCCCCGGTAGCATGGATGAAAGGGAGCGGGTATGTGGGCACCACACCGATCCGGCGCGTGTTCGTGGCCGATGACCAGGTCGAGAAAAGCTACAAGGGCAAGGGCAAGCAGCGCACCGAAACGCCCATTCCGCCGCACGATCGCTTCCGCTCGGACTATGCAATGGGTGCCGACCTGCTGACCACCAGCAGCGAACGTGCCCGCGGCTCCGGGCTGGTGATCCTCACCGACGAGGACCTGCGCGCGCGGATCGGTCCGGTGGGCGCTGACGGCACCGCCGGCTGGGTGCGGTTGCGCGACCTGGACGCCAACCAGCTTGAGGCGCTGCCGCGCAGTGCGCTGCCCGAGTCGATGCAGAAGCTGCTTGGCGACGCGCAGCTGCTGCCATCCAATGTCCGCGCGCTCACGCCGGGGCCCTATCGGGTGTTCGAGGTCCGTTCCTGCAGCGAGGGCAAGGTCATGGACGAGCTGGTCAACCAGATGACCGCTGCGGCACCGGAGCTGGCCGCCGCCCTCCGTGCAGACGTCAACACCCCGGTGCCGGCGGTGGACGGCAAGTGGACTGCGGTGACGGCCATGCATCCCTGCACCACCAGCTGTAACCGGCGAATTGAGGCCTTGATGGAGGTGCTGCCCAACGTGAAGACGCGGGTCTATTACCACTTCGTCGACAACCCGGAACGCACCGAATGGCGCCTGGGCCTCATGGTGGAGCGCGAGCTGCAGCGCACCCGGGCGCAATGGGAGGCGGCCGGCGAGGACATCGATGCGGTTCGTGCCGGAATCCGCAGTGCATTGCTGGACAAGGCCGATCCGGCGCGCCGCGAGGCGGCCGAGGCAGAACTGCTGCGCAACCCGCCCCGTGAGAGCGACCTGCCGGTGCCGCGCCTTTGGCTGCCGACCGATCTGGACGACGGAGGCTTGTAAGCCCGGCAGCACATGGTTGGCGGGCACGTGGTGGAGCGTGCCCGCCGCCCGTTCCGGGCGGCAGCCAACATTCCCTTCACGCTGACACAGCGCGGCAACGGCGATCATCTCCC
This sequence comes from Stenotrophomonas rhizophila, assembly GCF_001704155.1. NCBI lineage: Bacteria > Pseudomonadati > Pseudomonadota > Gammaproteobacteria > Lysobacterales > Lysobacteraceae > Stenotrophomonas > Stenotrophomonas rhizophila. Next base: position 79,598 of record NZ_CP016294.1, on the reverse strand, counting down.
CGCCTGTGCCGCCGTGCCGATATCCCTGGAAGAAAACATGCAGATCGAACGGAGCGGACCCGGTGCGCCACTGAACCTGCTGAGCCCCCATCATCCTCGCGCTCCGGTGGGCATCGCCGGTACGGCAGCCTCGCTGCTTTCCGCCGCGCAGGAGCACACGCTCACCACGCTGCGCGACCCTGAACTGAATTTCGAAGCCTATGGCCGTCGCGTGCTCACCGACGACCTGGTAGGCGCAGCCGGCTATTTGACCCAAGGCTGGTTGCCGGACGACAGCTACCGTCCCGGGCCGGTGAAGCTGCTGCGTGAACAGGCCACCTCGCCGGAGGGCGTGGCATGGGATGCCATCAACCTGGGCCTGCAGCCGGATGTGCAGGTGATCGGCATGCGCGATACGCAGGGCGGAGCGGACAGCTACTTCGTCTGCCAGCCCGACCCGGACGACACGCACGCGCCCCCACGCTTCTTCACCCTGTGCATCGAATCGGGCCAGGGCAGCGGGGTCTATGAAATCTTCGTGTCGCCGCCGCGCGACTGGCAGGCCTTCCTCGACCAGCTTGGGTGAGCCCCTGGCGGCCCCCGTTGTTGCGTGATCGACCCGTCCGGCTATCCTGTTGCCCATGATTTCACTGAAATACGCCCTGCCACTGATGTTCCTGTCGCTGGCCATCGCCTCGACCGCGCATGCGCGCGGCACCATCGAGAAGGTGGACATCACCGGCCTGGACAGGGACGACGATGCCGAGATGATCGAGAACATCGAAGTCTCGCTGTCGCTGTACGACACCATTGGCAAGGAACAGGGCGAGTCGCGGCTGGAATACCTGCTGTCGCAGGCCGAGCGCCAGACCCGGCGCGCGCTGGAACCATTCGGCTACTACAACCCGGTGATCACGGTGGAAAGCCCGCGCGAAGGCGAGAACCTGCGCGTGGTGATCCATGTCGATCGTGGTCCGCCCACCCTGGTGCGGCGCGAGAACATAGACATCACCGGTCCGGCCCAGCTGGACCAGTACCTGCAGGAAGACCTGGAGAACTTCCGGCCGCGCAAGGGCCAGCGCTTCGAGCACACGCTGTACGACGCCAGCCGCGTGACCATCACCCGGCGCCTGGCCGAACGTGGCTACTTCGATGCCGATTTCACCCAGCGCCGGGTCGAGATCACCCGCGCCGAGAATGCCGCCGACATCGATCTCACCTGGGACAGCGGCCGCCGCTACAACATGGGCGATATCCGCTTCCACCAGGATTACTTCGTGGAGCGCCTGTTCGACCCGCTGGTGTACTGGGAAAAGGGCAGTTACTTCCACGAAGGCAAGCTGGACCGCCTGCGCGAATCGCTGACCAAGCTGGATTACTTCAGCGTCATCGACATCCAGCCGCAGCCGGACCAGGCCGACGAGAACGGCAACGTGCCGGTGGATGTCACCCTGACCCGGGCCAAGCGCAGCATCTACACGGCCGGTATCAGCTACGGCAGCGAAAGCGGCGCCGGTGTGCGCGGCGGCCTGGAGCGGCGCTTCCTCAACAGCCGCGGCCACAAGATGAACACCCAGCTGGACTACGCGCAGAAGCGCAAGAGTCTTGTCACCACCTACCGGATCCCGGCGTTCAAGTGGCTGGACGGGTGGTACGGGCTCACCGCCAGCGCGTATGACGAGCAGACCGACTACATCGACCTTCGCAACTTCAAGCTGATCGGCAGCCGCAGCGGCGAGATCAACGAGAACTGGACGGCCATCGCCTCGATCAACGCCCTGCGCGAGCGCTGGCGCTATGCCTCGGGCACCGAATTCACCAACGCGATCTACAACACCTCCACGCTGGTGTATCCGCAGCTGGTGGCCGACTACGTGAATGTCGATGACCGCCTGGCCCCGCGCAAGGGCATCAGTGGCAGCGCCACCATGCGTGGCGGCATCGAAGGCGCAGGTTCGGATACCAGTTTCGTGCAGGCCAGCGTGATGCTGCGCTGGTTCATTCCGGTCGGCGATGCCGACCGCCTGATCCTGCGCGGCGAAGGGGGTACCACCTGGACCAGCGACCTGGTGGCGATGCCCCCCAGCCTGCGCTTCTTCGCCGGTGGCGACCGCAGCATCCGCGGTTACGCGTTCCGTGAAGTAGGCCCGCGCACGCCTCCGCCGGATAAATTCGCACTGGGTGCCAAGAACCTGGTGACCGCCTCGGCCGAGTATGAGCACTACTTCAAGGGCGGGCCGTGGGGCGGCGCGGTGTTCGTCGATACCGGCAGCGCGTTCGACAACACCATCGACCTGCATACCGGCGTGGGCTTCGGCGTGCGCTGGAAATCACCGGTGGGTCCGGTGCGCGTGGACATCGCGCACGGTCTGAACAATCCGGATTCGAAGTTCCAGCTGTACCTGAGCGTGGGAGCGGACCTGTGAGCACGCCGACCCCGACCACGCCAACCCCGCCGCCGCCGCGCGTGCGCTTCTACCGCAAGCGCCGGTTCTGGGCGTGGTCCGGCTTCACCGTGCTGGGCCTGGTGCTGCTGGCACTGCTGCTGGTGTACTGGCTGCTGCAGACCGTGGCCGGGCGCGATGTGCTGCTGGCCCAGGTTGTGGCGCGGCTGCCGGTGGGCGCCACGCTGACCTGGAGCAAGGTGGATGGCCCGGTGGCCGGGCCGCTGGTGCTGCACAACCTGGATTTCCGCTACGACGACATCCACTTCACCGCCGAGCGCGCGTACCTGGATCCGGATATCCGCCCGCTGCTGGGCCGCAAGCTGCAGCTGGATGCGCTGCAGATCAAGAACGCCACGTTGAACCTGGCCAAGAGCGATGAACCGTTCGAAATGCCCTCGTGGCCCGATTCGCTGCCGCAGATCGAAATGCCGCTGGCGATCCAGGCCGACACCATCATCATCGATGGCTTCCGCATCACCCAGGCGCAGGAACCGTTGATCGACATCACCAGGCTGCGCGGTGGGCTGGAAATTGCCAACGGCGAATTCCGCGCGCGCCAGCTCAAGGTGGACAGCGACCTGGGCGACTTCCGTGTGGACGGCCGCTATGTGCCGCGCAACGACTATTCCACCGACATCACCATCGGCGCGGTGCTGCCGGCACCGCGCGGGCGCACCCCGGCGCGGCTTGGGCTGGTGGCCCGTGGCAACCTGGACCGCATGGAAATCGCGCTGGCCGGGCATGCCCCCGCGCCGCTGCAGGCCAGCCTGGTCTTCGACGGCCGCGACGAACCGGTGTGGAAGGCCAGTGCGCGCAGCAAGGAACTGGACCTGGCTCTGCTGGTGCCGGGCATGGATGCCAGTACCAGCACGCCGCTGTCGCTGGATTTCCAGGCCACCGGCAAGGGCGGGCAGGCCAACCTGCAGGGCCGCATCCAGCAGGGCGATCTGGCGGTGGAGCTGGCGCCATCCAATGTCGGCCTGGCCGACCAGGTACTGACCGTCTCACCGCTGGTGGTGAAGGGCTTCGGTGGCCAGGCCCGGCTGCAGGGCACCGCCGATTTCCGTGACCGCGAAAATGCCAGCCTGCGCTTTGCGATCGTCGCCAACGACCTGACCTTCGTGCCCGAGGCCGACCCCACCACGCCGGGCGCCGCCAAACCGGTACCGGTGACGCTCAACGAAGCGCGCATGGGCCTGGCCGGCACGCTCAAGAACTGGGCGGCGGTCGGCACGGCCTCGGTGAAGCGCGAACAGCAATCGGCCGACCTGACGTTCGATGTGCGCGGCAGCGACACCGCCGCCCGGATCAAGCAGCTGCAAGCCAAGACCCCCGGCGGCGCGCTCGATGTGACCGGCCAGGTGGCGTGGGCGCCGCAGCTGGATTGGGACGTGGCCGCCAAGCTGGCTGCATTCGATCCCGGCTACTTCGTGCCCGGGTGGGATGGCCGCCTGTCCGGCAACGTGGCCTCCAAGGGCCGCCAGCTGCCGCCGCCGGCGGGCAGCCCGGCCGGTACCGCCGGCATCTATGAAGCCACCGTGGACGTGCCCGGCATCAACGGCATGCTGCGCAACCGCCGCGTGGATGCGCAGGGCCGCTTCGCGCTGCGCGGGCAGCAGGGCGAAGGCAACGTGCGCCTGGCGGTGGGCAACAGCCGCCTGACCGCGCGCGGCAGCGTCGGCGACCGCCTCGATGTGCAGGCGCAACTGGAACCGGTGCAACTGGATGACCTGATGCCCGGCAGCACCGGCACGCTGCGTGGCCAGGTGCAGGTGCGCGGACCGCGCACCGCACCGGACATCACCGCCGACCTGGTCGGCAGCGGGCTGCGCTATGCCGATTACAGCGCTGAAGCGCTGAGCATCCGTGGCCGCCTGCCTTGGCAGGGCAGCAACGGAACCCTGGCGCTGCAGGGCACCAAGGTGCAGGCCGGCATGCTGCTGGACACGATCAACGTGGACGCGCGCGGCAGTGTGTCCAACCTGCGGCTGGATGCGCAGGCGAAGAACGAACTGGGTGCGGTGGCGCTGGAAGGCGGGGTACGCCAGCAGGGGAATGCATGGCGGGGCGATATCGCCGCGCTGCGGATCGCACCCATCAAGGGCGATGCGTGGGCATTGCGCGCACCGGCCACCTTCGGTATCCAGGGCAGCAATTTCACCCTGACCGACACCTGCCTGGGCGCGGCCACCGGCGGCGCGCTGTGCGCCAGCGCCAACTGGCCGCGTGATGGGTTGAAGGTGCGCGGCGATGCGCTGCCGCTGGCGCTGGTGCAGCCGTGGCTGCCGCCGCAATCCGGGCGCCGCCTGCACCTGCGCGGCGAAATCACCCTGGATGGGCAGATCCGCCCGCGCGGCAACGCGTGGGAAGGCAGCGCCAGGATCGCCTCGCTGGAGGGCGGCATCCGCCTGGGCGACAACGCGCGCGGCGAACTGGTGCGCTACGACCAGTTCTCGGCCACGCTGGAAATGACCCCGGCGCAGATCAACGCCAAGCTCGGTGTCGGCTTCCAGGGCAACGGCTTCGTCGATGCCAAGGTGCAGACCGGCTGGGATGCCAACGCGCCACTCAACGGCGAGCTGTACCTCAACATGTCGCGGCTGTACTGGATCGAGCTGTTCTCGCCGGACATCGTGCGCCCCACCGGCCTGATCGAAGGCCACGTCAGCCTGCGCGGTACGCGCGGCACGCCGTCGCTGGGCGGCGACGCCAAGCTGAGCAACTTCAAGGGGGAATTCCCGGCGCTGGGCCTGACCTTCGACCAGGGCAGCGGCAGCTTCACCGCGCAGCCGGATGGTTCGGCGAAGATCACCGCACAGGCGAACTCGGGCAAGGGCACGCTGTACGTCGACGGCGGGCTGTCGTGGTTCGGCGATGCACAGCCGCTGCAGCTGCATATCCACGGCGAAAACGTGCTGCTGTCCAACACGCCGGAACTGCGCATCGTGGCCAACCCCAACCTCGACTTCACCCTGGCCAAGGCGGCCATGCAGCTGCGCGGCACCGTGCACGTGCCCGAAGCCGACCTGGATCTGGAGCGGCTGGATCGCGGCACCTCGGTCTCCGAAGACGTGGTGGTGCTGGACCCGGCCGATCCGGAAGAAGGCCCGAGCCTGCCGCTGGACATGGACCTGACCGTAAGCCTGGGCGACAAGGTCCGCATGGCCGGCTTCGGCCTCAAGGGCGGGTTGGGCGGCAAGATGCAGGTGTGGGCGCGGCCCGGTCGCGAGATGACCGCCAACGGTGCGCTGGAAGTGAGTGGCCGCTACAAGGCCTATGGCCAGGACCTGACCATCACCCGCGGCAACCTCAACTGGAACTTCAACGCGGTGTCCGACCCGCGCATCAACATCCGTGCAGAGCGCCGGGTGGGTGATGTCACCGCCGGCATCGACGTGACCGGCCGCGCGCAGTCGCCCCGGGTGGACGTGTGGTCGGACCCGTCGATGTCGCAGTCCGAAGCACTGGCGTTCCTGGTGCTGGGGCGCAGCCTTACCGGCGCCAGCAGCGACCAGACCCAGCAGGTGAACGCGGCCTCGGCGGCGCTGTCGGCCGGCAGCGGCCTGCTGGCCTCGCAGCTGGGCGCCAAGCTCGGCCTGGACGACGCCGGCGTGAGCCAGTCGCGCGCGCTGGGCGGCTCGGTGATCGGCGTGGGCAAGTACATCTCGCCCAAGCTGTACGTCGGCTACGGCGTCTCGCTGGTAGGCAGCGGCTCGGTACTCACGCTGAAGTATCTGCTGCGCCGCGGCTTCGACATCGAAATCGAATCCAGCACGGTGGAAAACCGCGGCTCGCTCAACTGGCGAAAGGAAAAGTAGAGCCAGGCCCTGCCTGGCTGCCGACAATGATCGGCGTCACGGCCCCACCGGACGTGCGCTGATCTGACACCGGTAGGGTCGCATCCCAATCGACCGCCGACGCGGCATCCGCGACCGTTGATGGCATTGCAATGATCGGCATCCCGCCTCCGTCAGCCATGTAATTGCGGGTCCGACACCGGTAGGGTCGCATCCCAATCGACCGCCGACGCCGCATCCGCGACCGTTGATGGCATTGCAATAATCGGCATCACGCCTCCGTCAGCCCGTGTGATTGCGAGTCCGACACCGGTGGGGTCGCATCCCAATCGACCGCCGACGCGGCATCCGCGACCGTTGATGGCATTGCAATGATCGGCATCACGCCTCCGTCAGCCATGTAATTGCACAGGTCCATGCGTCAAAGCGATCGCCCACATTGTCGGCAGTCGTTTGGGAACCGACCCTACCGCGCGGTGCATGCCGAATGCGGCATGGAAAATCCTGGCGTTTCATGCTGCGCAGAGCGCACAGAAAGAAACTTCGCCTACCGCATCACACTTCGCAATGTGCTTGCACCGCAATGGATGCAGGGCACTCGCGGTCCATTTCCGACGCAGTGTTAGGCACCGCCTACCGGTTCGACCAAATCAACAGATAAAACCGAATTCCGTTATGGTCATCCCGTCCGCATGGTGGGCCCTGAGTCTAAAAGCTCAGCAACCAAGCAAGCTTGATGCACTGCGTCGGGAGGGTGACCGAATACAACACCCCTCGTGGAAATACGTCGCACCGTTTCTTGCTTAACGGCTTTTAGCCTCCCGACTCCCCCGCCATTCCGGCGGGGGGACATCAAGGAGAGGCCTACCATGCACGACCAAGAAAACCAGTCATCCGCCCGCACCCCATCGCGTGTCGTCTACCACTGGCGTACGCCGCGCAGCGTGCTCGTTGGTGCGTTGCGCGAGGACGACCGTGAGCCGGAGCCCGGCGAACTACTGATTCCCTCCCTCCACCTGCGTGGCATGTGGATGACCACGGCAGGCATCGAAACCGGCAGCTGTCTGAGCGTGCATATCGCGCCCGGCTGCCTGCTGCTGCGCAGCGTGAAGCCCTTGGTAAGCGTCGCGTGCCGCCCCGGGTGGTACCTGTCCACGAAAGAGGCCCCGCGCGTTCGAACGCGTTCGCGCTGGTAAGCCGCGCGTCATTCCCCGGCCCCTGACCATCGGCCGTTGCCCCTGCGGGGCGCAGCGGCTATGGTCCCGGACTGTTCAACAGTGCCGGAATCAACTCCATGGCCACTCGCAGCACCCTCTCCACCGCCCTGGCCCTTGGCCTCACCCTCGCCGCCGGCGCCCATGCCGACGAAGGCATGTGGATGCCGACCCAGCTGCCGGACCTGGCCAAGCCGCTGAAGGCCGCCGGGTTCAAGGGCAACCCGGCCGACCTGGCCAACGTGACCGCCGCGCCGCTGAGCGCCGTGGTGCGTGCGGGGGGCGGCACCGGCTCGTTCGTCTCCGAAGACGGCCTGCTGCTGACCAACCACCATGTGGCCATGGGCGTGATCCAGTACAACAGCACCGCCGAGCACAACCTGATCGACGGCGGCTTCATCGCCCAGGGTCGCAGCGATGAGCGCCCGTCCAACCCGGATTTCCGCGTGCTGGTCACCACCGGCTTCGACAAGGTCACCGATGAAGTGCTGCGCGATGCGCGCGGCAAGACCGGGCGCGCCTACTTCGATGCGGTGGACCGCGCCAGCAAGCGGCTGGTGGCTGAGTGCGAGCAGGAAGGCAACGTGCGCTGCAGCGTGGCCGACATGTACTACGGCACCGATTTCTACCGCATCCGCCAGCTGGAACTGAGCGATGTGCGGTTGGTGTACGCGCCGCCGCGCGCGATCGGCAACTACGGCGATGAGATCGACAACTTCATGTGGCCGCGCCACACCGGCGATTTCACTCTGCTGCGCGCCTACGTGGGCAAGGACGGCAAGCCGGCCGCCTACAGCCCGGACAACGTGCCCTACCACCCGCCGGCGCACCTGAAGATGGCCATCGATGGCCCGAAGACCGGTGATTTCGCCATGCTGGCCGGATACCCGGGCATCACCTACCGCCACCGCACGGCGGCCGAGTTCGCCGGCCAGATCGACACGGTGCTGCCGCGCAGGGTCGCGGTGTTCCAGCAGATGATCGACACCATCGAAGCGACCACGGCCAAGGACGCACAGGCGCGCACCCGCTATGCCGCGCAGCTGCAGTCGCTGAAGAACAACCGCAAGCGTGCCGCCGGTGAGCTGGAAGGCCTGCTGCGCAGCGATGCCAAGACCCAGCGCGCCAGCGATGAGGCGGCGATGCTGAAGGCCACCGATGCGACCTGGCAGCCGGACATCCAGGCGCTGCTGGGCTCGCTGTCGCAGGGCGCGTCGATGGGCGAGCGCGATTTCGTGCTGGAACAGGCCGCCGCGCAGAGCCAGCTGCTGCGTTCGGCGCTGCTGCTGGAGCGCCTGCGCATCGAATCGGCCAAGCCCGATACCGAGCGCGAAAGCGGCTACCAGCAGCGCGATCAGGCGCTGATCGAAGGCACCCTCAAGCAGGTCCAGCGTCGCTACGCGTCGGAGGTCGAGAAGGCGCTGCTGACGAATCTGCTCACCCGCTACCAGCAGCTGCCCGATGCGCAGCGCGTGCCCGAGTTCGACGCCGCATTCGGCCGTACCCCGGCCGCGCTGGTCAAGGCGTTGGACACGCTGTACAGCGGCACGCGGCTGGGTGATGAAGCCGAACGCCTGAGCCGCTTCGCCGCTGCGAAGGAAGGCAAGGCATTGGCGCACGACCCGCTGATCGACCTGGCCGGCCCGCTGGTGGCCGCGCAGCTGCGCATGGAGGGTGAGCGCAAGGAACGCGAAGGCGAGCAGCTGCGCCTGCGCCCGGCCTACATGCAGGCGCTGTTTGCGTGGCGGGCAAAGCAGGGCAGGGCGGTTTACCCGGACGCCAACCGTACCCTGCGCATCAGCTACGGCAAGGTGGAAGCGCTGTCGCCGCGCGATGCGGTGCATTTCGATCCGGTCACCACCGTGGCCGGCATCGTCGAGAAGAACACCAATGCATTCCCGTTCGATGCGCCCAAGCCGCTGCTGGCGGCCATCGCCAAGGGCGATTTCGGCAGCACCGCCGACCCGGTGCTGAAGACCCAGACGGTCAACTTCCTGACCAACCTGGATACCACCGGCGGCAACTCCGGCTCGCCGGTGCTGAACGCACGCGGCGAGCTGATCGGGCTGAACTTCGACAGCAACTGGGAATCGGTCAGCGCAAGCTGGTGGTTCGACCCGCGCTTCAAGCGCGCCGTGCACGTGGACATGCGTTACCTGCGCTGGCTGCTGGCCAAGGTCTACCCGGCGCCGGCACTGTTGACCGAAATGGGCGTGCCGGCCGAGTAGGCCGTCGCCCTTCAACGGGGCAGCGGCGTCAGGCCGGTCCAGTCCATCTGCAGGGGCGCGAGCAGCAGATCCAGTTCGTTGCCCAGCGGGTTGCCGGGGTCCCAGACGTTGGGGTTGGCTGCAGCGTGCGAGCGCTCGGGCGGCGCGGCGCCGTTCCACGCCACCAGGGTCAGCTTCATGCCGCCGCGGTGAACGCCTGTCACCGCGTCCAACTGCTGCGCACCCAGTGCCCGTACTTCTGTGGGCTGAAAGCCCAGCCGCTCGGCCTTGGCCAGCAGCTTGACGGCAATATCGCTGACTGCCAGCTCGCGCCAGGTCAACGTTACCGGCACCGGCAGCAACGAGAACTCGCGGCGTAGTTCATGCAGCAGGTGGGCATGGATCTGGCTCTGCGGCCGCCGCACGGCGGGATCGCCTCCGGGATCAAGCGGCAGTGCCGCTTCCACTTCGTGCAGGTAGTGCACCAGCTGCAGCGTGCGGTGTTCATCCGCACTGAGCGGACCGAAAGGGGAACCGGCTACCGGAGCCGCCAGCCGCTGGTAGATCTGCGCCATCGGCCAACGACTGGTACGGTCAGCCGGCGGAGGGGTTTCAGTGACGGCTCGGGCGTTCCAGACCGAATACAGCAGGTTGCTGAGCGCGTTGCAGGTGACCTCGCGTTGGTCCGCGGGCAGCGAGGTTTCCAGGCGGTGGCGCAAGAGCCGGGTGAGTATGGCGGGCGGCGAGGTGGCTACGGGCATGCTGGAACTCCGTGGGAACGAGGGGCGGTCAACGCTGCCTGCCCCGATCCACACGAACAAGCGGCAACCACGACGCCCCACTGTCGCTTGCACCCACACGCCCCCGCACTGCGGCTTTTGTAGCATTTGGCGGGTTCCCGGGCGGCGGCTAGACTGCAGGCTGGATCCGGAGGAAGCGACGCACCACGTGACTGCAGTACGGGAACTTGAAGGGCTGAAGGTCTGGGTGGTTGAAGACGACCCGGAGCTGCTTGCACTGCTGCTGGACGACCTGGCCTGGCGCGGCGCGACCGTGCGTGGCCTGGACAGCGCCGAAGCCCTGTACCGCGCGCTGCTGAGCGACCGCTGCGACATCGTGGTGCTGGACGTGGGCCTGCCTGGCGAAGACGGCTACACGGTGGCGAGCCACCTTCGCGCCTCGGCCTCGATCGGCATCGTGATGCTGACCGGCCGTGGCGACCCCCGCGACATGGCGCTGGGCCTGACCCAGGGCGCCGACCTGTATCTGGTCAAGCCACCGGACCTGGATGTGCTGGCAGCCGGCCTGCACAGCCTGCGCCGCCGCCTGTCGCCTCCTTCCACCGCGCCGGCCCCCGCCACGGCGCAGCCGCGCTGGCGATTGGCCGATGACGGCTGGACCCTGCACGCACCGACCGCCGCCACGCTGGCGCTGACGATGATGGAGCGCGGCGTGCTGCAGCTGCTGTTCGCGGCCAACGGCGGCGCCGTCACCCGCGAGCAGCTGATCGCCAACATCACCGACACCCCGTGGGATTTCGATCCGCACCGCCTGGATGTGCTGGTCCATCGCCTGCGCACGCGCGTGCGCAGCGCCACCGATGTCGAGCTGCCGATCCGCGCGCTGCGCGGCCAGGGCTACCTGCTTACCGCCTGACCCGCGCGGGTCTGTGTGAGCCGGTGTGAGCGTGCGTGAGCCGCCGGCACTGACTTGCCTTCACGGCAACATCACAATCCGCCCCGCCCGGCACCGTCGGCGACGTCTGTCGCCTGCAGGCCTGGGATTCATCTGACAGGGGACGTCTGGACCGGTTGCGTTGGGTACGCATCGTGCGGCGTTCCCTGTGAACGCTGCAACGACCGGAACAGGGGAAAACGCATGTCCATCCAGAGCGATCGCGCAGGTATCTGCGCGGCGGCAACGCCGTTTGAGCGCACGCAGGCGCAGTCCTGGCGGTTGTCGCTGCGCCGCGCCCTGCTGGCCCTGGTGATGGTGCTGCCACTGCCCGCACTGGCCATCGACCTGCAGATCACCGACTTCTCCGACACCGGTTACGACCCGGTGCCGGCCGGCACCACGGTGATCTACAACGTCAAGGTCGAAAACGGCGCCAACGACACCGCCAGCGGCAGCGTGACCCTGTTCGACCTGCCCGCCGGCACCGCGCTGGGCGGCACCGCCCCGGCGGGCTGCAGCGCCTCGGCGGGCGCTGCCGGCACCACCCGCGTGGTGTGCACGAACCCGGCATTGAATGCTTCCACGGCGCCCTACGAATTCAAGCTGCCGGTCACCACCATCGCCTCGCAGCCGGCCACCATCACCGTGCGCGCCGCGATCGGCTTCGCCAACGCGCTGCCGCCGGCGACCACGCCGATCAGCACGCTGCAGAACACCGACCCGTTCTTCGGCAGCGATACCAACGTTGCCAACAACCGCACCAGCCAGAACACCACCATCCAGGCGGCGGCCGACCTGGAACTCAGCAAGAGCGCCACGCCCGATCCGGTGATCGGCGGCGGCGAAATCACCTATACCCTGACCGTGCGCAACGCCGGCCCCAGCGTCACCACCGGCTTCCGGGTGGCCGATACGCTGCCGCCGAATGTCACCCTGGTCGGCGCGCCGACCGGTGCGGACTGGGCCTTCACCCAGCAGAACGGCACCTACAACGGCACCCTGGCGGTAGGCGCGAGCACCAGCTATTCGTTCCGCGGCAAGGTCAATGTCGGCACCGGCAACATCGTCAATTCGGCGGTGGTCAACGCCGGCAACGTGCCCGACCCGGTGCCGGACAACAACGCTGCCCAGGTGACCACGCAGGTGACTGCCGGTGCGGACCTGCTGGTGTCCAAGTCGGTATCGCCCGCGCCGGCAGCCGCCGGTTCGGTGGTCACCTATACGCTGACCGCGCGCAACGATGGTCCCAGTGCCGCCACCACGGTGGTTCTGCGCGATGCGCTGCCGGAAGGTTTCATCGTCAACGGGGTATCCGGACCCGGCGGCTGGTCGTGCAGCAACAACGCCGAGCGCACCGTGGTCACCTGCAACGCCGCAAGCTTCGCACCGGGCGCGCAGGCGCAGATCGCGATCCAGGCGCAGGTGCCGTCCACCGGCACCAACAGCAGCGGTACGGTGACCAACACGGCCCAGATCAGCGCGGCCACGCCGGATCCGGTGCTCACCAACAACCAGGGCAGCGTCGGCCTGACCGTCATCCCCGACGGCGCCGACCTGCGCATGACCAAGACCAAGACGCCGGCGCTGGTACCGGTGTGGAACAACACCGGCCTGCGCACCGACAGCGTGATGACCAGCACCCTGCGCGCGCAGAACCTGGGCCCGCGCACGGTCACCGGCAACCTGCAGCTGGTCGATACGCTTGCCGCGGGCGAAGAGTGGGTCGATGCCAGTGGGCAGCCCTACGCGGCGGGCGTGCCCGTGACCGTGGGCGGTTTCAGCTGCAGCGTGGACCGCGCCTGGAGCGGGGCCCCGGCGCAGGTCGTCACCTGCACCCAGACTGGTGGCTACCCGGTTGCGGTCAACGGCAACTCCGCCGCGCTGACCCTGTACACGCTTGCGCGCCTGCAGGGCTCGCTGGCCAATACCGCCTGTACCGGCGGCAGCGGCGGTTCGGCCGAACCGACCACCGCCGGTGGCATCAACCTGGATCCGAACACCGGCAATGACTGCACCGGCGGGCAGAGCCGCGCCACCGACGCCCGCGCCGACCTGTCCATCACCAAGCGCACCAATGGCGCTGGCGACGCCGACAACGTGATCCGGGAAGCGGATGGTGGGGTCAGCTACACGCTGCAGGTCACCAACAACGGCGCAACCACCACCGGCGTGGTGGTCAACGACCCCATCCCGGGCTTTGTCACCGGCAGCACCACCGTCACCAAGAACACCGTGCCGGCCGGCTGGACCTGCGATGTGGTCGGCAGCGGTTACATCTGCCGCTCCGCCGGCACCGCGCTGGCGGCCGGCGCCACCGCCACCATCGTGTTCACCGTCAACCGCGGCCTGTTCGACAGCCAGAGCCAGGCAGCTGGTACCTGCGGTGGCGTGGCGATGCCGGCCGGCCGCTTCTGCAACACCGCAGGCGTCAGCGTCGATCCGACCGTGAGCGGGTCGATCGGCGAAGCCAACCCGGGCAACAACAGCGCCTCGGACTGGGTGCAGATCGACCCGGTGGCCAACATGGCAACCACTGCCAAGGACATCACCTCCGGCAGCCCGGGCCGCGCTGGCGTGAACACCACCTACCGCATCACCTACCAGAACCGGGGTCCGTCCACGGCCCGCGGTGTGGTGTTCAGCGATACCTTCACCCTGCCGGCCAATGACGCCGGTTTTGTATTGATTTCGGCGGTGCGCACCGGCAGCGGCAGCACCGCGTGCAGCGTGACCTCCAACGATGCGGCGATCAGCTCGGCGTCCGCCCCGGGCGGCACCTCGTGGTTCAACACCGGCGGCGCGCCCGCCACGCTGCGGCTGACCTGTGCGCCGCAGGACATGGCCAACAACTCCACCCAGACCATGACGGTGGTGATCCGCCCGAACGTCAACAGCGGTAATACGGGCCGCCGTTTCACCAACGATGGCTCGTTCCATTTCGATCCGGACAACACCGGCAGCCCGGTACCGGCCAGCGGCGTCGACGGCAGCGGGCGCAGCTACAACTACAACAGCCGCACCGACGATGACCTGCGTGCCGCCGCGCTGGATTTCACCGCCGGTGAAGTCGACCTGATCGTCAACAAGATCGACCAGAACTTCGATGGCGCAGTGGATCCGCTGGGCTACGACTCGCGTGTCGGGCAGGAAGCCAACAACTACATCACCTACCAGGTGAGCGTGCGCAACGATGGCCCATCACTGGCCACCCGCACCGTGATTGAAGACACCATCACCCCCGCGAGCGGGGCCAACGTGGCCTTCGTAGGCAGTCGCACCGGCACCAACACCACGCCGCAGGGCGCGATGGAAGCACCGGGTGTCCGCTGTACGGTTGCCCCGGGCAGCAGCAACCCCACCACGGCGCCGCAGACCCTGTCGTGCAGCATGCCCAGCGTGGGCGTGTCCACCACCGAGCAGGGCGCGATCGCCGCCAACCAGACGAGCTACCTGTACCTGGTGTACCAGTATCTCAGCGCGCCGCCGGCCACCGGCGCGACGCTGTTGAACGCGGTCACCGCACGCTCGGCCGAAACCGAGCGCGATACCAGCAACAACAGCGCGGTGCAGGAAACCAGCATCCGCACGCGCTCGGATCTGGCAATGACCAAGACCAGCGTGGTGCTGGCGCCCAATGCCAACCCGACCCAGCCGCTGCCCGCCGCTGCCACCACGATCAGCCTGCGCCAGCCGTTCTGGTACGTGCTGGACGTGGTCAACAATGGCCCCGGCCACAGCCTGTCGCGCGACCGCAGCGGCGACAATCCACTGCGCGGCGATGGCGTGGTGGTCACCGATACGCTGCCGGCAGGTCTGGAGGTGATCGGCGGCGGCGAAGGCACCAGCTGGCAGAAGGCCGGCAACACCGCTGACGCCGGCGTGGTCAGCAACGGCACCGGCAGCTGCGTGGTGAACGGTCGCAACCTTACCTGCCGCATGGGCGACCTGGCGCTGGACGGCCGCGTCCGCGTGCTGGTGCCCGCGCGCTGGACCACGCTGCCGGCCAATGGCGCCGGCCTCAACACCGCACGCGCCACCAGCGACCAGCTCGACCCGACCCCCGGCAATGACGAAGGCACCAGCACCCACACCGTGGTGCGGTCCTCGCTGACCGGCGTGGTGTTCCAGGACCGCGAGCGCAGCGGCACGGATGGCGGCACGCCGCAGGCCGGCGAACCGACCATTTCCGGCGTGGAAGTGCGCCTCACCGGCACCGATGCCTACGGCAACGCGGTGACGCTCACCACCACCACCGACGGCAACGGTGCCTACCGCTTCGACAACCTCGCACCGGCCGGGACCGACGGCTACACGCTGACCCAGGTGCAGCCGGCCGCCTACGTCAATGGCCCGGTGGCACCGCCCGTTGCGGGCGGCCTGGCGCCGTCGGCCGGCGGTACCTATGCCGTGGTCGATCCGGCGATCAGCGCCAACTCGCTCTATACCGCCGTCGCGCTGGGCGCGGGCGTGGACGCGGTGCGCTACAACTTCCCGGAAGTGCGCCGCCCGGCGTTGTCCGGCTTTGTCTACGTCGACAGCAACTACAGCAACACCCGCAACACCGGCGACGCCCCGATTGCCAATGCCACCGTCGAACTGCTCGATGCGGCCGGCACCGTGGTGGCCAGTGCCACCACCGCCGCCGACGGCAGCTACAGCTTCCCCGGCCTGAACCCGTTGCAGGTGTACACGCTGCGCGAAGTGCTGCCCACCGGCAGCTACCGCAACCGCCCGAGCGCGATCAATCCGGGCCTGGTGGGTACTGCGGCGTGCGCAGTTTGCACCGTGGCCACCGGCGCGGCCGGCGATGCGGCAACCACCGACCGGATCGGCAACATCGACCTCTCGCGCGGCGAAGATGCCACTGCGTTCAACTTCGGCGAAGACGCGGTCACCGCCATCTCCGGGCATGTGTACCTGGACCGCAACGGCAACGGCGACTTCGATGCGGGCGATGCCGGTACGCGCAATTCGCAGGCCAATGGCGGCCTGCAGGGCGCCACCGTCACCCTCATCGGCGCGGGCCCCGACGGCGCGTTCGGTACGGGCGATGACCTGCCACCGGTGGTGGTCCAGACCGACGCGCAGGGCCGCTACGATTTCGATGGCCTGGTGGTCGGGCAGAACTACCGCATCACTGAGACGCAGCCGCAGGGGTATGCGAACGCCGCCGAAAACGCGACCAACAGCATCACCCTCAACGCGCTGCCGTTGACCGGTTCCAGTGGCAACGATTTCGGCGAGGCGCTCGGTTCGCTCAGCGGCGAGGTCTACGAAGACTTCTCCAACGTGGCGCCCAACAACAACAACGGCCGCCGCGACGCCGGTGAAAACGCCATCGCCAACGTCACCGTGACCCTGTCGGGCACGGACGTGCTTGGCAATCCGGTCGCGCTGACCACCACCACCGATGCCAACGGCGGCTACCGCTTCAGTGACCTGTTGCCGCCGCAGGCCGGCACCGGCTACACCCTGACCGAAACGCAGCCGGCCGGTTACCTGGACGGCAAGCATGCGGCCGGCAATGCGGCCACCCCCGGCAGCACGGCCGTGGCCAACGTCATTTCCGCGATCGCCATCAACGCCGGGCAGGACGCCAGCGGCTACCTCTTTGGCGAACTGGCCAATGCGCCGATCAGCGGCACGGTGTACCTGGACCGCAACGACGACGGCGACAACACCGCCGGCGACATCGGCGTACCCGGCGTGCAGGTGACCATCGTCGGCAATGGCGCCGACGGCGTGTTCGGCACGCCCGACGACACCACCGTCACCCTGGTCACCAATGCCGATGGCCAGTACAGCTACCCTGGCGCGATCGCCGGCCAGGCCTACCGCATCACCGAAACCCAGCCGACCGGGCTGGGCGAAGGCCGCGAGCAGCCGGGCAATGTCATCCTGATCGCCAACCTGCCCGCCGCCGGCGCCAGCGGCAACGATTTCGGCGAGCTGGCCGCGTCGCTGTCCGGCACCGTGTTCCTGGACCGCAACAACAACGGCGTGCAGGACGCCGGCGAGCCGGGCCTGCCGGGCGTGCAGCTGCAGCTGCCGGCCGGCACGGTCGACGCGCTGGGCAACGCCGTGGTTACCGTGGCGACCGATGCCGACGGTCGCTACCGCTTCGACCACCTGCTGGCCGGCACCTACAGCGTGACCGAGCAGGCCACGCAGCCGTCGTTCAATGGCGGCCCGACCCTCAACGGCCTCACCCGTGCGGGCAGCATCGACGGCGCCATCGTGGGCGTGTCCACCGCCGTGGCCAGCGTGCCGAGCGCGATCAACGCGATCACGCTGCCGGCCGGCAAGGCAGGGACCGCCTATGACTTCGGCGAGATCCTGCCGGTGTCCATCGCCGGCGCGGTGTTCTTCGATGTCGACAACGACGGCGTGCGCAACGGTGCCGCTGAAACCGGCATCGAAGCGGTGACTGTGCAGGTCAACGGCACCGACGACACCGGCGCCAGCGCCTCGGTCAGCGTACAGACCGGTGCCGATGGCCGCTTCGTGTTCGAAGGCCTTCGCCCGGGCACCTACACGCTTGTTGAACCGCAGCAGCCGGCCGGCACCAGCAACGGCATCACCACCGCCGGCACCGTGGGCGGCACGCCGCGTGGCACCGCCACGCCGATCACCACCGTGCCCAGTGCGATCAGCACCATCGACCTGACCACGCCGGGCAGCGCCTCGGTGGACAACCTGTTCGGCGAAATTCCGCTCAACAGCGGCATCAGCGGCAAGGTCTGGACCGACCGCAACAATGACGGCGTGGTCGACCCGGGCGAAACCGGCCTGGCCAATGTGCGGGTCACCCTGACCGGCACCGACCTGGCCGGCAATCCGATCAGCCGCGATACCGTGACCGACGCGGACGGTAGCTACAGCTTCGCCGAACTGCCGCCGGGCACCTACGTCGTGACCGAACCGGAGCAGCCCACCGGCACCCGCGATGGCCGCACCGTGGCCGGCAGCACCGGTGGCAGCGTGACCGCGCCGGGCACGGCGCCTTCGCAGATCACTGCGCTGGTGCTGGGCGTGAACCAGCAGTCGGTGAACAACAACTTTGGTGAGATTCCGACCGCCAGCATTGCCGGCCGCGTCTACAACGACAGTAACGACAACGGCAGCGTCGACAGCGGCGAAGGCGGCATTGCCGGGGTCAGCGTGGTGCTGACCGGCACCGATGACCTTGGCCAGCCGGTATCGCTCACGTTGAACACCGATGCCGAAGGCCGCTACCGCTTCGAGGGCCTGCGCCCGGGCACCTACACCGTGACCGAGCCGACCCAGCCGCCGCAGACGCTCAACGGCATTACCAGCGCCGGCACCGTCAACGCCGCCCTGGTCGGTGTGGCCAGTGACCGCGCCAGCGTGCCGTCGGCGATCAGCCAGATCGTGCTGCCGCTGGGCGTGGACGCGCTGGAGTACAACTTCGGTGAGATCGGCGATTCGCCCGACCTGATGGTCAGCAAGGCGTCCACCAGCACGCGCTTCACGGTCAACAACCTGGCCGGTTACACCATCCAGGTGCGCAACGCCGGCCAACAGCCGAGCCGTGGCGAGTACACGGTGCACGACCGCCTGCCGGCGGGCCTGAGCCTGGACAGCCTGCCGGTGGGGACCGGCTGGACCTGCACCGGCGAACCCGGCGCAACCCGTTTCAGCTGCACCAGCCAGCGCGTGCTGGCCGCCGGTGCGGTATCGCCGGACAGCATCGCCGTGGTGGTACGTGTGGCCGCAGCAGCGGCCGAGGCCGGCACAGTCAACAATGCCGTGCTGGTGGAAGGCGGCGGCGAGAACCCGTTCCGCGCCCCGACCGCAACCGAACGCGCTGCGTTCGAGGGCGAAGTGGGCAACCTGCCGGCGTGCGTGGACACCATCATCCACAACGCCTGCCGCGTGCCCAACAGCGTGCAGCTGGCCGCGTCGGTCGGTGGCACCGTGTGGTTCGACGTGGGCAGCGATGACCAGCTGCTGGATGGCGGCGACCGTCGTCTGTCGGCTTGGATCGTGGAGCTGGTGGACCCCGCCAACGGCCAAGTGGTGAAGACCACCGTGAGTGCGGCCGATGGCAGCTACCGCTTCGGCGATGTGGTGCCAGGCGTGAAGTGGAACATCCGCTTCCGCGACCCGCGCTCCACCGTACTGTGGCCGTTCCCGGTCACCCGCGAAACTGCCGGCGGCGTGCAGGAAGCCTGCGACGCCGACGCGGCGATCGCGCGCGGCGCGGTCAGTGCCTGCCGCACCACCGACAACGGTACCAGCCAGCTGGAAGTGGTGCTGCGCGCCGGTGACCACCTGCCGCAGCAGAGCCTGCCGGTAGACCCATCGGGCGTGGTGTACGACGCCACCACCCGCGACCCGGTACCGGGTTCGATCGTGACCCTGGCGCCGGTTGGCCTGTGCAGCGGGTATGACCCGCGAACCAGCGTGCTCAATGCAGCCGGTGGTGGCTATCGCATTGACGGCAACACGATTGCGATGACCGTTGGCAGCGAAGGCTTCTACCAGTTCGCGTTTGGTCCGGCGGCGCCGGCACGTTGCGAGTTCCAGTTGACGGTGACTCCGCCGGGTGGCTACACCTTCGTGTCGAGCATGATCCCGCCGCAGGCCAGCGCGTTGTCGCCGGCCGGCGGTGCCGGTGCCAACCATGTCGTGCAGGCCAACACCCAGGCGCCGACCGGCGCGGTGGGTACGGCGACCGAGTACTACCTGACCCTGTTCGCGGGTTCGGCCACCGCAGCGATCGTGCACAACCATCTGCCGCTGGATACGGCGGTGGCCACCGGCCTGGCGATCACCAAGACCGGCGACCGCCAGACCGCCGAAATCGGCGACACCGTGCAGTACACCGTCACCGTGCGCCAGACCGCCGGCAGTGCGCTGGCCGCGTTGAACGTGATCGACCGCCTGCCGCGTGGCTTCACCTACATCGACGGCACCGCGCGTGCCGACGGCCGTGCGGTGGCCGACCCGGCCGGCAAGCCCGGCCCGCTGCTGGGCTTCGCGCTGGGGCCGATCACTGTCGGCGGCCAGATCGTGCTGACCTACCGGGTCCGCGTGGGCGTGGGCGCGCAGCAGGGCGACGGCATCAACCGGGCGCAGGCCCATGGCTGTTCGATCAGCGGCGGTTGCATCGACCCGATGGCGGTCACCCCGCTGCCCGGTTCGCTGGCCTCCAACCGTGCCGAATACCGCGTGCGTGTCACCGGTGGCGTGTTCACCGAACAGGCCTGTGTGCTCGGCAAGGTGTTCATGGACTGCAACAACAACCACGTGCAGGACCGCGAAGAGCTGGGCATTCCGGGAGTGCGCCTGTACTTCTCCGACGGCACCTGGGTGATCAGCGATTCGGAAGGCAAGTACAGCTTCTGCGGCCTGCCGCCGCAGAGCCACACGCTGAAGGTGGATGCGAGCACGCTGCCGGTCGGCGCGCGCCTGACCACCAGCAGCAACCGCAACCTGGGCGACGCCGACAGCCTGCTGCTCGACCTGAAGAACGGCGAGCTGCACCGCGCCGACTTCATCGAAGGCAGCTGCGCCAACCCGGTGCTGGAGCAGGTCAAGGCACGTCGCACCCAGGGTGAGGTGCAGGCGCCGGAAACCGAACCGGGCCAGGCGCCGCTGCGCTTCGAGAGCAAACCCGCACGGGCGCCGCAGCAGGCGACCGACACGGCCAACCAGAGACCGATCGTGCATCCCAGAGCCACACCGCCCGCCGCCGCCACGGAGGGCCAGCCATGAGCCGTGCTTCCGTAGTGCGCCAGCTGCCGCGCTTGAGCTTGTTGGCCTGCGCGCTGGCGACCCTGCCGGCGATGGCCCAGAGCGTGGGTACGCCGGGCCGCTTCACCCCGGTACTGGGCGATGCCAGCACGCTGTACCCGCGCAGCCCGGCCAGCGTGGACGCCGCGCCCGTTGCGGTGCGCGCCGCAGCGGGCACGCTGGACCGCATCGTGGTCGAGCTGGACCGCGACGGCGTGCCGGCCGATGGCCAGAGCCCGGTGCACGTGCGCGTGCAGCTGCTGGACTCCAGCGGCCTGCCGCTGTCCGGCACCAGCTACGCGACGATTGAAAACAGTGGTGGCCGGATCCGTCTGCCCGGCTCGCGTACCGACGAGCTCGGTCCGGGTGCGCTGGATGCCGACAAGGTCACCCCGGGCGTGCAGCTGCAGGTGGTCGATGGCGTGGCCGAGTTCGACCTGGTCGCGCCGCACGAGCCCCAGGATGTGCTGCTGCGGATCACCGCCGGGGCCGAAACCGCGCAGGGCAGCATCGGCTTCGTGCCGGAGATGCGCGAGATGATCGCCACCGGCCTCATCGAAGGCGTGGTCAACTTCCGTCGCCACGGCAATGGCAGCCTGGTTTCGCCGGTGGAGCACAACGACGCGTTCGACCGCGACATCCGTCGCTGGGAGCGCCAGTTCAACAACGGCAAGGCCAACGCCGCCGCGCGCACCGCGTTCTTCGTCAAGGGCCGGATCAAGGGCGATGCGCTGCTCACTGCCGCCTACGATTCGGACAAGGACACCCGCGGCCGCCTGCTGCGTGACATCCAGCCCGAGGAGTTCTACCCGGTCTACGGCGACGCGTCGCTGCGCGGCTTCGACGCGCGCTCGGCCGAGCGCCTGTACGTGCGCATCGACAACAAGCGCAGCTACCTGCTCTACGGCGATTTCCAGACCGGCGACGGGCTGGCCACGGCCACCGGGATCGGCGGCAGCGGTCCGATTCCGCAGCGCAGCCTGGGGACCTACAACCGCACCGCCACCGGGCTGGGCTGGCATTTCGAAAGCGAGCGCGTGCGCAGCAACGTGTTCGCCATCGAAGATTCCCTGCGCCAGGTGATCGAAGAGTTCCGCAGCCAGGGCAGTGGTCCCTACGCGCTGCGCAACAACGCGGTGCTGGAAGGCAGCGAGCGTGTCGAAGTCATCTCGCGCGACCGCAACCAGCCCACCCGCATCGTGTCGGTGCGGCCGTTGGCGCGGCTGGTGGACTACAGCTTCGAGCCGTTCTCCGGCCGCATCCTGCTCAACCAGTTCCTGCCGGCCTTCGACAGCGACCTCAACCCGGTCTCGCTGCGCATTACCTATGAACTGGACCAGGACACCGAGAAGTTCTGGGTGGTGGGAGCCGACGCGCAGGTGAAGCTCACCGACAGGCTGGAAGTCGGCGCGGCGGCGGTGGATGACCGCAACCCGTATGCGGAATTCCGAATGGGCAGCGCCAACGCCAGCTATCGGTTCGGCGACAACACCCTGCTGGTGGCCGAGTTCGCGCGCACCCAGAGCGAGGTCAATACCAACAGCATCAACCAGATCACCTCGCAGGGCCTGAAGGACGTCACCGGCGACGTGGAAGGTGTTGCCTGGCGCGTGGAATTCGCGCACCAGACCGAGAAGCTGGAAGCGCGTCTGTTTGCCGCCCGTACCGACCCGGCGTTCAACAACCCGGCCGCGCCGCTGTACGGCGGCCGCGGTGAGTACAACGCGCGGGTGGCCTACCAGCTTGGGCCGCGGCTGGAGCTGTACGTGGAAGGCCTGCGCAGCGAAGACCGCAACCCGGACGGTGGCAAGCGCGATGCTGGTGGCGCCGGCGTGCGCATTGGGGCTACTGAACGACTGACCGTGGACCTGGGCGTGCGCAGCATCCGCGAAACCATCGGCGTGACCTCGCCGTGGTCGTCGGGGGTGCCGTTCGGCAATGCCGGTGGCCTGACCGGCGGCTTCGCCACCGGTGCCGGTGGCGGCGCGCTCGGCTACGGCCAGCAGGCGCTGGACCCGGCCACCGGGTTGATGGTGATCAACGGCAGCAGTACCGGCAGCCCGATCACCAGCGACCTGCCGGTGGGCACCGAGCTGGAATCGGACAGCGCCCGCTTCGGTCTGGGCTACCGCCTGAGCGACAAGCTCAGCAGTGGTGCCGAGATCGAGCACAGCGTGAGCGGCGAAGAACGTCGGCGCCTGGCCGCCGGGTTGGATTACCAGGTGTTCGAACGCAGCCGCCTTTACGGCCGCTACGAAAAGCAGACCGGCCTGACCAGCGCCTACGGCATCACCACCACCGACCGCGAGGCCGACGCGCTGGTGTTCGGTATCGACAGCAGCTACCTGCGCGATACCCAGACCTTCAGCGAGTACCGCCTGCGCGATGCGATCAGTGGCCGCGATGTACAGGCCGCCTCGGGTATCCGCAACAACTGGGACATCGCCGAGGGCCTGCGCTTGTCCAGTTCGGCCGAGCACGTGAAGGTGATCGACGGCAGCACCGGTGACAGCACCGGCCTGGCGCTGGCCTTGGACTACGGCGCCAACCCGCTGTGGCGCGGTGCGATACGGGCCGAGCACCGCATCTCTGAAGACGTGCCGGACACCGACACCAATGAGGCGTTCAACACCACGCTGCTGCAGTTCATGCTGGCCCGCAAGCTCAGCCGCGACTGGACCCTGCTGGCCCGCAACTACCTGCTGAGCACGCGGTATGACGCACGCGGCGACGTGCTGCAGGACCGCTTCCAGCTGGGCGTGGCCTACCGCGATACCGACCGCAACCGGATCAACGCGCTGGCCCGTTACGAGTACAAGCTCGAGCGCGACGAGAGCGGGCTGACCCTGGTCGATGGCAGCACCGTGGATGGCAGCAGCCAGGACGTGCGCACCCGCGCGCACATTGTCTCTGCCCATGCCGATTGGCATCCGTCGCGGCCGTGGTGGTTCACCGGGCGCGTGGCCGGCAAGTGGCAGCAGGATCAGTTCGCCTACGCCGACGGGGGTCGGGTCAACAGTGACTTCCGCGCCACGCTGCTGTCCGGGCGGGTGGTCTATGACATCACCGAGAACTGGGACATCGGCGTGCTCGGCTCCACTTTCCGCGGCCAGAGCGGCGCCAACCAGTACGCCTACGGCATGGAAGTCGGCCGCCTGCTGCGCCAGAACCTGTGGCTGTCGGCCGGCTACAACTGGACCGGCTTTGCCGGCGACCGCGACCTGAACGGCTATGAGTACACCCAGCAGGGCGTATTCGTGCGCCTGCGCTTCAAGTTCGACGAAGACCTTTTCCGGCCGGACCCCGTCCGCTACCGCGACCCGGCACGCTGAGGATGCCCTGATGAACAACGCCAACCTGATCTTCCGTTCTGCGCGCCCGCTGCTGGGCGCGGCGGTCCTTGCCGCGCTTGCCGGTGCCGCACACGCCCAGACGGCGCAACTGCTGCCGCAGCAGCAGCGCATCACTGACGAGGCGATCCATGCCGACCATGCCACGTATGAGGCCACCCAGGGCCGCATCCAGGCGCTCAACGATGGCGGCCGCCCGATCCGCGACTACCACCTGTCCAAGGCACAGTGCTGGCTGGACGTGTCCTTCCACGAATACAGCCGCAATGACCGCAGCGATTTCCCGCAGGCGGCGCTGGGTGAATCCGAGCGGCTGATCATCGGCATGGAACAGGGCGCCAGCCCGCTGCCCACCGACACGCCGCTGGTCAACAACGCGAAGTACCTGCGCGACGACCTGTGGCAGCGCCTGCGCGTGCTGCATGGCACGCCGGGCTTTGCCTGCGCGGCGCAGCAGGTGGCCTGCGGCGAGGTCGAGCTGGTGCACGCCGGCAACGAATTCAACCAGCAGCAGTGGCGGCACTCCAAGCCGTACATCCAGATTGCCGAGGAGCTGGTCAACGACGCCGAAGCGCTGGCCCGCCAGTGCGACGCGGCCCCGGCGGCCATCGCCGCACCGGGCCCACTGGTGGCCAACGTGCTGTTCGAGTTCGACCGCGACGGCTACCGCGACATCCGCACCTACTCGCTGGAGAGCATCGACCGCGCGCTGGCCAGCATCGCCGTGGAGAAGCTGAAGCTGCAGGGCGTCACGCTGGTCGGGCATGCCGACCGCCTGCAGGGGCGCGGGTTCGACGCCAACCAGGCGCTCTCCGAGCGGCGCGCGCGCACGGTGCGCGAGCTGCTGATCGGACGCGGGCTGGACCCGGCGACGATCCGTTACGAATACCGGGGTGACACGCAGCAGGTGCAGCAGTGCGACAGCGTGCGCCCGCGCGCGGCGTTGCTGGAATGCCTGCTGCCCAACCGGCGGGTGGAAGTGCGGTTCGACGTCATCCGCTGACGTCGGATCCATCACACATCCCAGCGAATGGGCCGGCTGCCGCTGAGTCGCACCCACCCGGCTGCCGCGGCCTCTTCCGGATTTCCCAGCACCGCATACAGATGCGGTGCCTGCGTCCCGTCTTCGCCCCATATCCCTGCCCATGCATTGCGCCCTCCCTGGCGGGCGCCCTGCAGTGCACGGTCGGCAGCGCGCAGGCTGTCATCCCGCTCCGCCGGTGCATCGCCGAACAACGGCAGCGGTGCCATGCCCACGCTGGCGGTCAGGGTCAGGTGCTGACCGGGGGCGAGATCCACCACCAGCCGCTCGATGGCCAGCCGCAGGTGCCCGGCCAGGGCCTGTGCCGCTTCCGCGCCGGTGTCGTGGCGCGCCACCAGGAAGGCTGCGCCGCCCCAGCGTGCCAGCAGGTCGTGCCGGTCGCAGGCCGCACGCAGGCATTCGCCCACGGCACGCAGCACGCTGTCGCCGGCTGCTTGTCCATGGCGCTCGTTCAGCGCTTTGAAGTCGTCCAGTTCGATCAGCAGGAGCGCGCTGCGCTCTGCGGCATCGTGGCCTGCGGCGCGTTCGTCGAGCCTGCGCTCGGCCTCGCGGCGATTGGGCAGCCCGGTGACGCTGTCGGTCCGGCTGAGCGCGGTGAGCTGGCCGCGCTGCTGGCGCAGCCGCAGCACGAGCACCGTGGCAATCACCGCGACGGTGAGGAAAGCGATCACCGCGCTGTTGCGCAGCACGCGCACGCGGCCCAGGTCCTGTTCGGCATTGACCTGGGCGGGATGGATGCTGCGTTCGGCCGAGGCCTGCAGCCTGGCCAGCTGGGTGAGGGTCTCGCCCTTGCTGCGCGCCTGGTCCATCGCGCGGCCCTGGCGTACGTACTGCAGCGCCTGCTCGCGGTGACCCAGCAGGGTGTGGATGTCACCGAGCAGGTCCAGGCCATTGCGGACTTCTTCCACGAACCGCCCGTGCTCTGCCAGGCCCTGTGCCTGGGTGGCCAGCGGCAGCGCCACCGCGGCGTTGCCCCGGTCCATCGCCAGCCGTGCCAGGCGCTGCAGGGTCACCACCTGGCCCTGCGGATCCTGCTTTCCCTGCCAGGCCAGCACGCCGCGCAGCGCTGCCTCGGCGGCCTCCCGCTGCCCCGACACGCGCAGGATTTCGGCGCGATGGCTGGCGATGCGATGCAGGAACACGTCCTGGCCGCTCAGCCGCGTTCCGATCGCTTCAGCGCGCTTGAAGGCTGCGGAGGCTTCCTCGTACCGCTGCAGCATCAGCAGCGCATACCCATAGTTGTAGTACAGGATCAGGTCGCCCGGGTTCGGCGGCCGGTGCAGGTGGTCGCTGAGCTGCGTGGCCTTGTGCAGGTAGGTGAGGGCGCCTTCGGCATCGCCCATCGCGTCGCCACGGATCATCGCGATCTGCATCAACGCGCCGATCTGGCCCTGCACGTCGCGTTGCCGCACCGCATCGTCCAGCAGGGTGCCGGTCAAG
The DNA here is from genome assembly GCF_001704155.1 of Stenotrophomonas rhizophila. Classification (NCBI taxonomy): domain Bacteria; kingdom Pseudomonadati; phylum Pseudomonadota; class Gammaproteobacteria; order Lysobacterales; family Lysobacteraceae; genus Stenotrophomonas; species Stenotrophomonas rhizophila. Next base: position 52,686 of record NZ_CP016294.1, on the reverse strand, counting down.
CCGAGCGCGCGCGCGTGATCGCCGCGCCACAGCAGCAGGTGCGCGGCCATGGTCCGGGCGCGCTGGATATCGTCGGGGCTGGCGTCGGCGCGCGCCGCGGCCGCCAGCAGTCGGTCGGGCAGGTCGGTGGTCTGGTCCAGCTGCCCCAGCGCCCGCAGCGCCACCCCCAGGCAGCCGACCGCGCCGATTTCCATCGAGGTGGACAGCGAGGGCGCGGCCAACAGGCTGCGTGCGAGCTGCAGCGAGGCCTGCGGTTCGCTGGTGAGCAGGGCATGGCACTGTTCCACCTGCGCCATCTGCGGCGCTGCGTCGAGCGGGCGCTGTGCCTGGGCGGGCGGCGCGGCCAAGGACAGCACAACGGCAAGCGCAGGCAGTCCGCGCCGGACTAGCGACAACATAGGCATGGCGACAACGACTTCCCCGGTCGAGTGCAGACGATCTACAGCGCACTGCTAATATACCGATGTTGCCGCCGCGCGCCGGCGCCGCCCGCCATTCCCTGCCGCATGCCCGAGTCGTCGCCTTCCACCCGCGCCGCCGCTGCTGAACGCCCTGCCGGGCTTGGTCGGCGTACCGATGCCATGCTGGGCAGCCTGCTGCTGCTGGTGGGGCTGTACCACCCGTTGCTGGCGGCGTGGACGGCGTTTCGGCTCGGGGCGGGCCTGGACATGATGGTCCCGGCCATGGCCGCCGCCCACCTGCTGTTATGCCTGCTGTGCCTGATCGAGCACCGGGCCGGCCGCAGCCTGCATGCCGCCGTGGTGTTCCTGACCGGTGAACTGCTGCTGCTGGTGCTGGCCTACGGGTACTGGGGACTGGCCGCCCAGCTGCGGGTGCAGCTGGTGCAGCTGGTGCCGGTGCTGTTGGTGGCGGCGGTGCTTGGCCGCCGTCCGCTGGCCTGGACCGCGGCATGGCTGTGCGGGCTGATGGCCTTGGGCGGCTGGGTCGACGCGGCGTCGGGCCTGTTCCGGACCGACCGGGTGCTGCACGCGACCAGTGACCTGGCAGTGTCGGCATTCGGCACCGTCATGACTGCCTGGCTGCTCCACCACAGCGTGACCGGCCTGCGTGAAAGCCTGCAGGAGGCTCACCAGCGCAGCCAGGAACTGGCCCGCAAGCGCGACGAGCTGCAGGTGGAGATGCAGGCCCGCGAGCGTTCGCGCGACCAGCTCGTGCATGCCATGAAGATGGACAACGTAGGTCGCCTGGCCAGCGGCATCGCGCACGATTTCAACCACCTGCTGGCGCTCATACAGGGCTACGTGGCCAAGGCGCGGCGCAGCGAGGGCGAGACCCTGCAGGCGGCCCTGCAGGGCGCGGATTCGGCGACCCGGCGGGCCAGCGCGGTGAGCCGGCGCCTGCTGGATTTCAGCCGGCTCGAGCCGGGCCGACCGCAGCTGCTGGACGCGGCCGCCACGCTGGCGGCGATGGCGCCCACGCTGCAGCAGGTGTTCGATGACCGCGTGCACTGCGAAGTGGAAACCGGCGACGTGCAGCGGCTGATCCACTTCGACCCGGCCCAGCTCGAATCGATCCTGCTCAGCCTGGCGGTCAATGCCAGCCAGGCCATGCCCGACGGTGGCCGGTTCACGCTGCGCCTGCAGCCTCCCGATACCGACGGACGCGTGGTCCTGCAGTTGCAGGACACCGGCCAGGGCATGAGCGAAACGGTGCGCGCGCGCTGCCTCGAACCGTTCTTCACCACCAAGCCGGTGGGACAGGGTACCGGCCTGGGCCTGGCGGTGACCGCCAGCCTGGTGGAGGCGGCCGGCGGTGCGGTGCAGGTGCACAGCCGCCCGGGCGAGGGCACCCGGATCGATCTGCAGCTGCCGTCGCGTCCGCTGGCGGCGTGAGCAGGGGCGTGCAGCGGCTACACTGCGGCCTGCGCTTGCGGAAACATGCCCGTGGTTTCTAGCTGGATCCTGCTGCTGGTGTCGGTGGCCTATGCCGCCCTGTTGTTCGGCGTGGCCTGGTGGGGCGACCGCCGTCCCATGTACCCCGACCGCCCGTGGCTGCGCCCGGTGGTCTACAGCCTGGCGCTGGCGGTGTACTGCTCGTCGTGGACCTTCTACGGGGCGGTGGGCACGGCGGTGCGCAACGGCATCGGCTACCTGCCGATCTACCTGGGCCCGCTGCTGCTGCTGCTGTTTGGCTGGCGCATCATCGAACGCCTGGCGCTGATCGCGCGCAGCCAGAACGTGGTATCCATCGCCGATTTCATCTCCTCGCGGTTCGGCCGCTCGCGACGGCTGGCCGCGCTGGTGGCGGTGATCGCGCTGATCGGCATCGTTCCCTACCTCGCCCTGCAGTACAAAGCCGTGGCGATGAGCCTGCAGGTGCTGACCGGCAGCGTCGGGCCCACCGGCTGGTTCAGCGACCCGGCGTTGTACGTGGCGCTGCTGATGGCGCTGTTTGCCACCCTGTTCGGCACCCGCCAGGTGGATGCCACCGAACACCACCACGGCATGATGCTGGCCATCGCACTGGAATCGATGATCAAGCTGATCGCGATGGTGGCGCTGGGCCTGTTCGCCTACCTGTGGCTGGCCGACCGCGGCGAAACCGTGGTGCGCAGCGCACATACGCTGTTCACCGGGCTGCCGCCGGTGGGCTTCATCTCACAGACCCTGCTCAGCTTCCTGGCCATCGTGTGCCTGCCGCGCCAGTTCCACGTGGCGGTGGTGGAATGCGGCGACGTGCGCGATGTGCGCCGCGCGCGCTGGATGTTCGGCGGCTACCTGATCATCATTTCGGCGATGGTGATTCCGATCGCCACGGCCGGTGTGACCCTGTTCGGCACCGGCGGCAGCATCGCCGACGACAGCATGGTGCTGGCCCTGCCGTTGGCCGAAGGCCGTAAATTCCTGGCGCTGGTGGCCTACGTGGGCGGCTTCTCGGCTGCCACCGGCATGGTCATCGTGTCCTCCATCGCGCTGGCCACCATGGTCAGCAACGACCTGGTGATGCCGGTGCTGCTGCGCCGCAGTGGCGACCACCAGGAAGCGGCCGACGTCGCTTCGCGGGTGTTGTGGATCCGCCGCATGGCGATCCTGCTGCTGGCGCTGGCCGCGTACAGCTACTACCGCGGCAGCAGCAACGACAGCACGCTGGCCTCGTACGGGCTGATGGCATTCGCCGCGGTGGCCCAGTTTGCGCCGGGCCTGATCGGCGGCCTGTACTGGCGCGGTGCCAGCCGCCGGGGCGTGGAGACCGGCATCCTGCTCGGCTTCGGCACCTGGATCTACACCCTGCTGCTGCCGGCGCTGACACACGCCGGCTGGATGGATGCGGCCTGGCTGAGCGACGGACCGTTCGGCATTGCCTGGCTGCGGCCGCAGGGGCTGTTCGGCATGACCAGCTGGGACCCGCTCACCCACGGCACGTTCTGGTCGCTGCTGATCAACGCCGCGGCCATGCTGCTGGTGTCGGTGCGCTGGCGCCCCGGCGTGGACGAGCGCCTGCGCGCCGCGCCGTTCCTGGACCCCTATGCCGAGCGCCCCTCCGTGGCCGGTGCGTGGCCGGGCCATGTGCATGTGGGCGACCTGCTGGCGCTGGCCTCGCGCGTGGTCGGCGACCGCCATGCGCGCCGGTCGTTCTTCGAGCAGGCGCAGTCGCTGGGCCGCGAGCTGCAGGCCTCGGCCCCGGCCGACCGGGCCTGGGTGCAGTTCACCGAACGCCTGCTGGCCGCCTCGATCGGCGCGGCCTCCGCGCGCCTGCTGCTGACCAGCCTGCTGCGCGGCTCGGGCATGGACCTGGGCGAAGTGGTGGCGGTACTCGATGAGGCCGGGCAGGAACTGCGCTTCAACCGCGAGATCCTGTCCACCACGCTGGAAAACATCAGTGCCGGGGTCAGCGTGGTTGATCCGGACATGCGCCTGACCGCGTGGAACCGCCGCTACCAGCAGATGTTCGGCTACCCCGATGGCATGTTGTACGTGGGCCGCCCGGTGGCCGACCTGATCCGCTACAACGCCGAGCGCGGCGAGCTGGGCGAGGGCGATATCGACGTGCAGATCAACCGCCGCATCGGCTACATGCGCGCCGGTTCGCCGCACATCTTCGAGCGCACCCGCAGCGATGGCCGGGTGATCGAGATGCGCGGCCAGGCGCTGCCCGGCGGCGGCTATGTCACCAGCTACAACGACATCACCGATTACAAACACGCCGAGACCGCGCTGCTGGAAGCCAACGAGACGCTGGAACAGCGCGTGGCCGAACGTTCGCATGAAGCCGAAGTGGCGCAGCAGTCCAAGACCCGTTTCCTGGCCGCAATCAGCCATGACGTGCTGCAGCCGCTGAACGCAGCGCGCCTGTTCGCCTCGGCATTGCGCGACAGCCACCACAACAACGATGAACAGCGGCACCTGGCAGAGCGCGTGGACGCCTCCCTGCGTGCCGCCGAAGAACTGCTGGACGGGCTGCTGGACGTGTCGCGGCTGGATGCCGGCGGCCTGCACCCGGTGATCGGCGATTTCGACGTGAGCCTGCTGATGCGCGAACTGGCCGCGCAGTACTCGCCGGTGGCGGCCGGGCGCGGCCTGCGCCTGGACCTGTTCGCACGCCCGGCCTGGGTGCGCAGCGACCGCCGACTGCTGCGCCGGGTGCTGCAGAACTTCCTGGCCAATGCGCTGCGCTACACCCGCCAGGGCCGCATCGTGCTGGCCGTGCGCCATCGCCGCGACGAGATCGAACTGCAGGTGTGGGATACCGGGCCGGGCATCCCCGAGCACCACATGCAGCAGATCTTCAACGAGTTCCATCGCTACCAGCAGCCGTTCGACTGGGGCGAGCAGGGGCTGGGGCTGGGCCTGTCTATCTGCCAGCGCATCTCGCGCCTGCTCGACCACCGCCTCAATGCGCGCAGCCAGGTGGGCAGCGGCAGCATGTTCTCGATCCTGCTGCCGCGCGCGCAGGTGCCGGATCTGCCGGCCAGCGACGCGCAGGCCAGCGTGCCCGAGCACAGCACCCGCACCGATTCGCTGGCCGGCATGCGCGTGCTGTGCGTGGACAACGACCAGGAAATCCTTGACGGCATGCGCGCGTTGCTGGGCCGCTGGCAGGTGCAGGTGATCACTGCCAGCACCGTGGACCAGGCGCTGGAGGAAGTGCAGGCGCAGCCGGACGTGATGCTGGTCGATTACCACCTGCACGACCGCCTGGATGGACTGGACACGCTGGTGGCGCTACGCGAGCGCGCCGGGCGCGACATTCCCGGCGCGCTGCTCACTGCCGATGGGCGCGACGAACTCAAGCGCATGGCGCGCGAGCGGGGTTACCGCCTGCTGACCAAGCCGATCAAGCCGGCCTCGCTGCGCGCGTACCTGGCGGCGCACTCGACCCTCCAAGGTTGAAGGCGACAGCTGCGGCACGCTCGTGCCGTCGCGCTGTCTATTCTGCGCAGCCGATCACCTGCTGCGGAGTTTCCGTGCCCGTTCCCTCGCTGCGTTCCCTTCTTGCCACCCCGCTGCATTCCGGCGCGGCGATTCCCCTCGCAGGCACGTTGGGTGTCGTGGTGGGCGCAGGATTCGAGCTGGTATTCCGCGGTTGCACCAATGCCGCCGGTCCCGCATGGAGCGTTGCCGAGATCGTGAAGCCCGCGTTGATCTCCGGCTGGATGGGGATCGGCTGCACCAACGCGATGCGATGGCTGGACCCCGACAAGCCTGCGCGGCAACTGCAGCCGCATGAGAAGGCGCTGGTCGACTATCCGGCCGTGCGCGAGCTGCTGCATGAGGCCGGCACCAGCGTTGATGACCTGGACGCGTTGAAGTCTCTCGCCGCGCAGCTGGAGCGGGATTTCAGCCGGGTCGCCCGTGAATTCAATACATACTGCCAGACCCGCAGGGTGCCACCGAATCCGCTCATTGCAGGCGTCATCCGTCATTTCTACCTGACCCATTGCCGCGATCGTGCGGTGATGCTGCTCGCCAAGCGCAACGCCAACGCGTGTTACCTGGTGGCCGCGCGCGAAGGGCAGGGCACGGCCATCGCGACCGCGCTGAACCAGGCAGGCACGCGCGCCGGCACCGTGCTGCGCCAGCTGCACTGCCCGTACCTGCGCGTGGACCTTGCCAATACCGCGCTGCGTGATGCGCATGCGTTCACCACCGACGAAATTCAGGGCGAGATGCGCGTGCATTCGTTGCATGACCGAGCCCGGGAAACAGTGGAAACGCTGGCGACCAGTCCACTGGTGGATGTAACCCATCGCCGACTGCCGCGGCGCCGGCACGTGAGCCACGGCAGCGCCGCGCCCGTGGCGGACATCGCCGCGCCAGCAGACGCTGACCACGAACGGGTCATCCGCGGGCCTTTGCTGCGCGCAAAGCTGGCCGGACTGCCCGCGGACAGTCGTACCTGCCGGGAACTGAGACGGATCGAGCAGGATCTCGCAGCGAACCGTCCGTGCGGCCATCCGGTGCGTTACCACGGCAGGAACTACCTCGCCATCGACATCCACTTTGCGGGCCGGCAGAGTCCCGGCCGCAACGTGTGGCGGCTTCTGCACCGCAAAGGCCCAGCCGGGCATGAACTGGTCGACATCGTCGACTACCACGATCCACGCAGCTGAGGCCCGGCCGCCCGGCGCTGCTCAGCCGGCGGCGCCGCTGAGGTGCTCATACAGGATGGCACTGCCAACCAGGATCAGGATCACGCCGCCGGCGATCTCCGCACGCTTGCCGATCATGTCGCCCAGCACCCGACCCAGCATGATGCCGGTGGTGACCATCACCAGCGTGCACAGGCCGATCACCGTCGCCATCACGCCGATATGCACGTCCAGGAAGGCCAGGCCCACGCCGACGGCCAGGGCGTCGATGCTGGTGGCAAAGCCGGTGACGGCCAGGTGCCAGAAACCGTGGTGCTTGTCGGGGTCGTCGCTGTCAGCGTCCGGGTCGTGCCGCACGCCGTTGATGATCATGTGCACGCCCAGTGCACCGAGCAGCACGAAGGCGATCCAGTGATCGAAGGCCTGCACGTAGGACGACGCGGCGCGGCCGAGCAACCAGCCGATCACCGGCGTAAGGCCTTCGATCACACCGAAGATGAGGCCGGCACGCAGCGCATCGGGAAAACGCGGCTTGCGCATGGCAGCGCCTTTGCCGATTGCCGCGGCGAAGGCATCGGTGGACATGGCAAAGCCGATCAACAGCATCGAAATGGGGGACATCACACGACAGTGCAGGTTGGGCGATGACGGACAACGGCCCACGTTCGCGCCCAACCTGTCGTTGCGCACGCGGACCGCTGGTCTCGCCAACCATCACTGGCTGCCCGCACCACGGCGCACTGGCCGAGCATGTTGATACGGGCGTTTCCTTCAGCAGGAAACAGGCTACTCCCCAAGGGGACGCGAAGCTTAGCACCGCGAAGGCGGTTCATCGCCCAAATCGCCGAATTGCGCAGGGCGTGCTGGGATGTATAGCTTCGGCTATAAGCCGAAGCAGGTAGAGCGGACTGTTAGTCCGCTGCACGTCTCCGCAGCCGAAGGTAGAGCGGACTGTTAGTCCGCTGCATGTCTCCGCAGCCGAAGGTAGAGCGGACTGTTAGTCCGCTGCATGTCTCCGCAGCCGACTAACAGTCGGCTCTACCGTAACGACGCAACGACGCAACGACGCAACGACGCAGCCACGCGGCCACGCAACCCGCGATCAATCCTCTTCCGGCGGCAACACCAACGGCTCGTCATCCAGCGTCAGCTTGCCGGCCATCAGCACCGCCTGGGTACGGTTGGTCACGCCCAGCTTGCGCAGGATCGCGGTCACATGGGCCTTGATGGTGGCCTCGGACACATTGAGGTCATACGCAATCTGCTTGTTGAGCCGCCCCGCGCCGAGCATCTGCAGCACCCGGAACTGCTGCGGGGTGAGCTCGCGCAGGCGCTGGCCGACTTCGCGTTCCTCGCGCCCGGTCGGCGGCACGTTGTGCGCCTCCGGCGGGGCCCAGGTTTCGCCATCCAGGATCGTGCCCAGCGCATGCCCGATCGTGTCCGAGTCGGCCGATTTGGGAATGAACCCGAACGCGCCGTGGTCCAGCGCCCGCCGCATCACGGTGGGCTCTTCGCGCGCGGACACCACCACCACCGGCAACTGCGGGTGCAGCGCCCGCATGTGCACCAGCGCGTTGAAGCCCTGCGCACCGGGCATGTTGAGGTCCATCAGGACCAGGTCGGCGTCGGCATGCTGGTCGGCCAGCTGGTACAGCGCTTCCACGCTGTCGGCCTCGTACAGCAGCACGCCCGGCATCACCCGCTGCACCGCGCCGCGCAGGGCTTCACGGAACAGGGGGTGGTCATCGGCGATCAGCAGGGTTGTCATGGGGGAGGTGGGAACCAATTACTTGACCTTACGCTCTTCCACCAGCGATGCCACCACCGACGGGTCGGCCAGGGTCGAGGTGTCACCCAGCTGGTCGGGCGCGTTCTCGGCGATCTTGCGCAGGATGCGGCGCATGATCTTGCCCGAGCGCGTCTTCGGCAGCCCCGGTGCCCACTGCAGGTGGTCGGGCGAGGCGATCGGGCCGATCTCCTTGCGCACCCACGCTACCAGCTCCTTGTGCAGTTCCTCGCTCGGCGTTTCGTCGGCCACCAGGGTCACGTAGGCATAGATGCCCTGGCCCTTGATGTCGTGCGGGAAGCCGACCACGGCCGCCTCGGCCACCTTCGGGTGGGAGACCAGTGCGCTTTCCACTTCGGCGGTACCGATGCGGTGGCCGGACACGTTGATGACATCGTCGACGCGGCCGGTGATCCAGTAGTAGCCGTCCTCGTCGCGACGGCAGCCGTCACCGGTGAAGTAGCTGCCGGGGTAGGTGCGGAAGTAGGTGTCGATGAAGCGCTGGTGGTCGCCGTAGACGGTGCGCATCTGGCCCGGCCACGAATCGCGGATGATCAGGTTGCCTTCGGTGGCGCCGTCCATGATCTCGCCATCGGCGTTGACCAGCGCCGGCTGCACGCCGAAGAAGGGCAGGGTGGCCGACCCGGGCTTGAGATCGATCGCGCCGGGCAGCGGCGAAATCAGGATGCCGCCGGTTTCGGTCTGCCACCAGGTATCCACGATCGGGCAGCGGCCATCGCCGACCACGTCGTAGTACCAGCGCCAGGCTTCCGGGTTGATCGGCTCGCCGACGCTGCCGAGCAGGCGCAGCGAGGCGCGCGAAGTGCGCTTGACCGGCGCATCGCCTTCGCGCATCAACGCACGGATGGCGGTAGGTGCGGTATAGAAGATGCTGACCTGGTGCTTGTCGATCACCTGCCAGAAGCGCGAGGTGTCGGGGTAGTTCGGCACGCCTTCGAACATCAGCGAGGTGGCGCCGTTGGCCAGCGGGCCGTACACGATGTAGCTGTGCCCGGTGACCCAGCCCACGTCGGCGGTGCACCAGTAGATGTCCTCTTCGCGCAGGTCGAACACCGCTTCATGGGTGTAGGCCGCGTAGAGCAGGTAACCGCCGGTGGTGTGCAGCACGCCCTTGGGCTTGCCGGTGGAACCGGAGGTGTAGAGGATGAACAGCGGATCTTCGGCGTTCATCCGCTCCGGTTCGCACTGTGCCGGCTGCGGGTCCACCACGTCGTGGAACCAGCGGTCGCGCGGGGCCTGCATGTCCACCGCGCCGCCGGTGTGGCGCACCACCAGCACGGTTTCCACCGTGGTGGTGCCGGGCAGCTTCAGCGCGGCATCCACGTTGGCCTTCAGCGGAATCCTGCGGCCGCCGCGCAGGCCTTCGTCGGCGGTGATGATCAGCTTGCTGCCGCAGTCGATCACGCGGTCGGCGATCGAATTGGGCGCGAAGCCGCCGAACACCACCGAGTGGATCGCACCGATGCGCGCGCAGGCCAGCATGGCTACAGCGGCGTCAACGATCATCGGCAGGTAGATGGTCACCCGGTCGCCCTTCTTGACGCCCAGGTTGCGCAACGCGTTGCCGAGGCGGCAGGTGCGCTCGTACAGCTCGCGGTAGGTCACGCCCTGCGCCGGCGCATCCGGGCTGTCCGGTTCGAACAGCAGCGCAACCTTGTCGCCGCGCTTGTCCAGCTGGCGGTCCAGGCAGTTCACGCTGGCGTTGAGTTCGCCGTCTTCGAACCACTTGATGCGGAAATCGTCGAGCTGGTAGCTGACGTTGCGGATCGTGGACGGCTTCCTGTACCAGTCCAGCCGCTCGGCGGCCTTGCCCCAGAACGCGTCGGGGTTGTCCACCGATTCGCGGTAGAGCTGCTGGTAAGTGTTCTTGTCAATGCGCGCCTTGGCGGCAACGTCCGCCTTGACGGGGTAAAGATCGGCCATGGCACCCTCACTTGCACTAGGACTGGGTTGTGCGATCGCAGCATAACCCGCGATTCATCCCGCTCAGTTTGCCGCATCCACCGCGCCACGAGGTAAGGGAATGGTTAGACCTTGGTCGTAACGAGCGATTGCCGGCAGGTCACGGCCGTTGGTCGTGACCCCGGGTTCGACCAATTGCCAATAGCCGGGGTGCGTCAACCGGCCGCACGCTCGGCTCGACCGTGACCCCACACGCGGCGATCACTTTGCCACCCGGGAGAGAGGGCAACATGAGTACCCGTATGTTGAAGACCATGCGCAAGCCGTTGGCGACCTGCCTGTTGGTCGCGTTGGTGGCGCCTGGCATGGCGTTTGCCGAAACCGCCAAAGAGAAGCAGCTGGAAGCGCGCGTTGCCGAGCTGGAGCGCCAGGTGCAGCTGCTGCTGTCCACCACCCAGCAGCAGCAGACCCAGATCAGCCAGGCCCAGACCGATGTGACCGCGGTGAAGACCGTGCAGGCGCAACAGCCTGCCGGCGCCACCGTGCCCGCCGGCAAGCAGCCGATCCAGGTCACCACCATCACCCCGGGCGCCGCGCCGGGCACCACGGTCAAGATCGGCGGCTTCATCAAGGCCGACTTCCTGGCCACCCAGACCGGCGATGGCCAGCTGGCCGACGACGCCACCGGCCGCGCGCTGTACCTGCCGGGCCAGACCCCGGTGGCCGGTGCCGGCGGCAGCGGCGAGCGTTCCGACGTGGACTTCAATGCCCACGCCAAGTTCTCGCGCTTCAACCTGGGCATCGACAACGTCTCGGACAAGGGCAACAAGTCCGGCGCGTTCTTCGAGATGGACTTCTTCGGCAACTCGCTGGGCAACCAGACCGCCACCAATACCTACGGCGTGACCCTGCGCCACGCGTATATGTATTGGAACAACTGGATGGCCGGCCAGACCTGGTCGAACTTCATGGACGCCGCCTCGCTGCCGGAAGCGGCCGATTTCGTCGGTCCCACCGACGGCGTGCTGTTCGTGCGCCAGGCGCAGATCCGCTACACCCAGGGCGGCTTCAGCGTCGCGCTGGAAAACCCGGAAACCACCGTGCTCACCGGCACCCGCAATCCGGTTACCGGGGCGTGGACCAACGTGGCCAGCAACAGCGACCGTGGCTCCCTGCCGGACCTGACCCTGCGCTATGGCTGGAAGGGCGACTGGGGCACCTTCGGGGTCGGCGGTATCGTGCGCCAGCTCAAGGTCGACAACCAGGCCACCGGTGCCGACGCCGACAAGATCGGCGGCGGCCTGACCCTGGGCGGCAAGTGGGTGATGGGCGGCAGCGACCAGCTGCACTACCAGATCAGCGGTGGCGAAGGCATCGCCCGTTACGTTGGCCTGGGCGTCACCGCCGATACGGCTTACGACGTGGCCCAGGACGAACTCAACCCCACTGGCGTGCTGGCCGGCTATGTCGGCTGGCGCCACGCCTTCACCCCGAAGCTGCGCACCAACCTGATCTACGCCCGCAGCGACTACGACAACGACAGCGTGCTGGGCCCGCTGGTCACCAAGAGCGTGCAGAGCATCCGCGGCAACATCTTCTACACGCCGATGCCCAAGGTCGATATCGGCGCGGAGTACATGTACGGCGTGCGCGAGATCGAAGATGGCCGCAAGGGCGACATCAACCGCGTGCAGTTCACCACGAAGTACAGTTTTTAAGCATGGGTGCCGACGCATTGTCGGCACCTGCCACCAATGATTGCTTCGGAGGGGAAGCGTCTTATGTCCACCACACCCGTACCTGCAAAAGCAGAACTTACCAAGGGCCACAAGAAGGTCATCTTCGCGTCCAGCCTTGGCACCGTGTTCGAATGGTATGACTTCTTCCTGTATGGCTCGCTGGCGGCGATCATCGCCAAGCAGTTCTTCAGCGGGGTCAATGAAACCACGGGCATGATCTTCGCCCTGCTGGCCTTCGCGGCCGGCTTCTTCGTGCGTCCGTTCGGCGCGGCCTTCTTCGGCAGCCTCGGCGACCGCATCGGCCGCAAGTACACCTTCCTGGTCACGATCCTGATCATGGGCATCTCGACCTTCCTGGTGGGCGTGCTGCCCAACTACGCGTCGATCGGCTTCGCGGCGCCGGTAATCCTGATCGTCCTGCGCCTGGCCCAGGGCCTGGCGATGGGTGGCGAGTACGGTGGCGCGGCGACCTACGTGGCCGAGCACGCACCGGCCGACAAGCGTGGCCTGTACACCAGCTTCATCCAGTGCACGGCCACGCTTGGCCTGTTCATGTCGCTGCTGATCATCCTGGCCTGCCGCTACTTCCTGGGCAACGAGGCATTTGAAGCCTGGGGCTGGCGCATTCCGTTCCTGGTCTCGATCATCCTGCTGGGCATTTCGGTGTGGATCCGCCTGCAGCTGAGCGAGTCGCCGCTGTTCCAGCAGATGAAGGCCGAAGGCAAGGGCTCCAAGACCCCGTTCCGTGACAGCCTCAAGGACGGCAACCTCAAGCTGATGCTGCTGGTCCTGCTCGGCGCCGCAGCCGGCCAGGCCGTGGTGTGGTATGGCGGCCAGTTCTACGCGCTGTTCTTCCTGAGCAGCATGCTCAAGGTCGATGCCACCACCTCCTACCTGCTGATCGCCGGCGCGCTGGCCCTGGGTACGCCGTTCTTCATCTTCTTCGGCTGGCTGTCCGATCGCATCGGCCGCAAGAAGATCATCCTGGCCGGCTGCCTGTTGGCTGCGGTGACGTACATCCCGGTGTTCAAGGGCCTGACCCACTTCGCCAACCCGGCAATCGAAGAAGCCCGCAGCAGCTCGCCGGCCCTGGTCATCGCCGATCCGAACACCTGCTCGTTCCAGTTCGATCCGGTCGGCCTGCGCAAGTTCACCAGCTCCTGCGACGTGGCCACCGCCGCGCTGACCAAGGCCGGTGTGCCGTACGACGTGCAGCCTGCCGCCGCTGGTTCGCTGGCGCTGGTGAGCGTGGGTAACAGCCAGGTGACGTCGTTCGAGGCCGCTGGCCTGACCAAGGATGAGCTCAAGGCCAAGGGCGATGCCTTCGGTGGCGAACTCAAGGCGGCGCTGACCGCAGCGGGTTATCCGGCCAAGGCCGACAACGCGCGCATCAACATCGCCGGCACCGTGCTCATGCTGTGGATCCTGGTGCTGTACGTGACCATGGTCTACGGCCCGATCGCGGCCTACCTGGTCGAGCTGTTCCCGACCCGCATCCGCTACACCTCGATGTCGCTGCCGTACCACATCGGCAACGGCTGGTTCGGTGGCTTCCTGCCGGCGATCTCGTTCGCGCTGGTGGCCGGCACCGGCAACCTGTACTACGGCCTGTGGTACCCGATCATCATCGCGCTGATGACAGTCGTGGTCGGCGGCCTGTTCCTGCATGAAACCAAGGGTGTGGACATCACCAAGTAATCGGTGATGGCGTGAACCGGAAGGGCCGTGGCATTGCCACGGCCCTTCTTCGTTTGGGTCCGCGAGGACACGCATGGCGTGTCGCTACAGTGCGTCCGATGTGTAGCGACACGCCATGCGTGCCCTCGCGGTGTCGGCTCCAACCATTGCTATATTCCGGCCATGGACCACCCCAACACCGACACTGCCGCCCTACAGGCCATTCTGCATACCCTGCGCCACGCCTGGCAGGCCAACCGCCCGTCGCTGGAACAGCGCCGCAGCGACCTGCAGCGCCTGCGCGCTGCGTTGAAGACACGCCTGCCGCAGATGGCCGAGGCCATCGCCGCCGATTTCGGCCACCGCTCCACCCATGAGTCGCTGATCGCCGACGGCATGACCGTGCTCAATGAGATCGACCACCTGCTGGCGCACCTGCGCGGGTGGATGCGCCCGCGCCGGGTCGGGGTGGGCTGGCGGTTCTGGCCGGCGCGGGCGCAGGTGCGGCCGGTACCGCTGGGCGTGGTCGGGGTGATCTCGCCCTGGAACTACCCGGTGAACCTGGCGCTGATTCCGCTGGCCACTGCCATCGCGGCAGGCAATCACGTCGTCCTGAAACCCTCCGAGCACACCCCGCGCACCAGCGCCTTCCTGCACGACCTGCTGGCCGACGTGTTCCCGGCCGAGCGCGTAGCGGTAGTACAGGGCGATGCCGCGCTGGCCTCGGCGCTGGCCGGCTCGCCGCTGGACCACCTGGTGTTCACCGGCTCCACGGCGGTGGGCCGCAAGGTCATGGCCGCCGCCGCGCAGCACCTGACCCCGCTCACCCTGGAACTGGGCGGCAAGTCACCGGCCATCGTGTGCAGCGATTACCCGCTGGACAAGGCCGCCGCGCGGCTGGCTACCGGCAAGTGGTTCAATGCCGGCCAGACCTGCATCGCGCCGGACTATGTGCTGGTCGACAGCCGCCGCCAGCGCGAGCTGGTGCAGCAGCTGCAGACCCAGGTGCGCGCGCGCTACGGTGACTTCAGCAATACCGACGATTACACCCGCATCATCAATGAAGGCCAGTACCAGCGCCTGCTCGGCTACCTGGCCCAGGCGCGCGAACGCGGCGTGCCGGTGATCGAACTGGCCAGCATCGATCCCGAGCGCACGCGCCGCGAGCGGCTGATCGTGCCCACCATCGTGCTCGACCCGCCGGCCGACCTGGACCTGATGCAGGAGGAAATCTTCGGCCCGATCCTGCCGGTGTGCGCTTACCCCGACCTGGAGGCTGCACTGGAATCAGTGCAGGGCCGCGACCGGCCGCTGGCGCTGTACGTTTTCAGCGAACAGCGGCCCGTGGTGGAGCGCGTGCTCGGCCAGATCGTGGCCGGCGGCGTCACCGTCAACGACACCCTGCTGCATTTCGCCATCAACGGCCTGCCGTTCGGCGGCGTCGGCCCCAGCGGGATGGGCGCGTACCACGGGCGTGCCGGGTTCGATGCGATGAGCAAGCAGCTGCCGGTGCTGTGGCAGTCGCGCTGGGCGGCGAGCGATATGCTTAAACCGCCGTATTCACGCATTGCCGGCCTGCTCAGGGTGATTCTGCGCTGATGGAGGTACCGACCAACGGTCGGTACCTACCCGAGGGGCAGCACCGCTCCGCATGCGTCGCGGCCGAGGCTCGCGGTCGACCGGTAGGTACCGACCGTTGGTCGGTACGGAACCGCCGACCCGTTACAATGCGCCCATGAAAATCGCCTCCTGGAACGTCAATTCGCTCAACGTGCGCCTGCCGCACCTGGAACAGTGGCTCACCGCGTTCGCGCCGGACGTGGTCGGCATCCAGGAAACCAAGATGGAGGACCACAAGTTCCCCGACGCGGTGCTGGCCGGGCTGGGCTACCGCAGCGTGTTCGCCGGGCAGAAGACCTACAACGGCGTGGCGCTGCTGTCGCGCGAGCCGGCGCAGGACGTGCAGATCGGCATTCCAGGCTTCGAGGACGAGCAGAAGCGGGTGATCGCCGGCACCGTCAACGGGGTGCGCATCATCAACCTGTACGTGGTCAACGGCCAGGACGTGGACACCGACAAGTACGCCTACAAGCTGCGCTGGCTGGAAGCGGTGCACGCCTGGGTGGCCTCGGAACTGCAGAAATACCCGGAGCTGGTGGTGATGGGCGACTTCAACATCGCCCCGGACGCGCGCGATGTGCACGACCCGCTGGTCTGGAACGAGAACCACATCCTGACCTCCACCGCCGAACGCGGCGCGCTCAACAAGCTGCTGCAGTTGGGGCTGCACGATGCCTTCCGGCTGCACAGCGAAGAGGAAGGCGTGTTCAGCTGGTGGGATTACCGCGCCGCCGGGTTCCGCCGCAACCTGGGCCTGCGCATCGACCTGACCCTTGTGTCGGATGCCCTCAAGGCGCGTGCGCTGGCTTCGGGCATCGACCGCGAGCCGCGCACCTGGGACAGGCCGAGCGACCACGCCCCGGCGTGGGTGCAGCTGGGCTGAAACGCACAAGGCCCGGCGGGTGCCGGGCCTTGCTGGAAAATCGTAACGACCAACGGTCGTTACCTACCTGTGGGGTTATCGAACGCTGCGGCGGGTGAAGAGGTTCACGATCGCCAGCAGGATCACGGCCCCGATCAGCGAGAACAGGAACGTGCGGATGGTGATCGCTTCATTGATGCCGCCGCCGAACAGGAAGCCGGCGATCAGCGCGCCGACGATGCCGACCACGATGTTGAGGATGATGCCCTGCTGCGCGTCGCGGCGCATGATGATGCTGGCAAGCCAGCCTACGATGCCACCGACGATCAACCAGATGATGATGCCCATGTTGTCCACTCCAGAGTTTGTGTGCCGATGAGACGGAGCCAGTTGACGGCAGCCCCCGTGAAGTCGTCGTGCAGCCGCATTGGCGGGGTGTTCGCATGAGCCTGCCGGCGACCCTGGACGGGCCCTGGCGGTTTGGCCCGGTCACCGTCTGGCGCCTGCCGCACGTGCCCGGTACCCGTGGCGAGCCGCAGGCGCGGGTGTTGCTGGCTGACCAGTTGGGGGCCAGCCCCGAAGACCTGCCGCTGCAGCGCGATCCGCGCGGCCGCCCGGAGCTGCACGGCCCGCTGGCGCATATCGGCACCGGCTGGAGTCACAGCCATGGCCTGCTGCTGGTGGGGCTGGGCGAGGGCGTGCGGCTGGGCGTGGACCTGGAGCCGCTGCGCCCACGGCCACGCATGGCCGAAATCATCGAGCGCTTCTTCCACCCGACCGAAGTGGCATGGCTGCTCGGGCTGGACGAAGAAGCCCGCACCCATTGGTTCTTCCGGGTCTGGTGCGCCAAGGAGGCCATCCTCAAGGCGCAGGGGCAGGGCATCTCGTTCGGCCTGCACCGCCTGCAGCTGGCGCCCGCCGCCGACGGCGCCCTGCACCTGGCCTGGTGCGACCCGGAACTCGGCCCGGCCCAGCGCTGGCACCTGCACGAATGGCAGGCCGCGGACGATTTCCGCGCCGCACTGGCCTGGCACGCGCTCTGAGCGCACCGAATCCGCGCAGTCAGCAGGTCCCCAGCCTGCGATAATGGGCGCATGACCGAACACACACTCCCGGCCGGCGTGGCCGATGCGCTTGAGCGCGGCCTGGCTGCCATGGGCCTGGATGCCACCCTGGCGCCGCCCCTGTTGACCTACCTCGCCCTGCTGGACCGCTGGAACCGCACCTACAACCTCACCGCCATCCGCGACCCGATGGAGATGGTCACCCGCCACCTGCTCGATTCGCTGGCGATGCAGCCGTACCTGGAGCAGGGCACCCTGGCCGACCTGGGCACCGGCCCCGGGCTGCCCGGCATTCCGCTGGCCATCGCCCGCCCGCAGCTTCAGGTGACCCTGGTGGAAAGCAACGGCAAGAAGGCCCGCTTCATGCGCGAAGCGGTGCGCCAGCTGGGCCTGACCAATGCCCGCGTGGCCGAATCCCGTGCCGAAGCGCTGGCGGAGCCGGGTGCCTATGACAACCTCACCGCCCGCGCCATGGACACCCTGGCCGGCATCATCGCCGTCGGCGGCCACCTGCTGCGCCCCGGCGGACGCCTGCTGGCCATGAAGGGCGTCCACCCGCATGACGAGATCGCCCAGCTGCCGGCCGGCTGGCGGGTTGAGCAGGTCCTGCCGCTGCATGTTCCGGGCCTGACCGGCGAGCGCCATCTGGTGGTGGTGGCCGGTCCGTGAGACACGACACGCCCCATGCCCGCATAATGCCCAGTCCCACCCCCTGCCGATGAGGCTCACCCGCATGGCCCGCATCATCGCCATCGCCAACCAGAAAGGTGGCGTCGGCAAGACCACGACTGCCGTCAATCTGGCCGCCGCCCTGGCTGCTGCGCCCAAGCGCGTGCTGCTGGTCGACCTCGATTCCCAGGGCAATGCGACCATGGGCAGCGGCGTGGACAAGCGCGAAGTTGCCGCCTCCACCTGCGACCTGCTGCTGGGCGAAAGCACCGCGGCCGAAGTCCGGGTGACCACCCCGGAAGGCTTCGACCTGCTGCCGGGCAACATCGACCTGACGGCCGCCGAGATCCAGCTGATGGACCAGGGCGAACGCGAACAGCGGCTCAAGCGCGCGCTGGCCCCGATCCAGGACGAGTACGACTTCATCCTGATCGACTGCCCGCCGGCGCTGTCGCTGCTGACCCTCAACGCGTTGGCCGCCGCCGATTCGGTGATCGTGCCGATGCAGTGCGAGTATTACGCGCTGGAAGGCCTGAGCGCGCTGGTGGAAACCATCGATGCGCTGCGCGCCAACCTCAATCCCAGCCTGGAGATCGAGGGCGTGCTGCGCACCATGTTCGATGTGCGCAACAACCTCGCCAATGCCGTGTCGGCCGAATTGACCGACCACTTCGGCGACCGCGTGTTCCGCACCATCGTGCCGCGCAACGTGCGCCTGGCCGAGGCGCCCAGCCACGGCCAGAGCATCGTCGGCTACGACCGCGCCTCGCGCGGCGGCGTCGCCTACCTCGGCCTGGCCGGCGAGATCATCCGCCGCCACCACCAACGCAACACGGCCGGCAAGGCCATGGAGACCGCCTGATGAGCACCAAGCCCGCCCCCGGCAAGAAACGCGGCCTCGGCCGTGGCCTCGATGCGCTGCTGGGGCCCAAGGGCGCGGTGACACAGGTGCAGGCCGCGGCCGTGATCGAGCCGCTGCCGGGTGAAGTGCTGCGCAAGCTGCCGGTCAAGCACCTGCAGCCGGGCAAGTACCAGCCGCGCCGCGACATGGACGAAACCAAGCTCGCCGAGCTGGCCGATTCCATCAAGGCGCAGGGCGTGATCCAGCCGATCCTGGTCCGCCAGCTGGGCCCGGACAGCTTCGAGATCGTGGCCGGCGAACGCCGCTGGCGCGCGTCGCAGCTGGCCGGCCTGGACGAAGTGCCGGTAGTGGTGCGCGAGCTGGAAGACCGCACCGTCATCGCGATGGCGCTGATCGAGAACATCCAGCGCGAAGACCTCAACCCGCTCGAAGAAGCCGAAGCGCTGCAGCGGCTCATCAGCGAATTCGCCCTGACCCACGCCGAGGCCGCCCAGGCCGTCGGCCGCTCGCGCGCGGCGGTGTCCAACCTGCTACGCCTGCTGGAGCTGCCGGTGGCGATCCGCCTGCTGCTGGAAACCCGCCGGCTGGAAATGGGACATGCCCGCGCGCTGCTGACCCTGGCGCCGGAACTGGCCAGCAAGCTGGCCCAGGAAGCAGCCGACCAGGGCTGGTCGGTGCGTGAGGTCGAACACCGTGCGCAGCAGTTCGCTGCCGGCAAGGTGCCTGCCTCGCTGCGCCGCAAGCCGAGCGCGGCCGCCCCGCAGGCCGACATCGCGTCGCTGGAAACCGAGCTGTCCGAATCGCTGGGCGCCCGCGTGGCGATCAACCACGGCCGTGGCGGCAAGGGCAAGTTGATCATCCATTACACCGACCTGGACACGCTGGACGGCGTGCTCGAGAAGCTCCGCGTACGCAAGGGCTGAGTCCCCCGCCACGCAAGAGGAACCCACTTACCTGATGAACCCCACCAAGGTCGATCGCAACCATCTGTTGCGCCTGACCGACCTGCCAAATGTCGGGCCGGCCTGTGAGAAGGATCTTCGTCTGATCGGGATCCGTGTCCCCGCGCACGTGCGCGGCCGCGATGCCTACGACATGTACGCGCAGCTGTGCATGCGCACCGGGGTACTGCACGACCCGTGCGTGATCGATGTGTTCCTGTCCATCGTGCGCTTCATGCAGGGCGAAGCCCCGCGTCCCTGGTGGGATTTCAGCAAGGAACGCAAGGCCACGCTGGCGCGCGAAGCGCCGCTGAGCCTGTAGTGACGTATCGGTAACGGCGCTATTCTGTCGACTGGATTTTCCGGGACGACTGCCATGACCCTTCTTGTGACCGGCGCTGCAGGCTTCATCGGCGCCAATACCGTGCGTGCCCTGCTCGATGCCGGGCACACGGTGGTCGGCCTGGACAACTACAACGACTACTACGACCCGCAGATCAAGCGCGATCGCGTGGCGGCACTGTGCCCGGACGCCGATATCCGCGCGCTGGACCTGACCGACCGCGATGGCCTGGCCGCGCTGTTCGACGAGGTGCAGCCGACCCGGGTGATCCACCTGGCCGCGCAGGCCGGTGTGCGCTATTCGCTGGAAAACCCGTACGCCTACGTGGACAGCAACCTGACCGGGTTCGTCAACATCCTGGAACTGTGCCGCCATCGCGGCGTGGCCCACCTGGTGTACGCCTCCAGCAGCTCGGTCTACGGTGATTCGGCCACCCCGCCGTTCTCCGAAGACCAGCGCATCGACAAGCCGCGCTCGCTGTACGCAGCGACCAAGGCGGCCAACGAGTTGATGGCCTACACCTACGCGCAGTTGTATGGCCTGCACGCCACTGGCCTGCGCTTCTTCACCGTGTACGGCCCGTGGGGCCGCCCGGACATGGCGCCGCTGCTGTTCTCGCGCGCGGTGCTGGCCGGGCGCCCCATCGACGTGTTCAACGACGGCAGGATGCAGCGCGATTTCACACATGTTTCCGACATCGTGGCCGGTATCCTCGGCGCGCTGGCGCATCCGTCCAGCGAGGACGTACCGCACCGTGTCTTCAACCTGGGCAACCACACCCCGATCGAGCTGGAACATTTCATCGGGGTCATCGAGGCCGCCGCTGGACGCCCGGCACAGAAGGTATACAAGCCGATGCAGCCAGGCGACATGGTCCGCACCATGGCCGACACCCGTCGTGCCCATGACGCTTTCGGCTATGAACCGGTCACCCCGATCGAGCGCGGCCTGCCGCCGGTGGTGGCTTGGTGCCGCGACTATTTCGGTGATCGCGCCTGACTCACATCGCCGGGTTCATCTTCGGATAACCTTGATCTCGGAAAATGCGCGGTCTTTTTCATTCCTGGCCTTTCGCAGAGCCCGATCATGAGCCAACCCCAGTTGTCGGTCGTCGTCCCGGTATTCAATGAACGCGACAACGTACAGCCCCTGATCGAAGAGATCACCGCGGCGCTGCGCGGCCAGGTGGACTTCGAGATCGTCTACGTCGACGATCACTCGCGCGACGACACCCTGGCCGTGCTGGAGTCGTTGAAGCCGGCCAACCCCGAATTGCGGGTCCTGCACCATGTCAGCCAGAGCGGGCAGAGCACCGCGGTGAAGAACGGGGTCAAGCACGCCCGCGCACCGTGGATCGCCACGCTGGATGGCGACGGCCAGAACGACCCGGCGGACATTCCGAAGCTGCTGGCCGCGCGTGCGACCGCCGAACCGCAGGTGAAGCTGTTCGCTGGCTGGCGCGTCAACCGCCAGGACAGCGGCAGCAAGCGCTGGGCCAGCAAGTGGGCCAACGCGATCCGCGCCCGCATGCTGCGTGACGACACCCCCGATACCGGCTGCGGCATCAAGCTGTTCGAGCGTGCCGCGTTCCTGGAGCTGCCGTACTTCGACCACATGCACCGCTACCTGCCCGCGCTGATGCAGCGGGCGGGCTGGAAGACGGTGAGCGTGCCGGTCAACCACCGCCACCGCACCGCCGGGGTGTCCAAGTACAACAACCTCGGCCGCGCGCTGGTCGGGATCCGCGACCTGCGCGGGGTGGCCTGGCTGATCACGCGCAGCAAGCGCACGGCCGTGGAAGAACGCTGATGGAACTGCACTGGCTCGACCAACCGCTGAGCTGGCTGTTCTGGACGGGGCTGCATGTGACCGGCTGGAAGCTGATCGGCTATACCGGCGCACTGATGTTCGGCGGCCGCTGGCTGGTGCAGTTCGTCGCCTCGCGCCGGGCCGGCAAGCCGGTGATCCCGCGGCTGTTCTGGTACATGAGCGTGGTGGGCAGCCTGATGACGCTGAGCTACTTCCTGTTTTCGGCCAAGCAGGATTCGGTGGGGGTGCTGCAGAACCTGTTTCCGGCGTTTACCGCGCTTTACAGCTTGAAGCTGGATATCCAGCACCGCGGGTGGAAGCGGGATAAGGCGGAACATTGAGGGCTGCGAACCTCGCGGGTATCGGCGCGTACCCGGCGGATACCCGGCGCCCACCCGGTACGGCCTGTACCCGGCGGATACCCGGTGCCCGCCCGGTACGGCCCGTGCCCGGCGGATACCCGGTGCCCCCGGTACGGCCTGTACCCGGCGGATACCCGGCGCCTACCCGATACCCGGTGCCCGCCCGGTAGCGCCGACTGTTAGTCGGCTGCTCTTCGCGGGAATCAAGAACAACATCAAGATCAAGAGCATCCGACTAACAGTCGGCGCTACCCGCGCCTTCGGCGCTCGGGTCTCGGCCGTTGGCCGATCCCCGGTCCTGCCCGCTTTGCGGGCAGGACCTTTGATCCATGCGCGCGCTGGATCGGGGTGCCATGATCGGGGTTTGCCGTCCCCCGGGAACCCCTGCTCGTGAAATCACCGCTCGTTGCTGCGTTGCTGCTCGCCCTGGCCCTTCCTGCCCATGCGGCACTGGCCGCACCCCCTGCGGCACCGGCGGTCGCGCCGGCCAGCCTGGCCACCGAATCGCCGGCCGACGCGGCGTTCCGCGCCATCTACGAGAAGGAATGGGCTTGGCGCCAGGCCGGTGGCGGCGAAGCCAGTGAAGACGGTGATGGCCCGGCTACCGCCACCCGCATGCCAGACGTGGGCGCGGCCGCGCAGCAGGCACGCCTTGCGGTGTGGGATGACGTGCTGGCCCAGCTCGGCAAGGTCGATACCAAGGCGCTCTCGCCCACCAACCAGGTCAACTACGCGATCTACCGCGACCAGGTGTTCAACCTGGCCGAAGAAGTGCGCCTGCGCGGCTACGAGATGCCGTTCAACTCGGACTCTTCGTTCTGGTCCAACCTCTCGTTCATGGCGCGTCGCGAGCTGAAGACCGCGGCGGACTACCGCAACTACATCGCCCGGCTCAACGACGTACCCCGCTACTTCGACCAGCAGACCGACAACATGCGCGCCGGCCTGAAGCGCGGCTTCAGCGTGCCGCGCGCGGTGCTCGATGGCCGTGAAGTCTCGATCGCCACCGTGGCCGAGCTGAAGGACCCGACCCAGTCGCCGCTGTATGCGCCGTTCAAGAAGCTCCCGACCAGCATTCCCGCCGCCGAACAGGCCGAGCTGCAGGCGCAGGCCCGCCAGGCCATCAGCGCCAGCGTGGTGCCGGCCTTCGTCAAGCTGCGCACCTTCTTCGTCGGTGAGTATGTGCCGCAGGCGCGCACCACCCTGGCCGCCGAAGCGCTGCCCGATGGCAAGGCGTACTACCAGCAGCAGATCCACGAATACACCACGCTGGACCTCACCCCGCAGCAGATCCACGAGATCGGCCTGAAGGAAGTGGCGCGCATCCAGAAGGAAATGAACGACGTCATCAAGGAGGTCAAGTTCAAGGGCAGCTTCGCCGACTTCCTGGCCTTCCTGCGCACCGACCCGCAGTTCTACGCCAAGACCCCTGACGAACTGCTGCACCGCGCCGCCTGGATTTCCAAGCGCGTGGACGGCGTGATCGGCAAGTACATGACCCTGCCGCGCGCACGCTTCACCATCGTGCCGGTGCCGCCGGATATCGCCCCGTTCTGGACCGCCGGCCGTGGCGGCATGGGTACTTACTGGGTCAACACCTACAACCTGCCGGCGCGCCCGCTGTACAACCTGCCGGCGCTGACCCTGCATGAGTCCGACCCGGGCCACGCCCTGCAGGGTGCGCTGGCGGCAGAGCAGGGCGAACAGCCCGAGTTCCGCCGCAACGCCTACATCTCCGCCTATGGCGAAGGCTGGGGCCTGTACAGCGAGAAGCTTGGCGTGGAAATGGGCATCTACGAAACCCCGTACGAGGATTTCGGCCGCCTGACCTATGAAATGTGGCGTGCCGCGCGCCTGGTGATCGATACCGGCGTGCACCACAAGGGCTGGACCCGCGAGAAGGCGCTGGCCTACCTGCGCGACCACACCGCGCTGAGCGAGCACGAAGTGACCACCGAAGTGGACCGCTACATCTCGTGGCCGGGCCAGGCACTCAGCTACAAGCTGGGTGAGATCGCGATCGTGCGCCTGCGCGGCGAGGCCGAAAAGGCGCTGGGCGACCGCTTCGACGTCAAGTCGTTCCACGACGCGGTACTCAGCCAGGGCTCGGTGCCGTTGCCGGTGCTGGATGCGCAGATCCGCGCGTACATCGACGCGCGCCGCGCGCCCTGATGTCGCAACTGGTCGGTGCCGATGTGCGCTCGCGCACGCATCGGCACACGGCCTGCGCCGCGATGACGAAACTGCATAGCGCGTCGCAGCGCTGCAGTAGCAGATGACTAGGCTGGTCAGGGCGCGCCCCCGGGCGCGCGTTTCCCCCCAAGGAGCCTGACCATGCTGGATGCCCTGTCCGCACTGCACCACCGCCTGTTCTGTCACACCACCGCGAACAAGGCGGCCCATCGCCACGCGGAACCGACCCTGCTGAGCCTGCGCAACCTGCCTGACGGCCCGCGTCCACCGCCCACCCGTGCCTCCACGTCCGCGGGTGCAGCCGGCCCGGATCCTCTGCAGCGTTTCACGCTCGCCCCCGAGCACGGCCAGGCCCTGGCCGCGTTGCTGCAGCGGCACCGCAGGCTGCTCGACCCCGACTACACCATGCCGTTTGCAGCCCCCGAGCGCGCGGCGCTCGACAGCTTCTTCGCCAAACGCGCGCAGCTGGTGGAGGCCGCCCTCGGCAGCCCACCTCCGGTGTGTACCGGTCGGCATGACCCGCACGATCTCGCACCGGCACGCACGCAAGTGGACCTGTTGCGGCAGCTGCTCGGCAGCGCGAAAGGACTGGTGCTGGGCGAGGTGCCCTGCAGCCCGTCCAGCAGGCGCCTGCTGATCGATCACATGGCGTTGCTGCGCCATCTTGGGGTCGACACCCTGTACCTGGAGCACCTCCAGGGCGACCTCCACCAGGCCGACCTCGACCGCCTGCACCGCAGTGGCACGCTTTCCCCCGACCTGGCGCGCTTCCTGGCGGGGCAGGAGAGCGGCCACCTGACCCACGCGCCCTGCGGCGCGACCTTCCGCGATCTGGTCGACGCCGCCTTCAAGGTCGGCATGCGCGTCGTCGCGCTCGACCTGATGAC
The DNA here is from genome assembly GCF_001704155.1 of Stenotrophomonas rhizophila. Taxonomy (NCBI): domain Bacteria; kingdom Pseudomonadati; phylum Pseudomonadota; class Gammaproteobacteria; order Lysobacterales; family Lysobacteraceae; genus Stenotrophomonas; species Stenotrophomonas rhizophila. The sequence continues at coordinate 27,399 of NZ_CP016294.1, read as the reverse complement.
CAGCTACCACCTGCGGGGTGTCCACGACCACGCCGGAATCAGCGCGGCCGCCCTTCCGGACATCCGGGTCAAGCTCTTGAACCACGTCGCGGCCGCGCGGATCGCGCACGACCAGCGCAGGCAGGCCGGCAAGCCGGGACCGCAGCGCTGGGTGGCGCTGGTCGGCAACGCCCACGCCGGTACCTTCAACGACATTGTAGGCATCGCCGAGCGGCTGGGCGTGCCCAGCCTTCGCGTGGAAGAGACCAGCCCCGGTTGGAGCCAGCGGCTGCAGGCAGGCTGCGATCCTGGCCGGACCGTGCCGCCCGCCGTGCGCAGCAGCGGCGGCGAACTGCAGTGCGACTACCTGCTCAAGGTGCCAGCGGCTGACGGTCGCGCGCGGCCGGACACGTCCGCACCCTGCAGTGCGGCCGATGCGCTGCGGCTGCGCGCACTGCGCCAGGCGCACCACGCGCCACCGCCGGCCCGTACGGCATGAACGCGCGCCGCCGCTGCGATTGTGTAACGGGGGCGGCCGTCGTTACCCTGCGGCCATGATGTCCCGCCTGCGCCACCGCCTGTCGCTGCCTGTCCGCCTGCTGATGCTGGCGGTGGTGCTGTTCGGCACGGCCGGTGGCGCGCTCGCGTCGGCACTGGGCGACCTGCATGCGCTGTCGCACGCCGGGGTCGCCGGTCTGTCGCATGCGGTGTCGCATGCCGAACCGGTCGACGTGGCCGCGGCCACTTCAGAGGCTGACCATGCAGACGAGAATGACGGCGCGCGCCTGCTGCACGCGCTGGTCCATTGCGGACACTGCCATGGTCATGGCGGCGTGCTGCCGCTGGCGGCATCGGCCTGGTCGCTACCGGCCGCACCGGCGCACGCCGTGCCGGTCGGCCTGACCGCGCAGCTGCTTGCCCAGCCGCCCGAGAGCCTGCTGCGCCCCCCGATAGCGGTGTGATGCCACGCGGCGCCTTGCCGCGGCTTCACCTCTGAACCGCTTTCTGGAGATTCCCATGTGGATGCGTCTGGCAGCCATTGCTGCCATTGCGTTCGTGCCGTGCGCGTATGCGCAGGGCACCGCGCCTGTTGCCCTTTCCGCCAAAGCAGCATTGCCTGTTGCAGCGGCGGCGACCCCCCCGTTGACCCTGGACGAGGCCATCGCCCGCGTCGCCCGCTACCACCCCGACCTGCGCGTGGCCGATGCCCAGCGCCCGGTCTGGGAAGCGCGCCGTGAGGCGGCCGCGTTCGGGCCGCCACTGACCGTCGGCGTTGAGCTGGAAAATGCGCTGGGCACCGGTGGCAGCCGTGGCGTCGACGCCGCCGAACTGACCGTCACCCTGGCCGGCGTGCTGGAGCGCGGCGGCAAGCTTGATGCCCGCCGGGTACTGGCCCAGGCCAATCTCGACGCGTTGGCACCGCAGCGCGAAACCGCACGGCTGGACCTGATGGCCGCCGTGGCCCAGCGTTATCTCGCCATTGCCGAAGCCCGCGCGCAGCTTGCCATTGCCGACACCGATATCGACCAGCGTCGCCGCGCGGTCGCCGCCGCCCGGATGCGCCTGCAGGCCGGCGCGTCGCCCGAATCGGTGCTGATGACCGCGCAGGCGATGTTGGCGCAGGCCGAAGTGGACCGTGATCGCGCCATGCAGGCCGACCGCGCCGCGCGTCTCGCGCTGTCGGCGCTGTGGCGTGAGCGCGAGCCCGGCTTCGACGTGGTCAGCGGCGACCCGCTGCAGCTGCCCGCCCTGCAACCCTTCGATATCCTCGCCGACGAACTGCAGCGCACCCCGGAACTGGGCGTGCTGGCGGGCGAACGCCGCGTGCGCGAAGCCCAGCTGCAGCTGGCACGCACCCAGGCACGGCCGGATATCAGCTGGCAGGTCGGCGTGCGCAACAGCCGCGACAGCGGCGATACCGCGCTGGTCGGCGGCTTCAGCGTGCCACTGGGGAGCATGCGCCGCGCCGGTCCGGAGATCCGCGCAGCCGAAGCCGAGCTCGCCCTCAACGGGATGGAACGCGATGCGCGCGCGCTGCAGCTGTACACCACGCTGGCCGAAGCCCACGGACGCTATGAAACGTCGCGGCTGGAAGTCACCCGCATGGCGAGCGATGTACTGCCGCACCTGCGGCGTGCCGAGAACGCCGCCGAAAAGGCCTGGCGTGCCGGTGCCATCAGCTACATGGAGTGGGCGCAGCTGCAGGCCATGCGCATCGAGGCGCGGCAGCGCCAGCTCGATGCCGCCATCGCCGCGCAGACCGCACTCATCGAACTGCAACGGCTGACCGGCCAAGGCCTGCTTGCCCACGCCAGCACCGCTCCCGCTACCGCGACCGTGTCCACGGAGGACCGCCGATGAACCTTTCGATCCCCCGCGCGGCGCGCATCGCCGCCCTCCTGCTGTGCCTGCTCGCACTGGCCGGCTGTGCAAAGGAAGCGCCCACGGCACCGGCCAGCCCGGACGCCGGCCACGGCGAACCCGGCCACACCGAAGCGGGCGAGGACCACGACGACGCATCGGACAGCACCACCATCCCTGCGGCGATGGCCGACCAGTCCGGTATCAAGGTCACCCCGGTCGCCGCCGGCACCATCGCCGACGAACACGACGTGCAGGGCCTGCTGACCCCGGCGGACGGCCGCGTGGCCCAGGTGATGGCCCGGTTCCCCGGCCCGATCCGCTCGTTGCGCGCCAACGTGGGCGACACCATCAAGGCCGGCCAGGTACTGGCCAGCATCGAAAGCAACCTCAGCCTGACCACCTACACGGTCAGCGCTCCCATCAGCGGCGTGGTGCTGGCCCGCCAGGCGCAGGTCGGCGGGGTGGCGGGTGAGGGCACGCCGCTGTTCGAGATCGGTGACCTGTCTACGTTGTGGGTGGACCTGCACATCTTCGGCAACGACACCCAGCACATCACGGCCGGCGTGCCGGTCACGGTGTCGCGCATGACCGACGGGGTGAACCAGGCCACCACGCTGGAGCGTGTCCTGCCCGGCACGGCCACGGCCAGCCAGAGCACCGTGGCCCGCGCCACGCTGCGCAACGAGGATGGCCTGTGGCGCCCCGGCGCTGCGGTGAAGGCGCGCATCGTGGTCGCCACCCGGCCCGCCGCGCAGGTGGTGCCGCTCAGCGCGCTGCAGACGATGGACGGCAAGGACGTGGTGTTTGTACGCACCGGCGAGACCTACACCGCCCGTCCAGTGCGCCTCGGCGCGCGCGACGCCAACCAGGTGGAAGTGCTGCAGGGCCTCACCCTCGGCGATGACGTCGTCACCGAGCAGAGCTACGTGGTGAAGGCCGACATCGGCAAGGCGGGAGCGTCGCATGAGCATTGAGCACGCAACCACCCCCGGGTGTGGAGGGCATCGCCATGCTTGAGCGCATCATTGCCGCCTCCATCGCCCACCGCTGGCTGATGATGAGCCTGACCCTGGCGTTGATCGCCGTGGGTGCATGGAGCTTCACCAAGCTGCCCATCGACGCCACCCCGGACATCACCAATGTCCAGGTGCAGATCAACACGGCCGCGCCCGGCTACTCGCCACTGGAGGCCGAGCAGCGCATCACCTACCCGGTGGAAACGGTGATGGCCGGGTTGCCGCGGATGGAACAGGCACGCTCGCTGTCGCGCTATGGGCTGTCGCAGGTCACGGTGGTGTTCGAAGACGGCACCGACATCTACTTCGCGCGGCAACAGGTGGCCGAACGCCTGCAGCAGGTGAAATCGCAGATCCCGGCCGGGCTGGACCCGCAGCTGGGGCCGATCTCCACCGGTCTGGGCGAGATCTTCATGTACACCATCGACGCCGATCCGGCGGCGCGTAAACCCGATGGCAGCGCCTACACCGCCACCGACCTGCGCACCCTGCAGGACTGGGTGATCCGCCCACAGCTGCGCAACGTGCCGGGCGTGACCGAGGTCAATACCATCGGTGGCTTCCAGCGCCAGGTGCACATCACGCCCGATCCGGCCCGCCTGCGTGCGCTGGGTTTCACCCTGGAAGACGTGGTCCAGGCCGTGGAAAGCAACAACCAGAACGTCGGCGCCGGCTACATCGAACGCAACGGGCAGCAGTTCCTGGTGCGCATTCCCGGCCAGGTGGCCAACCTGGAGGAAATCGGCAACATCGTGCTGGCACGTCGCGAAGGCGTGCCGATCCACGTGCACGACGTCGCCGAGGTCGCCGAAGGCCCCGAGCTGCGCAGCGGCGCCGCCACCCAGAACGGCCATGAAGTGGTGATGGGCACGGTGGTGATGCTGATCGGTGCCAACAGCCGGGATGTGGCGCAGGCCGCGGCCGCGCGTCTGGAACAGGCGCAACGCAGCCTGCCTGCCGGCGTCACCGTCACCGCCAGCTACGACCGCACCACCCTGGTGGACCGCACCATCCAGACCGTGGCCAGGAACCTGGTGGAAGGCGCACTGCTGGTGATCGTGGTGCTGTTCCTGCTGCTCGGAAATTTCCGCGCCGCATTGATCACCGCGGCGGTGATTCCGCTGGCGATGCTGTTCACCCTCACCGGCATGGCGCGCGGAGGCGTATCAGCGAACCTGATGAGCCTGGGCGCGCTGGACTTCGGCCTGATCGTCGATGGCGCGGTGATCATCATCGAGAACTGCCTGCGCCGCTTCGGCGAGCGCCAGCATGCCCTCGGCCGCGACATGACCCGCGAAGAGCGCTTCGCCGAAACCACCAGCGCCACCGCCGAAGTGATCCGCCCGAGCCTGTTCGGGCTGGGCATCATCACTGCCGTATACTTGCCGATCTTCGCGTTGTCGGGCGTGGAAGGAAAAATGTTCCACCCCATGGCCATTACCGTGGTGCTCGCGTTGAGCGGCGCGATGGTGCTGGCGCTGACCTTCGTGCCGGCCGCCATCGCCTTGTTCCTGGGCGGCCACGTGCAGGAGAAGGAAAACCGGGTGATGGCCTGGGTGCGCCGGCGTTACCAGCCCCTGCTGGCGTTCTCGCTGCGGCGCGGGCGCTGGATGGTGGGTGGCGCGCTGGTGCTGGTGGTGGGCTGCGGCCTGCTTGCCACCCGGCTGGGCAGCGAGTTCGTGCCCAACCTGGACGAAGGCGACGTGGCCATGCATGCCATGCGCATTCCCGGTACCAGCCTGACCCAGTCGGTCGAGATGCAGAAGCTGATCGAAAACCGGCTGGTGCGGTTCCCGGAGGTGAGCAAAGTATTTTCCAAGATCGGCACTCCGGAAGTGGCCTCCGATCCGATGCCGCCCTCGGTGGCCGACACCTTCATCATGATGAAACCGCGCAGGGACTGGCCGGACCCGCGCAAACCGCGCGCCACGCTGCTGGCTGAGCTGGAAGCAGCGGTGGAGCAGCTGCCCGGCAACAACTACGAGTTTACCCAGCCGATCCAGATGCGCACCAACGAGCTCATCTCCGGCGTGCGTGCCGACGTGGCGGTAATGCTGTTCGGCGATGACCTGGAGACGTTGCTGAAGGTGGGCAGGCGCATCGCCAGCGTGGCCGGCAGCGTGCCCGGCGCGGCCGATGTGCGCGTGGAAGAAACCAGCGGCCTGCCGCTGCTCACCGTCACTCCCAACCGCAGCGCGCTGGCCGGCTACGGGCTCAACCCGGGCCAGGTGCAGTCCACCGTGGCCACCGCCGTGGGTGGACAGGTGGCCGGGCAGCTGTTCGAAGGCGACCGCCGCTTCGACATCGTGGTGCGCCTGCCCGAGGCGCTGCGCCAGGACCCGGCCGCACTGGCCGACCTGCCGGTATCGCTGGCCCCGGCACTGGAAGGCGATGCCGACGAATCCAGCCAGGCTGGCGGCTGGACCAGCGGCACCGCGCGTACCGTGCCGCTGCGCGAGCTGGCCACGCTGGCCAACAGCGAGGGGCCGAACCAGATCAACCGCGAGAACGGCAAGCGCCGCATCGTGGTCACCGCCAACGTGCGCGATCGCGACCTGGGCAGTTTCGTCAGTGACCTGCAGCAGGCGACCAACCGCGACGTGCAGGTGCCCGATGGCTACTGGATCGAGTACGGCGGCAGCTTCGAGCAGCTGATCTCGGCCAGCCAGCGCCTGGCGATCGTGGTGCCGGTCACCCTGATCCTGATCTTCGCGCTGTTGTTCTGGGCGTTCGGCTCGGTCAAGGACGCGGCCATCGTGTTCAGCGGTGTACCGCTGGCGCTCACCGGTGGGGTGCTTGCATTGGCCGCACGTGGCATTCCGCTTTCCATCTCCGCAGGCGTCGGCTTCATCGCGCTTTCGGGCGTCGCGGTGCTCAACGGCTTGGTGATGATCAGCTTCGTGCGCAGCCTGCGCGAGGGCGGCATGCCACTGGCCGACGCGGTACGCGAAGGCGCGCTGGGCCGGCTGCGTCCGGTGCTGATGACCGCCCTGGTGGCCTCGCTCGGCTTCGTGCCGATGGCCTTCAACGTCGGCGCCGGCGCCGAAGTACAGCGCCCGTTGGCCACGGTGGTGATCGGCGGCATCGTGTCATCAACGCTGCTCACCCTGCTGGTGCTGCCGGTGCTGTACCGCTGGCTGCACCGCAGGCAGTAGCGCTACGCGGGTAGCGCCCGACCGTTGGTCGGGCGTTGCCCCTGCTCGATAAGCCGAACGGCCTTCGCCACACCATCCTCCGTCGCCATGGCCCGTCCCAATGCAGCTGCACGTGCCCGCGTGTCCACATGCTCGGCAACGGCAATAGCACGCCCCAACGTCCCGGTGTCCAGGCGCTTCGGCGACAGCGGTTCGGCAGCTACGCCGATCTCCCGCAATCGCGCCGCCCAGAAAAACTGATCTGCCGCAAACGGCATCACCAATGAAGGCACCCCCGCACGGCAGGCCGAATGCGTGGTGCCGCTGCCGCCGTGGTGGATCACCAGCGAACAGCGGGGGAACAGCGCTTCGTGCGGTGCAGGTCCGATGACGAACACATTCGTTGGCAGCGGACCGTCTGGAAGGCCTGCCCAGCCGGGGAACAGCAGCACGCGCCGCGGCGCGAGCGCCTGCAGCAGTGCCGGCAACACCGTGTTGCGATCAAATCCCGTCATGCTCCCAAAGCCGACGTATACGGGCGGCGGGCCTTCATCGAGAAAGGCCTGCAGTTCCGGCGTCGGCTGCCAAGGCGCATCGGGTGCACGCCATTGCCCGCACACATGGTGATTGGCCGGCCAGTCGGCAGGCGGCGGCATCAGGCTCGGCGAAATCCCGTACAGCATTGGAACGTCACGCCACAGGGTGCGCCGAGCCGGCATGCCCATCGCTCGCCGCGCTTCGTTGATGGGCCGACGGAAGGTGCGCCACACGGCATCGTTGACCAGCCCGTAGCTGAGTTTGTTGAGCACACCGGGGAGGCGCAGCCGTGGCAGGAAGGGCGAGGCGAATGCGCGCGTGGGCGTGAGTGGAATCATGCCGGTTCCGATCACCGGTATGCCGTGGTGCTCGGCCACCGTCATGCCCACGAAGGCGGCAAGCCCGCCCGTCAACACCGCGTCGCAACCGGCCGCGGCCGCGTCGGCCTGTCGCATCCATGCCGGCACGTGCCGCTGCGCCATCCGCGCCAGGCCCCGCGATGCCGCCGCCATGTTGTTACCCCGCGACACCAGCGCCACCACCTCGTCGTGGATGTCGCCTTCGAGCGCCGCATGCGGAACGCCCAGCGCTTGGGCGCTGCCCAGCGTGCCACCCTCGGCCAGCACCATTACCTCATGTCCAGCTGCCTGCAGCCCATGGCACAACATCACCAGCGGCCGGGTGTCGCCTTCCGTTCCATAGGTCACCGCCAACAGCCGCATCGCCATCCTCCCGGGTAGAGGGGCCAGTATCGCCAGCCGCTGCGACCGTAGCGTGCAGGGTCAGGCCGTTCAGCCATGGCTGGCCGGGCCCGTTGTGGACAACTTGCACCCAAAGGGCGGCTCCGGCATAATGCGCGGCTCGCTGTGTCCGGATTTGTCCGGATTGGTGGCCGGGAACACGTCATCCGGTCTGCCCTCGTCAGCGTAACCCTTTGATTCTCATGACGTGTGGCGGGAAACCGTCGAGGCCGCCGTCGCCCGGGCTATGGGCTGACACATACTTTCATCGAGGTGCGCAATGTCCCGCGTATGCCAAGTTTCCGGCAAGCGAGTGCAGACGGGTAACAACGTCTCGCACGCCAACAACAAGACCCGTCGTCGTTTCCTGCCCAACCTGCACGAGCGCCGCTTCTGGGTCGCCAGCGAAAACCGCTGGGTCAAGCTTCGTGTTTCCGCGCATGCACTGCGCACCATCGACAAGAACGGCATCGATTCCGTTCTGGCTGAGCTGCGTGCGCGCGGCGAAAAGGTCTGAGGAGTAGACGATCATGGCAGGCAAGCGCGATAAGGTCCGTATGATTTCGACCGCCGGTACCGGTCACTTCTACACGACCGACAAGAACAAGAAGAACACCCCCGGGAAGATGGAATTCTCGAAGTACGATCCGGTCGTGCGCAAGCACGTCCCGTACAAGGAAGGCAAGATCAAGTAATCCCTCACGGGGTTGCTCGATGGCCAACGAAGAACCCGCCTCACGGCGGGTTTTTTCGTTTCCGTGGGCGTGCACACCGGCCATGGCAGAATGCCGGCACACCCCCAAACGGGCGAACCGATGCTGTTCGAATGGCTGCTGGGTTCATGGTTGTTGATGCTGGACTGGCTGATCCGGCTGGCCGCGCTGTTCTGGATTCCCAGCCGCACCACGCCCGGCGCCGCGCGCAGCTGGTTGCTGCTGGTCGGCTTCGTGCCCCTGCTGGGCCTGCCGCTGTACCTGCTGTTCGGCCACCCCTGGCTGTCGCGCCAGCGCGTGCAGCGCCAGGCCGAGGCCTCCCAGGTGATCCGCGAGGAGCAGGCGCTGCAGCCGCCGCTGCGCTGGAACCCGGTGCCCGATACCGCCACCGCCGAAATGGTGCCGCTGATCGAGCGCCAGGGCGACTTCATGCCCGTGCACGGCAACGCGGTGGAGCTGCTGACCGACTACGACGCCTCGCTGCAGGCACTGATCGACGATATCGACCAGGCCCGCGACCGCGTGCACCTGCTGTACTACCTGATGTTCGACGACGCGGTGGGCGAAGCGGTGGTGCAGGCGCTGCAGCGCGCCGCCGCGCGCGGCGTGCACTGCCGCCTGCTGCTGGATGCGGTGGGCGCCAAGCGCGGCCTGCGCCGCTACCGCCACCGCCTGCAGGCGCTGGGCGTGGACGTGCGCGCCATGCTGCCCGGCGGGCTGCGCTGGCGCCGCAGCGGGCGCATGGACCTGCGCAACCACCGCAAGATCGCGGTGATCGACAACCGGGTCGGCTACATCGGCTCGCAGAACCTGGCCCAGCCCGGCTTCGTGCCCGGCTACCCGAACCGCGAACTGGTGGCGCGGGTGCGCGGGCCCGCAGTCGCCCACCTGGAGGCGGTGTTCGCCAGCGACTGGTACATGGAAACCGGCCAGCGCCTGGAGGTGATGATGGTCGAGCCGGTCTGCGCCGATGACGTGCCCACCCAGCTGCTGCCCAGCGGCCCGGCCTACCCCTTCAGCAACGCGCGCGACGCGGTGAATGCGCTGATCCACCTGGCACGCCGCCGCATCGTGCTGGTCACCCCGTACTTCGTCCCCGACGAGGCCACGTTGAGTGCGCTGCGCATCGCCGCGCTGTCGGGCGTGCAGGTGCAGCTGATCCTGTCGGCCAGCAACAACCAGCACCTCACCGCCTGGGCGCAGGAGGCGTACTACGACGAACTGCTGCGCGCCGGCGTGCGCGTTGCGCTGTACGAACCGCACTTCCTGCATGCCAAGCACCTCACCGTGGACGAGGACATCGCGCTGGTCGGCTCGATCAACCTGGACATCCGCTCGTTCGCGCTCAACGCCGAGATCGGCATGCTCTGCTACGACCGGGGGCTGGTACGACAGTTGATCGAGATCGAAGACGACTACCTGCGGCAGTCGCGCCAGCTCGACCTGAAGGCGTGGCGGCTGCGGCCTGCGTGGCGACGCAGCCGCGAAGGCATCGCGCGGCTGGCCGATGCGCTGATGTAGCGCACGGGGCGTTGCGGGCGCATGTCCTACAATGCGGCCATGACCGACTCCGAACCCATGCTCCAGGCCGACCTGGCCATCATCGGCGGCGGTGCGGCCGGTGTGCTGGTCGCGCTCAACGCGCTGCGCAGCGCCACCGCGCCCGTGCAGGTGGTCCTGTTCGAGCCCGCGTCCACGCTGGCCCAGGGCATCGCCTACGCCACGCCGTGGCCGGAGCACCTGCTCAACGTGCCGGCCGGCAAGATGAGCGGCCTGCCCGAACAGCCGGGTGATTTCGTCGACTACCTGCTGCAGGCCGATGCACTGCCAGGCCTCCCGCGCGAGGTACTGACCGAGACGTTCGTTCCGCGCCGCCATTACGCGGCGTACCTGCAGCATCGCCTTGCAGAAGCACAGGCGCAGAGCCCGGCGACGCTGCACGTGGTGCACGTGCCGGTCATCGCGCTGCAGCCGGGCACGCCACGGAACGCGTTTCGGCTGGCCGATGGCCAGCAATGGCAGTCACGCCAGGTGGTGCTGGCCTGCGGCAACAGCATGCGCCCGTTGCCCGCGCCCGGTGCCGAGGCCCTGCCGCCCGGCCGCGTGGTGGATGCGTGGGATTACGACGGCGTGCGCCTGCTGGCCGGCGATGGCGACGTGGCCATCATCGGCTCGGGCCTGAGCATGGCCGACAGCGTGGTGGCATTAGCCACGGCGGGTCATCGCGGCCGCATCCACGTGCTGTCGCGGCACGCACTGCTGCCGCTGCCACATGCGCACGGCGGCATCGCCAAGTTCGATCCCCAGCCGCTGCTGGCGATGCCATTGCGCGCCCGCGTGCGCGCGCTGCGCGGCCATGTGCGCGACGCGGCGGCGAAGGGTATTCCGTGGCAGGGCGTGATGGACCGCATCCGTCCACTGGGCCAGGCGCTGTGGCAGGGTCTGGATGCGGCCGACCAGCGCCGCTTCCTGCGCCACGTGGTGCGCTATTGGGACGTGCACCGCCACCGCATCGCCGAAACGGTGCATGCGCAGCTGGCGGAACTGGAGGAATCGGGCCAACTGCAGCGCCACCGCGCGCGGCTGGATGCGCTGCTGGTGCTGGAGAGCACCCTGCAGCTGCATGCACACGGCGCCGCGGGTGGCCTGCCGCCGTTGAATGTGGGCGCCGTAATCAACGCCACCGGCGTGGAAACCCGCGCGCTGGCCATGCGCAACCCGCTGCTGCAGCAGCTGCTGGCCGATGGCCATGCGCGCCCCGGCCCGCATGGGCTGGGGTTGGACAGTGACAGTGCGGGTTTCCTGCTGGACGGGCAGGGCAGGCCGCAGCCGGGCGTGCAGGTCGTCGGCAGCCTGCGTATCGGCACCTTGTGGGAAAGCCTGGCCATTCCGGAACTGCGCGTGCAGGCCCAGCAGGCGGCAACGGCCGCGCTGATGCGCCACGACCAACGGTCGTGACCTACCGGGTGGCGGCTGAACCGGTTGGCTGACCTGCCCCTGCTTGGCGGCGGGCGGGGTAAAATGAGGCCATGGATGTCTCCCACCTGCTCGACGGGCTCAACCCCGCTCAGCGCGAAGCTGTGTCCGCCCCGCCCGGCCACCATCTGGTGCTTGCCGGTGCCGGTTCCGGCAAGACCCGCGTACTGATCCACCGCATCGCCTGGCTCAACGAAGTCTGCGGCGTGCCCATGCACGGCATTTTCGCGGTGACCTTCACCAACAAGGCCGCCGGCGAAATGCGCCACCGCATCGACGTGCAGCTGCCGCAGGGCAGCCGTGGCGCGTGGATCGGCACCTTCCACGGCCTGGCCCATCGCCTGCTGCGCCTGCACTACCAGGAGGCCAAGCTGCCCGACAGCTTCCAGGTGCTGGATTCGGACGACCAGCTGCGGCTGGTCAAGCGCGTGGTGCAGCAGCTGGAAATCGACGACAGCAAGCATCCGCCCAAGCAGATCGCCTGGTGGATCAACGAGCAGAAGGACGAAGGCCGCCGCCCGCAGCACATCCAGCCCGAGCCGAACGATGCCTGGCTGGAAACCATGCGCCAGGCCTACGCGGCCTATCAGGAACGCTGCGACCGCGCCGGACTGGTCGACTTTGCCGAGCTGCTGCTGCGCGCGCACGAACTGCTGCGCGACAACCCGGCGCTGCTGGCCCACTACCGCTCGCGTTTCCGCGAGATCCTGGTGGACGAGTTCCAGGACACCAACGCCATCCAGTATGCCTTCGTGCGCGTGCTGGCCGGCGACAGCGGCCACGTGTTCGTGGTCGGCGACGACGACCAGGCCATCTACGGCTGGCGCGGCGCCAAGGTCGAGAACGTACAGCGCTTCCTGAAGGATTTCCCGGGCGCGCAGACCGTACGCCTGGAGCAGAACTACCGCTCCAGCGCCAACATCCTGGGCGCGGCCAATGCGGTGATCGCGCACAACCCGGACCGGATCGGCAAGGAGCTGTGGACCGACAGCGGCGATGGCGACCCCATCGACCTGTACGCGGCCTACAACGAAATGGACGAGGCGCGTTACGTGGTCGAGCGCGCACGCCAGTGGGTGCGCGACGGCGGCAGTTACGGCGACGCCGCCGTGCTCTACCGCAGCAACGCGCAGTCGCGGGCCTTTGAAGAAGCGCTGCTCTCCGAGCAGGTGCCGTACCGTGTGTACGGCGGCATGCGCTTCTTCGAGCGTGCGGAAATCAAGGATGCGCTGGCGTACCTGCGGCTGATGACCAACCGCAACGACGACGCCGCCTTCGAGCGCGCGGTCAACACGCCCACGCGTGGCATCGGCGACCGCACCCTGGATGAAGTGCGCCGGTTGGCGCGCCACCAGGCGATCTCGCTTTGGGAAGCCACGATGCTGACCACCCAGGGCAACGAGCTGGCCGCCCGCGCGCGCAACGCGCTGGCTGGTTTCCTCAGCCTGGTGAACCAGCTGCACCATGAAGCCGGTGAGATGACGCTGGCCGAACGCATCGACCATGTGCTGATCCGTTCCGGCCTGCGCGAACACTGGTCGAAGGAAAGCCGCAACGCGCTGGATTCGGAATCGCGCGCGGACAACCTGGACGAACTGGTCTCGGTGGCCTCGCGCTTCACCCGGCGCGAGGACGACGTCGAGGAAGGCGCGGAAAACATGAGTGAGCTGGTCGCCTTCCTGTCCTACGCCTCGCTGGAAGCCGGCGAAGGCCAGGCCCAGGCGGGCGAAGAGGGGGTGCAGCTGATGACCCTGCATTCGGCCAAGGGCCTGGAATTCCCGCTGGTGTTCCTGGCCGGCATGGAAGACGGCCTGTTCCCCAGCGCGCGTTCGCTGGAAGAAAGCGGCCGGTTGGAAGAGGAGCGCCGCCTGGCGTACGTGGGCATCACCCGCGCGCGCCAGAAGCTGGTGCTCAGCTACGCCGAATCGCGCCGCATCCACGGCCAGGAAAACTACAACGTGCCTTCGCGCTTCCTGCGCGAGATCCCACGTGAGCTGCTCAACGAAGTGCGCCCCAAGGTGCAGGTCTCGCGGGGCGCCTCGCTCGGCGCCAGCCGCCCGGCCGGCCACGCCGCGATGGAAGCGCCGCCGCTCAAGCTGGGCGCGATGGTCACCCATGCAAAGTTCGGCGAGGGCATGGTCACCGACTACGAAGGCAGCGGCGCGCACGCGCGCGTGCAGGTAGAGTTCGCCGAGGCCGGCAGCAAGTGGCTGGTGATGGCGTACGCCAACCTCACCGTGATCTGAGTGGGCGTGTCACGGATGACCCGCCATGTGCTCTTCCTCTGCAGCCAGAATCGCCTGCGCAGCCCCACGGCCGAGCAGGTGTTCGCCGACTGGCCGGGCGTGGAAACCGCCTCTGCCGGCGTGCTCGCCGATGCGGATGTGCCGGTCAGCCCTGAGCTGCTGCAATGGGCGAATGTCATCTTCGTGATGGAGCGGGCGCACCGCACGCGGCTGGCCAGCCGGTACCGGCAGTGGTTGAACGGGAAGCGGGTGGTCTGCCTCGACATTCCGGATGACTACAACTTCATGCAGTCGGAGCTGGTGGAGCTGCTGAAAAAGAAGGTAGTTCCGCACCTGTAGGGCCACGCAGGGCGTGGCGCTACACTTTCCCACCAGATTCCAGGTATCCCCATGTCCACCATCCCCGTCGCCATCAACGTCAAACTCAATGCCCGGCTCCAGCCCGAGCACCGCCTGCAGCTGTTCGAAGACCCGCTCGAGGCGATGCTTGAAGCAGCCGGCATCGGCGAAATCATGGGGGGTGGCACCGCGCTGAGCGAAGAGGGCGAGGTGGAATACGGCGACCTGGAAATCCAGCTGCATGACGCGGCCGCATTGCCGACCGTCATCGAACTGCTCGAACAGCTCGGCGCCCCCAAGGGTTCGCTGATCCAGCGCGAAGGCGAGCCCGACGTTTCGTTCGGCATCACCGAAGGCCTGGGCCTGTACCTCAACGGCACCGACCTGCCCGACGAGGTCTACGAACAGTGCGATTCGAACTATGTGTTCGACCAGATCGTGGAACGCATCGACGGCCACGGCGAAGTCTGCAGCTGGTGGCAGGGCCCGAGCGAAACCGCGCTGTACCTGTATGGCGCTTCGTTCGACACCATGGCCGAGCGCATCGCCGAGCTGGTGGCCACCTACCCGCTGTGCCAGGGCGCACGGGTAATCAAGATCGCCTGATCCCGGTAGCGCCGACCGTTGGTCGGCGACGCAGCAACCGGGCAATGGGGCAACTACCCCATTGGCCGCGCATTCGACGGAAGAGCAGCCGACTGACAGTCGGCTCTACCGCCGCTCGAACGCGACTCATCCCCGTTTTCCCCCGCTTCGTCGCGTGCCGCTTGTCGGTCCCCGGTCGTGCGCCCAGAGTCTGGCGCTGTCTGCTGGGAGCACACACATGAACAAGGGAATCCCGTACCTGATGGCTGCACTGGTCGCGCTGACGCTGTCGGCGGGCTGGGCGGCACCGGTGCTGGCCCTGTTCGAACATGCTGCCGCCTGCCTGGACAGCGGCGGCAGCCTGGACCTGCTGCGGATGCGCTGCACGCCGTCCAGTGCCGCGCATGATCTGCTGCTGCAGGGTTGGGGCTTCTGGGTGACTGCGGCGGCGGTCGCGGCGGTGGCGCTGGTGCTGACCCGCACGCGTCCGCCGCGCCGGCGTTCGTCCCTTCCGCAGTGAGCTTTGCAACCAGTCCGAGCGGCGGGCGGGCCGAACACTGATAGTGTCCGTGCCCACTCCAGCCGTGGCACGGGCCTTGATCACCAGCGCGATCCAGCGGACCTCTTCGCTTCCTTCCCTTGCCGGCATTCCAGACCCGGCCCGCGCGCCGCGCGGGTCGCTTCCGGCGTTGGTGGTGTCACGTCTGCACAACGCACCGGCCCGGGTGCCGCAGATGCTTGACCTGGCCGACTGTCCAGCCCGGCCCTGGCAGGGACCGGGCAGCCAGCCGGCCATGATCGTCACCCGGGGCGATGAGCGCTGGCGGGTGAAGGCAACGGCCGACGCCACCTGCAGCGCCATGGAAGTCACGCTGGGCAAACTGTTCCAGCTCACCGGGCTGGTCGCTCCCGACACCGGGCTGGTGGCGGCTGTCGATGGCCTGCCGACCGGTTCCCAACATGTCGGTTCACGCTTCGAGGCGGACTTCCAGGACCTGGGCGATTTCCTGCTCAGTGACGCGGCTGCGGCGCTGGTCGCGGCGGCCGATCCTTCAGCGCGCAGCACCTACGAGGCGCTGCGGGCCGGCCACTCGCAGGCCGTAGCCGACAACGCCAGGCTGCTGAACGACGCCGGTGTCGAGTGGTGGGCACTGCGCGGCGAGGACGCCCAACAGCATGCCGCCAACGACCAGCGCCGGTTCAACGCGCTGGACGCGATGAACCGCCTGCTGCCGCGACCGCTGCGCTGCGAACAGCTGCGTCATTTCATCGCCTCACGCTGGTTATGCAACTGGGACCAGCTCAACTACCGGCTGGAGAACTTCGGCTACACCCTCCGGAACGGGGTGCGGGTGGGCATGTCGCTGGATTTCGGCTCCTGTGGGCCGCTCGGGTTCCGCGACCTCCAGACGGGCGCGATGTTGCCCAAGGCGGCCAGCCAGGCGGTGGCCATCGCGCAACGACCACCGTCGCTGTTCTCCATTCCCCTGGAATATGTAGGCAACGTCGGTCATTTCGATGCGATTTGCGGCGATTCCGGACCCCTGCACGACCTCACTGTTTGGCCCTATGGGTTCCAGTCCGACAGTATCGCTGCCTTGTTCCGGCCCCCTGTCGCGCTTGATCCCGACGTGTCCGACACGCTGCTGGAAATGGGCTACCGCTTGGAACGGCTACCGGTGCCTGCGCTCACTGCCGTCATCGAGCGCCACTGGCCGGATGGCCCTGGCGGGGCGGCGCCGGCGTGGCCCACGGCAGCCGAGCTGGCCGCACACCTGCTCCGCCGCCGCGACGCCCTGCTGGCACGGTTTGATCCGGCGCAGATCGCCGACTGGGTGCAGGCCGATCCCGACCGCGCGGCGAGGATCCGGCAGGAACTCACCAACGCCGCGCAGGCCATGCTCCGCGCCCCGGCCGACCGCCCGGATTGATCCGCCTCAAGGCACGCTCTCCACGCCGGGTGTGCAATGGTGTCCCCACTGCCTTTGCCAAGGAGCGTGCCATGTACAAGCGGATCCTGATTGCCACCGATGGCTCCGAGCTGTCCGAAAAGGGCCTGCTCAAGGGGCTGGAACTGGCCCGCGACCTCAACGCCGAAATCGATATCGTCACTGTCTCCGAGCCTTGGGCCGTCGGCATGTATGACGCCATGGGCTGGAGCGTGGGCTACATGAACAGCCCTGAGTACAAGGCCGACCGCGAAGAGACCGCAGAGAAAGTGCTGGCGCCGGCCAAGGCCGCCTGCGAAGCGCAGGGCCTGCGCGCCACCACCGTGCACGTGCTGGACCGCTATGCCGCCGACGGCATCATCGACACGGCCATGGAACGCAACAGCGACCTGATCGTGATGACCTCGCACGGCCGCCGCGGCGTGACCCGGGTCCTGCTCGGCAGCCAGACCGCCGAAGTGCTCGCACGCAGCACCGTGCCGGTGCTGGTCATCCGGTGATCTAAGGGCGCAGCTTCAACGCCATGGACTCGTCCAGGCTGCCGTCCGGCTGCACCACCACGTAGCGTTCCCCGGCCCGGTCAAACAGCACCGGGATCGGGTCGCGGAACAGCGGCCGGCGCACGAAGCGCAGCGACCAGCCGAAATGCTCCAGGGTGTCCACGGCCTGGCGCTGCTCGTCATTCAGCCCCGCACGCAGGGCGGCGGGGTCGATGGGTTTGCGTCGTTCAGGAGTCGTCATCGGGTACGGCAGGGCCAACTCACCAGCTGTAGAGCTTCCAGTACACCGGCGAGGTGCCATCCTTGCTCCGGTCCACGCCGCCGTGCTGGCTGCCTTCGTACATGTAGTACGGCGCGCCACGCGAGGGGGTGACCTTGACCATGCGCAGCTGGCCACTGACCCGGTACTCCTCGATCACATCGCCGTTGTCCATGACGCGCTTGGCGATATCGGCGCCCCGCACATCGACCGGGGGCACGCCAGCGCCGCCGCCGGTAGTGGCACAACCCGCCAGCACAAGCAGTCCAGCCAGCAGCAGAGTTTTCATGGGCCACGGTTCCTGGGTCGGGGGAGTCTGGATTATGCCCGATGCCCTGTGACGCCGGTGCCGGGAATGGCTCCAGCGGGGCGCGTAGAATCGTCGCATGAGCCGATTAGTCCTGATTGACGGGTCCAGTTACCTGTATCGCGCGTTCCACGCGCTTCCGCCGCTGACCAACGCGGCCGGTGAACCCACCGGCGCGCTGTTCGGTGTGGTCAACATGCTGCGCGCCACCTTGAAGGAGCGTCCCGAGTACGTGGCCTTCGTGGTCGACGCACCGGGCAAGACCTTCCGTGACGACCTGTACGCCGACTACAAGGCCAACCGGCCGCCGATGCCCGACGACCTGCGCCCGCAGATCGAGCCGATGTGCCAGATCGTCGAGGCGCTGGGCCTGACCATCCTGCGCATTCCGGGCGTGGAAGCCGACGATGTGATCGGCACGCTGGCGCTGCAGGGCCACCGCGACGGGATGACCGTCACCATTTCCACCGGCGACAAGGACTTCGCCCAGCTGGTCCGCCCGGGCATCGAACTGGTCAACACCATGACGGGCAGCCGCATGGATTCGGACGCTACCGTGATGGACAAGTTCGGCGTGCGCGCCGACCAGATCGTCGACCTGCTGGCGTTGATGGGCGACGCCGTGGACAACGTGCCCGGCGTGGAGAAGTGCGGCCCCAAGACGGCCGCCAAGTGGCTGGCCGAGTACCAGACCCTGGACGGGGTGATGGCCGCCGCGCCTGGCATGAAGGGCAAGATCGGCGAAAACCTGCGCGCGGCGCTGGAACGCCTGCCGCTCAATCGCGAACTGGTCACCATCCGCACCGACGTGCCGCTGGAGGCCTCCCCGCAGACCCTGGCGCTGCGCGACCCGGACGTGCCGGCACTGGGCGAGCTCTACCTGCGCTACGGCTTCACCCAGGCGCTGAAGGAGCTGGGTGGCCCGGTCCCGGCCCCTGCGGCGGCCAGCGACGCGCCGGTGAGCCTGCGCGGCACCGCCGCTGGCTACGCGCGCGGCGCGGCCAGCGAGCCGGCCCCGGCCCTGGATGCGGCCCTGTCGGCCCCGGGCGAATACGAAACCGTGCTCACCACCGAACAGCTGCAGGCCTGGGTGGCCCGCGCCGAGGCGGCCGAGCTGATCGCCTTCGACACCGAGACCGACGCGCTCGATGCCATGCGCGCCAACCTTGTCGGCATCAGCCTGGCGGTCGAGCCGGGCCGTGCGGCCTATATTCCGGTCGGCCATGACTACCCCGGCGCTCCTGCCCAGCTGCCGCGCCAGCAGGTGCTGGACGCGCTGCGCCCGGTGCTGGAGAACCCCGACAAGAAGAAGCTTGGCCAGCACGGCAAGTACGACCTGCACGTGCTGCGCCGGCACGGCGTGGACGTGAAGGGGTACCACGACGACACCATGCTCGAAAGCTTCGTGCTCAATTCCACCGCCACCCGCCACGACATGGATTCGCTGGCGATGCGCTACCTCGGCTACACCACGATCAAGTTCGAGGACGTCGCCGGCAAGGGAGCCAAGCAGATTCCGTTCTCCCAGGTGGGGCTGGACGAAGCCAGCCGCTACGCGGCCGAAGATGCCGACATCACCCTGCGCCTGCACCGCGTGCTGCACCCGCAGCTGCTGGAATCGGCCGCGCTGGACAACGTGTACCGCAGCATCGAGATGCCGCTGGTGCCGGTGCTGGCCCGGATCGAAGCCAACGGCGTGTACATCGACAGCGCCGAGCTGCGCCGGCAGAGCCAGGACCTGGGCGCGCGCATGCTGGCCGCCCAGCAGAAGGCCACCGAACTGGCCGGGCGCACCTTCAGCCTGGACTCGCCCAAGCAGCTGCAGGCGGTGCTGTTCGACGAGCTGAAGCTGCCCGCGCTGGTGAAGACCCCCAAAGGCCAGCCCAGCACCAACGAAGAGGCGCTGGAGGCGATCGCCGAACAGCACGAGCTGCCGCGGGTGATCCTGGAGTACCGCGGGCTGGCCAAGCTGCGCAGCACCTACACCGACAAGCTGCCGGAGATGGTCAACCCCGACACCGGCCGGGTCCACACCAGTTACCACCAGTCCGGCGCGGCCACCGGCCGGCTGTCCTCGTCGGACCCGAACCTGCAGAACATCCCGATCCGCACCGAGGACGGCCGCCGCATCCGCCGCGCCTTCGTGGCCCCGCCGGGGCACAAGCTGCTGGCCTGCGATTACTCGCAGATCGAGCTGCGGATCATGGCCCACCTGTCCGAGGATCCGGGCTTGGTGCGCGCGTTCGAACAGGGCGTCGATGTGCACCGTGCCACGGCGGCCGAGGTATTCAGCCGCGCGCTGGACGAGGTCACCCCGAACGAGCGCCGCGCCGCCAAGGCCATCAACTTCGGCCTGATGTACGGCATGAGCGCGTTCGGGCTGGCCCGTAACCTGGGCATCGACCGGGGCCAGGCGCAGGATTACGTGGCGCTGTATTTCAGCCGCTACCCGGGCGTGCGCGACTTCATGGAGCGCATGCGCCAGCAGGCCCGCGACCAGGGGTATGTGGAAACCATCGAAGGCCGCCGGCTGTATCTGAACGATATTCACGCGCGCAACCAGGGCCTGCGCGCCGGCGCCGAGCGCGCGGCGATCAATGCACCCATGCAGGGCACCGCCGCGGACATCATCAAACGGGCCATGGTGAAGGTGGACGACTGGCTGCAGGGCCAGGGCGGCCGCGCCCGGATGATTCTGCAGGTGCACGATGAACTGGTATTCGAAACCGAAAGCGAGTTTCTGGAAACCTTGCGCACGCAGGTGGTCGAGCTTATGTCGTCTTCAGCTCAATTACGCGTCCCGCTGGTGGTGGATGCCGGGGTCGGGGATAACTGGGATGAGGCGCATTGAGACGTGAATCACGTTGAATAAGCTGAATTGGTTCATTGCGGGCCGATAAACTGACTCTTCGATGAATGTTTTAGGTTTCACCGCAGTATTAATTGGCGCCCTTCACGAACTATCAATGTTCGAGGTGCTTTTATAGACCTCGACAGGCGCAATGCCTGTTGTGGATCTCTCCCATCCCCTGGAGCAGATCTCGGAACGGGGGCTCCTCCCCAAGCGCCCGTTCCCCGGCCCCGCTGACCTCCCCCTGGTCGGCGGGGCTTTTTATTTTCAGCAGTCCGGCCAACGGCCGGCGCTACCCGTATGCTTCAGGCACTCTCTTTTCTGCGGGGCTCGCATGAGCGACCTGTTCGACCTGGCCATGCCCTGGTGGGAGTTCATCCTGCGCGCCGTCGTGGTGTATGTGGTCGTGCTCGGCATGGTCCGCCTGTCGGGCAAGCGCGCCCTGGGCCAGATCACCCCGTTCGACGTGCTGCTGATCGTGCTGCTGGGCAACGCGGTGCAGAACGCGCTGCTCGGCAAGGACACCTCGCTCGGCGGCGGCCTGCTGCTGGCCGCCACCCTGATCTCCCTGAACTACGCCGTGGGCTGGCTGAGCCAGCGCAGCCGCCGCGTTGAAGCGCTGGTGGAAGGCGAACCGGTGCTGATCGCCCGCGACGGCAAGCTGCTGGACTCGGTGCTGCGACGCGAACTGGTGACCCGTGCCGACGTGGAGGCGGCGATGCGCCAGCAGGGCTGCGCACACATCAGCGAAGTCTCCATGGCGCTGCTGGAAATCAACGGCCACATCACCATCGTGACGCAGAAGCGGTAGCGCCGGCCGTTGGCCGGCCCAGGCTGGTCATCCTCGCCCGGGTATCGTCGGCCGCCAACGATCGAAACCTGGAAGCGCAGCTGGAAGCATGCTGCTGGAATCGCCGGTATCAGCGGCCGCCGTCCGGTCGGCCCGCGCAATGGAGATGCCTGCGATGCCCCTTGGTTTTCCCTTCGCTTCTACCGCGACTCCTCCACCCCCGTCGGCGGGTGGTACGGGGGCCACTACGCGGTCCTGGGTGCCCGTACACCAGAGCTACCAGCGTGCCGATCCGCAATGGCAGGGCGCGCCCCCGTCGTATGGTCAGGCGATGGAGCAGGACCTCCCCACGTACGATGCAGCGACGGGGCAGGGCGCTGCACGTCTGTCGGATGACGGGTCGCTTGGCGCGGAAGCCACGACCCGCCGTCTGGGCTGTTGCCGTGCCGTTCCACAGCAGGTCACCAATGAACCCGGCGCATCGTCCTCGCCGTCGTACGCGTATGCGTCCACCACCCCCGAACACCCGCAGGTCCAGGTGCGCGAGCTGAACAAGCTGCTTAAGCGGATCGCGCGCAATGAAAACAAGCTGGATACGGCCTACGGCATCATGCTGGAGGACACCGTGGATCGCTACGTTCGCCAACAGGTGCTGCGGAACTTCTGCGGTGGCGGATTGTTCGACGACAGCGCCAGCGAAAATGCCTCTCTCGCAGAACGCAACTACCGGCACTACGCGAAAAAGCTGCCTAAGCTGAAGGCCGATTACGCCGCAATGCTCGACCGGACGTAGTGCCACCCTGCGGGGCACCGGCCCGGAAACCCCGCCTCCGCTACGCTACCGTCACCCAGTCGCGCGGCACCAGGTAATCGCCCAGCCGCGCCTCGGCGCTGCCGGGTTCGGGCGTGAAACCATACTCCCAGCGCACGCGCGGCGGCAGGCTCATCAGGATGCTTTCGCTGCGCCCGCCGCTCTGCAGCCCGAACAGCGTGCCGCGGTCGTACACCAGGTTGAACTCCACGTACCGGCCCCGCCGGTACAGCTGGAACTCGCGTTCGCGTTCGCCGTACGGGGTGTGCTTGCGGCGTTCCACGATCGGCAGGTACGCCTGCAGGAAGCCATCGCCCACCGCGCGCAGGTAGGCGAAGTCGCGCTCGAAGTCGCCGTGCAGGTCGTCGAAGAACAGCCCGCCCACGCCGCGCGTTTCATTACGGTGACGCAGGAAGAAATACTCGTCGCACCAGCGCTTGTGCGCCGCATAGCGTTCTTCGCCGAATGGTGCGCACAGGTCGTGGGCGGCCTGGTGCCACTGCTGCACGTCCTCGTCGAACGGGTAGAACGGGGTCAGGTCGAAACCGCCGCCGAACCAGGACGCCACCTGCTGCCCATCACGCTCGGCGCTGAAGTAGCGCACGTTGGCGTGGGTGGTGGGCAGGTACGGATTGAGCGGGTGGAACACCAGCGACACGCCGGTGGCGCGCCACGAGGCGCCGGCCAGCTCCGGCCGGTTTGCCGAGGCCGACGGCGGCAGACGCGTGCCGGAGACGTCGGAGAAGCCGATACCGGCCTGCTCGAACACCGCGCCATCGCGCAGGATGCGGGTACGGCCACCGCCGCCCTCGGGGCGCTGCCAGAGATCTTCGGTGAAGCGGGCCTGGCCGTCGGCGGTTTCGACCGCGCCGCAGATGCGGTCCTGCAGGTCGGTCAGGTAGCTGCGTACGCGCTCGAATTCGTTCATGCGGCTACTTTACCGCAGGGCAGCGAGGCAGGCCTCGGTCTACGGGGCCTTTGCGGCGAACCATCGCCGCACGTCCGGGCGCAGCACGCGTGCCACCAGCCAGGCGTGCAGTGCGGCGAACGCCAGCGCGGTGAGCACGGTCAGGCCGGTGTAGATCACGCGCTGCATCTGCAGGTCGCGGCGCAGCTGGCCGGCATCGGCGTCTGCGTGCGGCGGCAGGTGCACGATCAGCTGGCGGAATACCTCGTCGATCACCCACGCACCGACGAAGTTCAGCAGCGCGGTGACCACCAGCAGCACGATGAAGGTCCACAGCGCCCAGCGGTTGCGCCGCAGCAGGCCCCAACATGCCGCAGCCCCCACCAGGGAAAGGACCAGCATGCCCACGTTCACCGCGACCGCATGCCGCCCGAACCAGCGCAGCGACGACGGCATCCAGGACAGGTCGGCGCCGTCGAGCAGGTCCTTCAACCAGGCCGACTGGGCGAGCAGCGCGGCGAGCACCGCGCCACCGGCCCAGCACACGGCCGACACGATGCACACCACCAACACCGACTTGGCCAGCGGGGCAAGAAAGGTCGGGGTGCCATCCCCCTTCGGGCGCGGATGGGCAACGGGCAGCAGCGGGGGCGTAATCGAAGACATCCGGTGTCCTGGCAAAGTGCGGTGGGGTCAGCCCGGCGCGATCACGCGCGCGGCCGCCGGCAGGATATGGTCTTCGCTCAACAGTGCCAAGCGGCGCCCGTGTGGTGGCTGCAACGGCACCCAGGCCAGTTCGGCGATCTCCGCCCGTGCCTGTGGGGTGCCCAGCACCTGTACCCACCAGGCCTCGGCGTGCACCCGGCAGCCGGTTTCATGCACCGCCCAGTCGCTGTAGGCGCCCAGCGGCACCGCCGTGGCGGGGTCCAGCTGCACGCCCAGTTCCTCGTCCAGCTCGCGCGCCAGCACGGCCAGCGGTGCCTCGCCCGGCTCGGGCTTGCCGCCCGGCTGGATGAACACCGCCGAGCCGTGCTTGCGCACCACCAGCACGCGCCGGGCGGCATCGGTGATGACCGCGGCGACGATCCGTATCGTCGCCGCGTCGTGGCTCACTTCAGGTTCTCTTCGAACAGCTTGAGGATGCGCTTGTACTGGTCCAGCCAGGAATCGGCACGCACGTAGCCGTGGCGCTCCAGCGGGTAGGGCGCGATGCTCCAGTTGTCCTTGTGCAGCTCGATCAGCTTCTGGGTGAGGTTGACCGAGTCCTGGAAGAACACGTTGTCGTCCATCATCCCGTGCGCGATCAGCAGGTGGTCCTGCAGGCCCTCGGCATATTCGATCGGCGAGGAGACGCGGTAGGCCTCCGGGTCGATGTCCGGGGTGTTGAGGATGTTGGCGGTGTAGCCGTGGTTGTACTGGTGCCAGTCCACCACCGGGCGCAGCGCGGCGCCGGCCTTGAAGGTGCCCGGCGAACGGAACAGCGCCATGAAGGTCATGAAGCCGCCGTAGGAGCCGCCGTAGATGCCGGCGTGGTCGCGGTCACCCTGCTGGGTGGCCACCAGCCAGTCCAGGCCGTCCTTGTAGTCTTCCAGCTCCGGGTGGCCCATGTTGCGGTAGATCGCCGTGCGCCAGTCGCGGCCGTAGCCCTCGCTGCCGCGGTAATCCATGTCCAGCACCACGTAGCCCTGCTGCACCAGCAGGTTGTGGAACATCTGCTCGCGGAAGTAGGCCGGGTAGCGCTGGTGCACGTTCTGCAGGTAACCGGCGCCGTGCACGAACATGGCGATCGGGTACTTCTTGCCCGGCTCCAGGTTCTCCGGGCCGTAGTACTTGGCCCAGACCACGCCCGCGCCATGCTTCGAAGGCACCTGCACCAGCTTGGGCTGGATCCACTGGCGGGCCTTGAAGGCCGCAGTGCGGGTGTCGGTCAGCACCTTGGCCTGGCCTCCCGCGGTGGGCACCACCGCCAGCTGCGCCGGCAGGTAGGCGCCGGAGTAGCGCACCAGCAGCTGCTGGCCGTCCGGGGACAGCGAGAAGTCTTCCACGCCGTTGAGCGAGGTCAGCTCACGCACCTGGCGCGACGCGGTATCCACCGCGCACACCTCGTAGTCGCCCGGGGCCTGCTGGTTGCACAGCACGTAGAAGCCACGGCCGTCGGCGCTGGGCACCGGCATCGAGGTTTCCCACTTGCCACCGGTCAGCGCCTGCGGCTTGGCCGTGCCCTGCTGCGTGTACAGGTGCGAGTAGCCGGATTCCTCGGACAGCAGCCACAGCGTGCGGTTGTCGTTGGACCAGCCGAAGTCGTTGAAGCTCCAGTTGATCCAGGCCGCGTCGGTGAGGCGGTGGCGGGTCTGCAGCTTGGCCTCGGCCGGGCTGACGCTGGCGATCCAGCGGTCCTTGTTGTCGTTGGCGCGCAGCAGGATCGCGGCCTGCTGGCCGTCATTGCTCCAGCGCACGCCGGGCGCGCCGGGGCCACCCAGCACCTGCACCGGGCGGCTGCCCTTCAGCGCGTCCTTGCCGGCGGCCTTGCGCAGCGCAGCCAGCGGGTCGGTGCCGATGCCCGGCAGGCTGTCCAGCGACAGCGGCTTGACCGTGCCGGTGACGGCGTCTACCAGCCACAGCGCGTTCGGTTCCGGGTCGTTGCGGCCCACGCGGGTACGGGTGTCCTCGAACTCCTCGTAGCCCGATTCGGTCACGTACTTGGGCATCTTGCCGCCGCGGCCTTCATCGAAGCTCTTCGGCTTGGTCACCACGATCAGGCTGCGGGTATCGGGCGACAGCGCGCTGTCGACGATCTCCACATCGGCGCCCAGGTACACCGGGCCCGGCGCGCGGGTGCTGTCGGCGCGGCGCCAGCTGGCTTCCTGCTCCTTCAGTGCGTCGCGCTGGGCGCGGTCGTTGCGCAGCGTGGCCAGGGTGCGCAGCTGCTGTTCGCGCAGCACGTCGGCCTTGGGCGCATCGTCCGGATTCTTTTCGGCCTTCAGGCTGGCCACCTGCTGCACGCCGCCGGCGGCGGTCCAGTGGAACCAGTTCTGGCCGGTGCGCCAGATCACCCCGCCGTCGCGGGCGAAGTTGACCGCGCTGGCCTTCTCGGTGCTGCGGGTGAGCTGGGTCAGCGCGCCGCTGCGCAGGTCGCGCAGGAACACGTCGCCGTTGCGCACGAACACGCTGCGCTGGCGGGCGCTGTCGTACACCGGGGCGTCCACGTCCAGGCTGCCGCGCTGGTCATCGGCGACCTGGGTGGCGGTACCGCCGTTGATCGGCTGGCGGAAGGTATCGCGGACCGGGCTGCCGGTGCGCTTGAGCTGGTACTCCACCTGCTGGCTGTTCCACGACCACCAGGCGCTCTCGACCGGCGGACCGATCCAGTCCGGGTCGGCCATGGCCTGTTCAATGGTGATCGGCGTCGGTGCCGCGTGGGCCGCGCCGCCAAGGGCGGCAAGCAGCAGCAGGGACAAGGGCAGCGTTCTGGGCATTGCGGGCAGCACCGTAAAGGAAAACCCGCCAAGCGTAGCAGCCGCAACGCGCGCGGGAGGGGGCCACAGGTCATGGGCGGCGCCCATGACCTGTGCGGGGCATTTCTTCCTATACCCCGCGCCTTCGGCGCGCCCCCTTTAACAAAAAGGGGGCTCTCCCCCAGCCCGGTCATCGGCCGTCGAATGATGCGTGGCCGCAATCGGGCTGTCGTGCGTAGAGCCACGCCCTGCGTGGCTGCGACAAAGTGAAGCAGCGCGTCACCGGGTCGCATGCCCTCTTCACGGAAATCGGCCCAGACTGGTGCGGATTCCAGAGAATGCTGCGGAGGCGTCGCTTGGACGCGTTGTTGTTGTCGCGGATCCAGTTCGGGTTCGTGATCAGTTTCCATGTGCTGTTTCCGGCCTTCACCATCGGCACAGCCAGCTGGCTGGCCTTCGTGGAGGGCCAGTGGCTGCGCACGAAGAAGCCGATCTGGCGCGAGCTGTACTTCTTCTGGCAGAAGATCTTCGCGGTGTCCTTCGGCATGGGCGTGGTCAGTGGCATCGTCATGGCCTTCCAGTTCGGCACCAACTGGCCGCGCCTGAGCCAGGTGGCCGGCAGCGTGATCGGGCCGCTGCTCACCTATGAGGTGCTCACCGCGTTCTTCCTGGAGGCCAGCTTCCTGGGCGTGATGATGTTCGGCTGGGGCAAGGTTTCGCCGCGCCTGCATTTCCTGTCCACCTGCATGGTGGCGCTGGGCACGCTGGTGTCCACCTTCTGGATCCTCTCGTCCAACAGCTGGCTGCAGACCCCGGCCGGGCACGCCATCATCGATGGCATCGTGGTGCCGCAGGACTGGTGGCAGGTCGTGTTCAACCCCTCCTTCCCGTACCGGCTGGCGCACATGGCGCTGGGCTCGTTCATCACCACCTGTTTCGTG